>PKEU01000206.1 GCA_002919195.1 bacterium
CCGGTCTCCAAAACCGGGGGTTGCGGGTTCGAGTCCTGTCTCCCCTGCCACACAAAGGATCGCCCGTTCCGTGTTTGACGGAACGGGCGATCTGCTTTCTCTGCATCTCGCACACTGTATACGTGTATACTGGTGTACTCGCATACGAGTATACCTTCGCGAAACCAACACTTCGATGCAGGACATCGGAAATCTTCCGCATAAAAGTAGGTAAACACCGTGGCCGGCGGCGGTTTGTTCGGGATGCCGGCTGCCTGCCCACGTTTCTCTTGGGTGAGGAAACACACGTCAATCCGGTTGCGCTTTCCTACGGCCGAGGGCGACCTCTTGGGCCAAAGATCGCCAAAGGATCTCCCAAGGGACGGGTCGTTCAAAGGGATCATCGTACATTCTCTTTTGCGGCGGGGGTGGCGCTACCTAGGCGTTCTAAAGGAGGTCTCAACGTGGCGGCGGAACTCAAGATCCAGCATGAAACCGATAATCCTTTTCACATTGCAAGGCAGCAGCTGCGCGAGGCTTGCGAGGCCCTCAATCTGGATTTGAGCGTCTACGAGATCCTCAAAGAGCCAGCGCGGGTCTACACGGTCAGCATCCCGGTGAAAATGGATTCCGGCGAGATCAAGACCTTTATCGGATACCGGGTGCAGCACACAGACGCCACGGGCCCAGCTAAGGGCGGCATCCGCTTTCACCCCGACGTCACCTTGGACGAGGTCAAAGCCCTCTCCATGTGGATGACGATGAAGTGCAATTTGGTCGGCCTGCCCTACGGGGGAGGCAAAGGCGGGGTCGTCTGCAATCCCAAGCGGCTCTCCAAGGGCGAGCTGGAGCGTCTCTCCCGGGGATACATACGGGCCATCGTCGACGTCATCGGCCCTGACAAGGATATCCCCGCTCCCGACGTCTACACCAACCCGCAGATCATGGCCTGGATGATGGACGAGTACAGCAAACTGGTGGGGCGCTACTCCCCCGGCGTCATCACAGGAAAGCCCCTGTCGGCCGGCGGCTCTTTGGGGCGCAGTGAGGCGACGGCGCGCGGCTGTGTCTTTACCATTCGCGAGGCGGCTAAGTGCCTCAACCTCGATCTAGGAAACGCGCGGGCAATTATCCAAGGATTTGGCAACGCCGGGTGCACGAGTTCCCGCCTGTTGAGCGAACTGGGTGTGACGATTGTGGGTGTCAGTGACTCCCAAGGCGCGATTTACAATCCCGATGGCATCGACCCGATCGCCCTGGCGAAGTACAAGGCTGAGACCGGCAGCGTCAAAGGGTTTCCGGGGTGCCAGCAGGTCGATGGCGACGCGCTTCTCGAAATGCCGTGTGATATTCTGGTCCCCGCCGCGCTGGAAAACGTGATTACAGGCAGCAATGCGCCGAGGATTCAAGCGCGGATCATCGCGGAGGCGGCCAATGGCCCGACCACTCCCGAGGCGGATGAGATCCTTCACAAGCGTGGCGTGATGGTGATTCCTGACATCCTTGCCAATGCCGGCGGCGTGACCGTCTCGTACTTCGAATGGGTCCAAAACCTGCAAAACTTCTACTGGACTGCCGACGAAGTGATGCAGCGACTGGAGTACATGATCACCCAGGCCTTTAACAAGACCTACGCCATGAGCCAGGAGAAAAACGTTCCGACGCGCCTTGCGGCCAATATGGTCTCCCTGGAGCGGATCGCCCAGGCAATGGCCGACCGCGGTTGGCTCAACTGACCAGGAGCCGGCGATCCGGGTTCATCGAAGGATCCCAGGTAAAGCCAAGGCGCGAGCCGAGAAAGCTCGCTTCAGGCTGAAGGTCGGCTCCTAGAGCATAGCAATGCATCATGAAAACCCCTCCCAATGGGAGGGGTTTTTTTCATGCCCCGCAGCGCTAAGAAGGGCCTCCATCGCGCCCGGATACCCGCCGGCTCATCCGGTCCCAGTCGGGCTCGTGAGCCAACAGCCGGAGTAAAGGGAGAGGACGCCCAAAGGAGAAAAGCTTGGGCAACTCCGTAGGCGGAAGGGGTATCTCGGCCGTCTCCACGGCTTCGGAGTCCCGGGGATCGAGCGCTTCCGCGATGTAGAGTTGGCGGCGCGTCCAAGCGAGGAGCTGCTCTTTTTCATCGTCTGGCCTTAAGTGTGATGGGTTCACTTGTTGCACCCACCGTATCGCCAGGGCCTCCTGCCGGGAGCGAAATTCCTTTTCATCGAGGTTGCGGGAAGCCATGGCCCGTTGCAGGGCTTTGTGAAAATAGGCGGTGTCTGCCGCGAGCCTTAGGTCGTGGGTCACCAAGACCTTCTCCTCGACTCGCTGGATGCCTTCCGCCGCCTCTTTGTACCGGCCTAGCCTAATCTCTTCAGCAGCGAGGAGTAATTGGGCAAAGGGCGTATCATCCGACAGCTTCGTGAGATCGGCTAGGAGCCGCCTCCCTGTTTCGCCCTCTCCCGCGAGCACCGCAAGGTGAGCGATCTCGGCCAAATGAGGTTCGCCTCTCGCAGAGCGACCGAGCGCGCGCCGCAGGTAATGCATGGTGTCGGCCCGCCGGCCCCGCTTCAGGTACATCCTGGCGATGGCCAGTTCGGTGGTTGGCGACGGGTCCAACTCGACGGCCCGATCCACGTACTCCCGGGCCGCCTTTTCCTCGCCGGACTGTAGCAGGTGCTCTCCGATCATGAGCGCGGTCTCGCCGGTGGCACTGACGCGCAGCGCGTGGTCAAAGCACTTCTGGGCGATTTCCCTCCTCCCCCGTTTGAGGTGGACGGCACCGCACCACGCCCAACCTTCACCGTCGTCCAGGTCTTGAGCCAAGAGCGCGATAAATCCCTCTAGCGCTCGGTCCCACTGGCCTGCTTCAAGGTGATGGCGGGCAAGTTCTAGGTGCCGGCGGCGCCAGAAACGGTAGACCCAGGGCTCATCCGACGCCATCGAAGCCCGCCGCCACGCGGCGACCCGCTCCTCCAACCCTCGCTCGGCCAGCTCCATCGCGATCGCGAGCCCGATGAGGAGCCGGGGGTTTTCGCCGCCGTCCTCCAGCGCTTTCGAAAACAGGTTCGTCGCCGCTTGGACATCGCCCAGTTGGATGAGGGAACATCCAAGATACAAGTAGATCTCGTCGTCGGTATCGATTTCTAAAGAGCGCGAAAGTGCGCCATTGGCCTTTTCGTAAGCCCCGGCCCGCAGGTATGCGAGCCCTTGACGCCGGGCGGCTTCAAGCATCATTTCGGGTCGTTCTCCGGTCGCAAGCTCGTAAACGGTCTGCCATGCCGCCGCGGCGCTCACCCAGTCGCCCAGGGCTTCATGGGAGATGGCAAGGAAGCGCGCGATGTCGACGGACCGACGGCGTTGCAAACAAGCAGTAAACTTTGCAACAGCGGTGTGGTAATCTCGCCGCTTCCACGACGCTTGAGCCTGGTGAAAAGAAATCACGCTCTCCAGCGGTTTGATCGCCTTCTCAACACCGCACTCAACGCCGAGGCGGTACCACTCGACGGCTCGCTGCAGGGCGCGCTCTTGGAGCGCTTGGACGACTTGATGTTCCAAGACGCGAGCCACCTTGGTCATGAGCGAGCGGTCTTTGGTTTCGGCGGCCGCACCGGACCAATGCCGGACGGCGCTTTCGTAATTGCCCAGGTGGGCCTGCATGTCGCCAGCCAGCGCCTTGAGCTCGGGAGCCTGTCGCCCATGCTCCCGAAGGGCTTGGAGAACGGCGTCGAGGGCGCTCGCGACGTCAGCGCCGGGCGTGGAGGCTTTCGTGATGGCGAGGATGTCGGAAAGCCAGACCGAAGGTGGAATCAGCTTCAAGAGGCTCCGGGCTAAGGCGAGCGCTTGGGAGAAGTCCTCTTGCGCCGCCGCAGCTAGGGACTGTAAGCGTTGCCACCAGCCTTGTAACGGAGACGGCGCAAGGCACCCTCGTTCGCTCAGCCTATGCGCCGCCGAGAAGTCTCCCAAGCGAATCTTGGTCACCGTCGCGTAGTAGAGGCCCTTTTCGTTGGAGGGCTCGGTCTTCAAGACGTGGGTGAGCATCTCGTCAGCCCGTTGCAGTTGACCGAGTCGCAAATGGCAGCGAGCCAGCTCGATGGCATACTCCAGACGATTGTCGTACCGCAGTGCCAGCCGCAAGCGTTCCGCGGCGCGCCGCAAGTTTTGGCGGCCACTTCTTCGCAAGGCGATCTGGGCCAGCTGGTAGTACGCGGACGCAATCTTGCTCCGGATCGACGCCCGGGCAGGCTCGATCTCGTCGAGTTCCGATTCGAGCAAGCTTCGCCACAGCCGGATTGCTCGCCGGTACTTCCCTTTGCGGATGAAGGCCTCTCCTCGGGCAATCGTGGCTGCGACGATCCCCGATGCGCTATCGTGACCATCGGTCATGGATTTCGCCGCTGTTGGCGCTGCCCCCCGCCTCTGGATCCTCCCAGGACCCCTGTTTCGGTGCGCGTTCTCAAAGCCCAGAGTATGCCAAGACAAAGGCCTGTGACACGCTGGCCAAGGGGCTCGGCGAGCCAAGAGGCCGGTCGATGCCAAAGCGGCGCCGCAGCTTTCTTCTAGAGGTTAGATCTCCGGAATCTCGATCTCGACTTCCCTGCCGCTTTCCGCGGAGCGGAGGACGCCGTCGATGATGGCCTGATTGTAAAGGATCTCATCGCCAGGGATCGGCGCCGGGCCACCCTCTTGGACCGCCCGTACAAAGTCGTACACCTTCTCCGCGAAGATGTCGATCTGGTGGCGCTTCACCGGAATGGGCGTTTCGGTGTGTTGGCCGAAAAGGTCGTGGTAAAGCGTGATCGACCCTACACCGCCATCCCACACCCCACTCCACGGTCCGCTGCCAGCGGGCGTCACCTTAAGACCAGCATCCGTCCCCAAAAACATCGTCGCGCCCAGGCTGTCCATGTGCATTGCCCACGAGATCTTAAAGAGAAGCGTGATGCCCCCTTCCAGCCGGACCAGGGCGACGCCGAAATCCTCCACTTCAAAGCGATCTGCTTCGGGGTGGTACTTCGGTGAGGTTCCAAAGTAGTTGTAGGTGCTGGCCGAGACCGAGAGCGGCTTGGGGTACCCCAAGGCGTTGAGGGCCATATCGAGCGAGTAGCACCCGATGTCGGCCATGGCGCCCGCACCGGCCAGATCTTTGCGGATAAAGGTGCCTCCGGGCATCCCCCGCCGGCGGCCCCCACCTGTCTCAACGTAGTAGACCGTCCCTAACTGCCCGGAACGAACGATCTCTTTGATCATCTGCATGTTGGGATCGTAACGGGGTTGAAAGCCTACGCTGAGCAGGCGTCCCGTGCGCTTGGCCGTGCGGACCATGTCGATCGCTTGCTCGAGCGTGACGGCCATGGGCTTTTCCACCAAGACGTGGACGCCGGCGTTGAGCGCGTCGATGCTGGTCTCGTGGTGCGCAACGTTGGGCGTGCAGATGCTGACCGCATCGACTCCAAACTCCAAGAGCTCCCGGTGATCTGTAAAGGCTCTTGCGCCGTCGAGCCCCTGCGCCTTGATAAAGCTTTCCGCGCGCCCGGGAACGATGTCTGCCACGGCCACCACCTCGACATGTTCGAGGTTTTTGTAGGCCCGGGCATGTCCCCTCGCGATGCCGCCGCTGCCGATGATCCCGATTTTGAGCTTGTCTGTCAACTGTGGTCACCTCGATGCGAAGGTTTGTCTCATGAAAAATCGCGGCTCGATGCGCGCGCACCGAGCCGCGACCTTTGACCGTATGCCAGCGATCAGTCGACCAGACCGGTCCTCTCGATCGATTCCACGAAGAACCTTTGCGTCAGCATGTACAAGAAGAGCGGCGGCAGCACCACCAGGAAGCACGCTGCCATCATCAGGGGCTCGTTGAACAACTCGCCCGCCTGACCGCCGGTGAGCTCTTGCAATCCCTGCTGGAGGATCGACAGCCGCAAGGGCACCGTGAAGTTTTGAGGCTTCATCAGGTACATCATGGGCTCGTAGTAGTCGTTCCAGTGCCACACCAGCGAAAAGAGGAAGACGACCAAGAGCGCTGGGCGAGCAAGAGGCAGCATGATCTGCCCGAAGGTACGCAGCGGGCTGCATCCGTCGATGGCCGCCGCTTCCTCCAGCTCATAGGGCTGCCTCTTGAAAAACTGCCGGAAGATCAAAACCAGCAGTGAGCCCCGCAGCCCATGGGAGAAGAAGGCTGGCACCGTAAAAGGCAAGAAGGTGTCGATCCAGCCCAGCTCCCGGTAGAGGATAAACAGGGGCACGATAATAGTCTGGGGCGGCACGATGAATGTAAAGAGGACAAACATAAACAAGAGGTCCCGCCCCGGAAACCGGAACCGCGCAAATCCATAACCTGCAAGAGAGCACGAGATGATCTGACCCAACGTCGCAAAAAAGACGATGGTGACGCTATTTCTCAGCCCTACGAGGTAGTCCATGCTTTGAAACGCGAGGGTCAGATTGTCCCAGTAGACTGCCCGCGGGATCCAGTACACGCCCGGGTCGAGAAAGTCCTGAACAGTCATCAGGGATGTCGACGCCATGTAGATGACCGGCATCAAAAAGGCAAAGGCGATGTCGATCAAGAGGAGATAGACGAGCGCCAGGAAAAACCAGCGCTGGAGCCGTCGTCCCCAGACCAGCAGCCAGGGCTTTCTGGCCAAGGAGACGGCCTCGCCCGCAATGCCGGGTTGACTGAGCTCTTGATTAACCCTCGCGGTCGCCACCGTAAAACACCCACTTTTGCGATGAGATGAAGACCAGGCCGATTAAGAGGAAGATCAGCACGAAATAGATCCAACCCAAGGCCGCGGCGTACCCCAGCCTAAAGGAACCGGAAAACGCCACCTGCCGGATGAAGTTGACCATCGGGTTGAAGATGTCCGTGAAGCCGTCGACGATCGTGTAGATGGTGTTGACCACGATGATCGGCGACAGCATGGGAAGCGTGATCTTCCAAAAGATCTCCCAGTCGGTCGCGCCGTCGATCCGGGCGGCCTCATACAGCGTTCCGGAAATCCCCTGAAGTCCTGCGATAAACAACAGGATCTGGATGCCCGACCGCCACAAGATCAACGTCAAACGGGTGAGCACGTCGACGACCACGTCGGCGAATCGAGCGGGTAGGTACATGTAGACGAGCGTAGGGATGTTGAGGCCGACGACGGCTTCGAGAGAGCCCACGTTTTGTTGGAAGAGGCGCTCGACGACCAGGCCGGAGGCAATCACCACAGGCAAGAAAAACACCGCACGGAAAAACGCCTGGCCGCGGATCTTTTGATTCACCAAGAACGCCGTGAAGAGCGCGAAGGTGAGGATGATCGGCACGTCGACCAGGTTGCGCTGGATCACCTGCACCAGGATCGGCACAAACCGTTCGTCGACGAAAAACGCCTCCCGGAAATTGGCCCATCCCACCGGATTGAGCGAAAACCCGGCGATCATGTCGACCGTGCTAAAGGCCAAGCGGATCGAATGGAGGAATGGCCTGGCCACAAACACGGTGAAACCGATGAGCCAAGGGAGAATGAACAGGTAACCATTGATGGCTTGACGCGTTCTGAGATTAAGCCTCAATCGTGAATCCCTCCCCCGATGAGAACCCAGGACAGCGGCTCGACGGTGACTGTCCCGTCGGTCCACGGGACGCGGTCGCTATAGTTGACGATGACGCGGGAACCGTCCTCGTAGACCGTCTCAAAGACGTCTTCGGCCAGCTCGTTGTGGTCGACGATGGCGATGTCCTGCAGGTACCCCATCCGCACGCACTGCTCCTGGTACTCTCGGATGAGGGTATCCTTCCATATGTCAAACTCCGACGAGAAGAGGATGTTGTAACGGATGGCCTCTTTAAGCAAGGACGAGCTGCGCTTGGTCAACTCAAATACGGGCAAAGCGCCGTATTCGATGTTTTTCAAGTACCCACGAATCGGCTCCGACCGGAGGTTGCTGGGCCAACCGTAATACGGAACGACGCCGTGGACCGCGATCTGGTAAAAGGGAATGCTCCGGCTCGCGAACAAATGCGTCGTCTCCTCCATCGGCGAGCGCATCACCTTGTCGACCAGCGGCAGCATGTAGACGTTTCCGCCTTGAAGGATCACGCTGCCCATATGCTCCCGGGCGAGCTTGACGATCTCGGTCCACACCTGGGCCACTTGCTCCCGCTCGGCGCGGAAGTTAGCGTTGCGGTCCGAGATCAGTGTCCAGCCGAAACGTTCGAGATCCAAGCCCGAGACACCCAATTTCGCCAACTGGGGAATGTCTCTCTTGGCAAACCGCTCGTAAGCCACCAAGGGGCTAAGGAGGTAACGGTCACTGCGGTAACCCGGGCTCCACCCCCGGATCGGCAGCCGTGACGGATCGCGCACGACCTCAGTCCGGCGGGAGAAGCCTCCGTTGTCTGCGTAGGCGTCGATGTAGTTGTCCTGGAGATAGACGCGGATGCCGCGCTCACGCGCCCACTCCGCAAACTCCCGCAGCCCGCGCTCTCCGCCGAAGGCCTTCTCCACGGGTAGGCGCCGTGGATACCGCCCCGCGTATCCTCCTTTGGTCCACCCCACCAGCGTGACGTCCAGTTCGGTCACGCCGGCTTCGAGCAACTCCTCGATCATCTCCCGGGCTTCGTCAAAGGTGGTCATGACTACAAGGGAATTGAAGACCAGGCGCTCCTCGGCCACGCCGTGGAAGATCCGCAGGTGCAGCGGAGCAACGCCATCTTCCCCTGTGATCCGCCCCGGCGAAAGCCCCAGCTCTTCGACGAGATGCTCCCGGTATTTGAGAGCCATCCCCGCGTAACTGGCTTGCGACTCGGGCAGGATGTAGTAGCGGACCGCCCGGTCGGTGCGGATCCGTGAGCTCTCGACCGTAGGTACGGTGGTGTCCCGCCGCAAGGGCGCGAGGAACTCGCGGCGGAAGATGAACTTCGCGTTGGTGCGGTAATAGTCGACGATGTACCCCGAAGGCGCCGCGACCACCTTGGCGTCAAACTCCCCTTCGGTAATCACGCCCAGAAAGGCCCCGTCGGGGAATTTCAGGCCAAAGATGGGCATCGCCACCTGCCGGTTGACCGGTTGCATCGGCAAGTACTCGACGAAAGGATAATCCTCAGGGCCGTACACATACTCCTCAAATTGCCGGGCGTAGCGGCCGTGGGTCTTGTTAAACGGCGCGATGGCGCCCGAGCTGTCCGGAAACACCATGTACCCTTCGTCATCGTCGGTGGCGGCGCCAAAAAAGGGCAAGAGGTCCAAGTAGACGAGGCTAAACTCCTTGGTCTCTTGGATTCCCGAATCGGGTATCCTCACTTCAAAGTAATCGTCGCCCAACACGTAATCGGTAGTGATGACAAACCCCCGGTTAGGCATGGTATAGATGATCCGGACACCATTTTCGATGGGCTCGTAGGTCACCCGGGCGCCTTCGGTGATGGGGTCCGTCTCCCGGATCTGTCGCCGCTTATCGTCGGTGTACCCAAAGAACAGCTGCGAACGGGCATGGGTCTGCCAAAGGGCGCTCGCGATGTTGCGCAGCTCCGGCGGGTTGGTGTACCACAGTTTCCCGTTACGCCGGTCGAGGATGACAAATTGCGTCGTCTCTGGATTGAGGTACATCTCCAGGACGTCATTTTCCGCAACCAGCTGGTACCCTTCGGGCACCTGGGTCGAAGCGGCTGAGGCGGTCCCCACCCATGTTATCAAAAGCCCTGCCAAAAGCAGCGCTCCCAAGAGCGCTCGGCTGTCTCTCCTGCTCATTGCTCGGATGCTCCCCATCTCAGCCCATCCTATCCTCGGATTGTAATCTCGATCGCGATTTCCCGAACGAACGTGACGATTTGGTCGGTGAGCGTGTAGGTGAGCCCCACCGCCGCCACGATACAGACCATGCCAAACAGGGTCAGTCCCACCGTGCCCAGAGACTTCCGCAACGTGAAGTTATGCGTCACCTGGATGTGGATGAAGAACAGGATCAGGATCCAAACCCAGGCGGCGAAGTCGATGGCCGTCAGGTAAGACTTCTCCGTCCGGGTCAGCACGTGGCTGAGCAAAATGGTGATCGGTTTGGTCATCAGGTACGGGCCCAGCGAGTAGCCGGTGGCAATGACGATATCCCGGAAGAAGCCTTCCCCTTCGAAGATCGCTGTGACGCCGTAGCTGGCCACGCAAAAGAGCACCCAGGGCAGCAAGAGGCGTGCGACCTCCAAGAGAAAGCTTGCGTCGCGTGGGTCAATGTCCGCGATCTGGTAGCTGGTAAACAAGAGATCCGCGATACGCAGCCCGAATGTGAGCGCCACAAGGACCAGCGCGGTGACGACGGACCCCTTGTTCTCCCGCTTCAATTGCCAGAACCCGTCGAAGGGATGCATCATCACCGTCCAGACCATCTGAATCGCCCGCGCGACGGGGCCGCTCTCCTCGTCGGGCTTATTGAGGATCCTCGTCAAGATGCGCCCGATCATCGACACGACGAAGAACGCCAAGACGAACAGCAGAACGGTCAGGGCGAAGTGATCTCGGATCCACTCGTGGCGCAGTTTCGCGAAGACCTCGGAGTAACCGTCGCGATTTTGGCCGTACCGGTATTCCACCAGCGCCTCTTCCCAACGCCCGATCCGTTCAAAAGCCTTCGCAATACCGCTGTGCGCCAGGTTGTAGTTGGTGTTGTACTTGAGCGCCTCTCGCCATGGCCCTTCAGCCAAGGCGTAATGACCGTCCACGTACAACTCGCTCGCGGCGTGTACCAGCTGAGCGAAGTGCGTCGGCCTAAACACCTGGATGTTGTTGCGGTCTTTGTCGAGGATGTAGAGGTTGCCTTCCGGATCGGTCTCGATGCTGATGGGATAGCCAAATTTCCCGTTTTCCTCGCCCTTGCCGCCAAACATGGTCAGCAAGTTGCGGTCGTCGTCGTACTGGTAGATGATGCCGTTGGCCGCGTCAATCGCCGAGATAATCCCCTGCTCGTTAACGGTCAGGTCGACGAAGTTGGGCCACACCGCCCGGTTGTTCCGCTCGATGATGTAGCCGTAGCGGTAGTCTCCGATCGCTTCTCGGTTCATGACGTCGGTGCCGACGCCGTTAAGCTTTTTGATCTGGTTGATTTGGTCGTAGGTCGTCGAGGTATAAATGTAACCCGAAGGCGCTAGAAAGATATTGGAGTGAGGCGGCGGCAGCTCTTTGCTGAGCTTCTCCCGCTGCGCCTCGGTGGCGAAGAGCCGGATGAGGACTCGCCGCAAGCTAAACCCGACTTTGTTGGGAGCGAAAAACCCGCGAAACTCGCCGTCCCGGTCCAACAAGATGAGGCCGCGGTAGTCGCTGCGGTTGACGACGTAAAGATACTTTCGTTGGTCCTCGACCACCTTGGTGGGCCGGTAGTCGAAGTCTTCTCCCAACAAGACCGATGCGGGCTCGGGGAAGATCCTCTTCAAGGTGCCATCGGGATGGAGCTGCACGATACGCTTGTTCATCGTATCGGCGATAAAGATCTCCCCGTCTTCGTTGACGAAAACGCCTTCGGGCGCGTTGAAGCGGCGGCCGCCGAGGCGGTTGACCAAATCGTCGTCCCCGCCGACGATTTGACGGATCTCACGGACAAACTCCCCGTCCTTCGTCAATTGGATGATGCGGTGGTTGCCCGTGTCGGCTACCCAGAGGTAGCCCCCATCCTTTTGATAAAAGAGGTCCTGCGGCCCGTTGAGGCCGAGAAACTCATAAGACCGGTCGAACACATAGGGTTTGGGCGACGGTACCAGCCGGCTGCCGGTGTTGCCCCGGTCCGTTCGTTGGATGTGGAACCCAAACTCAGTTGCGGTCGCGCTCTCGACCGCCAGCGCGAGCGCAAGGGCGATCACGCCCACCGCGACAAGCGCTGACAGCCATCGCATCCGCTTGTCAGTCGAGATCCAGAAGGCGCACATCGCTTTCACCACCTACTTGATTCCCGCGTGGGCCATCGTGCTGATGATTCTCCGCTGCGAAATGATAAAGAGGATGATCAAGGGCGCGGACTCCAAAAAGGTGGCTGCTGCCGCCGCCCCTTGACGAGCTACGACCAATTCGCCGGAGAACATCGTCTGCATCGCCAGAGGCAACGTCTTCATCGCCTCCGTCGTGGTAAAGACCATGGGGGACCAGGTGTCCCGCCACACCGTCTGAGAGTGCCAGATGATCAAGGTCGCCCATGCGGGTCTCGTAAGAGGGATCACGACGTTTCGAAAGATCTGCCACTCATTGGCTCCGTCCATCCTGGCCGCTTCAAGCAAGGCATCGGGGTACTGCTCCAAGAACTGCTTCATAAAAAAGACGCCGAAGGATCCGCCTAGACCTGGGACGATCAATGCTGTGTAGGTATCGATCAAACCAAGGCCGGCCACGGTCAGGTATCTGGGGATCACCGTCACCTGGGGAGCAAACATCAAGGCCGCCAGGCACGCGTTAAAGATCGCTGCCGCAAAAGGCATCTTTCGCATCTTGGCCAGCGGGTAAGCGGCCATGCAGCAGATGATCACGTACAGCACCACGCTGACCGACGTGACAAACAAGCTGTTAAAGACGTAGCGGGTAAACGGCACCCAGGTGCGTGACGCAGCCAGCACGAGGTCGGTATAGTTTTCGAGCGTCGGCCGCATCACGTAAAACCGAGGGGGCCACAAAAAGAGCTCTTCGATGGGTTTGATGGACTGGATCACCATCAGGTACAGGGGAAGCGCCATCAACGCTCCTGTCACGGTTAGAAAGATGTAGATGCCGATCGGTTCTTTTTCAACCTTGTTTCTCCGGCGTAGGCTAGGCACGAGCGTTGCCATAGCCATCACCCTCCCCCGCGAAAATGTTGGCAGGAGCTTACCACTCGCCCCTGGTCGACAGCATTCTCCGGAACATGGAGCTGAGCAAGAACATCATCAGGAACATGACTACGGAGACTGCGGAGGCATAGCCCATTTCAAACCGCAAGAACGCGTAGTCATAGAGGTGTGCCATGATCGAGTGAGCTGCGTATTGGGGGCTTGGGAAACCGACTAGACCCACCGAAATGTCAAACATCGAAAAGGCGCCCACTACGGCCATGACAGCTCCAAACACCAGTTGCGGCCGGACAAGGGGCAACGTAATAAACCAAAGCTCCTGCAACCGATTGCGGACCCCGTCCACCTTGCCCGCTTCGTAGAGCGATTCGTCAATTTGCTGCAGGCCGGCCAGGAATGAAAGGAAGCCCGGCCCCATGCTCATCCACAGCTGTACGGCAATGACGACGCCCAGCATCGTGTCGATGTCCGCGAGCCACGGAAACGGCTCATCGAGGATGCCCCAGCGGATGAGCAAATTGTTGAGGTAACCGTAACGGTCGTTCGCGAAAAAGATCCGCATGATCTGCGCCATGCCGATGCCGCTCAACGACGGCGCGTAAAAGGCTACGACGTAGAGGAGTCTCACCTTAACCTGGTTGATCAGCCAGGCCATGATAAACGAGAGCAGAAACCCTACCGGCCCTGTGAGGATCGCGAAGACGACCGTGACGTGCAAGGATTTGAGGAAGATGTCGTCTTCGAGGAAGAGGAGCCGGTAGTTGGTCAAACCGATCCAGTTGGGCGGCTGGAGGACGTTGAAGTACGTAAAGCTGAGGTAGATCGCCGTCAGCACCGGTCCTACGGTGAAGACGATGAACAAGACCATGAATGGCGCAAGAAAGAGGTAACCAGCTTTGTGCTTCTTAACCTGCTTCCACGTCTCCGCCATCCTCTGTTTGATCGTGGGGGTTTGGAACCCCACTCTTTGTTGGATCGGTGGATTTGCCTGCGCCACGCTTTCACTCTCCTCCCCGCCGCGTCGAGCCTGGTCCACCAGCATCGGGGTTCTGCGGCGGAATGCTGGATCTGTTAGGGAATCGTCGTCAATCGATGGCGTCCACGGTAGAGGTCGCGCTTGAGCTCTTCGGGGACCTCAATACCAAACTCTTCCTGCTTGCGGATCAACTCGCGGTTGATATCCTCGACCGCCTTCTCCAGCGCTTCACGCGGGTTCCTGCCTTCGAGGACCACCGCGTTCCAGGCGTTGGTGAGGTGCCGCGGCGTGAAGTAGTCGCCAAGGACGACGGGTTTCTCTCTAAACCACTCCCACTGCTTCTGGATGGCCTCGATGTCTTGCTTTGGCCACGGGAGGTTGTTAAAGGCATGGATATTGGCGGTGTTCCACTTTGCTTCAACGCCGAGCAGCGCTTCCAGCTCTTCGGCGTACCGGGTCTGCACTTCGGTGCTGGTCCACCACTTCGCGAGCTTCCAAGCGTCCTCGGGACGCTTCGAATCGCTGAAGATCACCGTAGCCGTCGAGGTGCCACCCGCCGACCGATCGATCGTGCCATCGGGACGGCGCACTCCCGGCAAGGGGACCATCTTCCACCAACCGGTGAGTTCCGGCGCCGCAGTCGACAGGAGCACGTAGTTGTAGTAGTCCGCCACGCCGATGGGAATCTCACCGGTTCTCATCCGGTTATAGAAGTTGGCTTCCAGTTCTAGCTTGAAGTTGGCGTACAGGTCCGTCCAAAGCCGGAAGGCCTGCAGCGCTTGGGGCGTATCGAGCGCCGATCGAAGCCCGTCTTCGGTGTAGAAGTCACCGCCGTATTGATAGAGGAACGGCGCGAAGCTTTGCGAGCTCACTGTCTGGGTCGGGCTCGGATAGTAGAAGTTCATGCCCCGCTGCTGCAAGCTCGGCAGGATCTCCAGCACTTCCTGCCACGTCTGGGGCTCCATGATCCCCGTCTCTTTCGCGATCTGCTCCATGATGTCGATCCGGTAAAACATCATGTTGAAGGACTGGGTCTCGGGCAGCGCGTACACCCC
Organism: bacterium; assembly: GCA_002919195.1. Taxonomy (GTDB): domain Bacteria; phylum Bacillota; class Limnochordia; order DTU080; family RSA5; genus RSA7. Next base: position 14,783 of record PKEU01000206.1, read on the forward strand.
GCCCCGGTAGGTATAGGGCGTCAGCATACCAGGACGGAAGCGGTCCAGGACCTCTTCGAAGTCTTCAAACTGGGTGAGGTCCACGACGCCACCTCGGATCGCAAACTCGACCGGAAGCTGCTGGTCGGCCCCGATCACCAGGTCGGGAGCGTTGCCCGAAGCGGCGGCCAAGAGGATGACCGAAGCCGATTGAGCGTGGACCGCGCTCCTCGGGATCACGTTGACGTTGACCTTAATGCCGGTGGCGGGCGTAAAGTCCTCTTCGATCATCTCTTTGACGATCATCGCCCACTCCCGGCCCCAGGCCACCCACACTTCGAGGGCTTCGTCCTCCTCGTAGATGTTGCCGACGCCTGCATAGTCCTTGTGGAAGGACTCGATGAAGCCTTCGACCTCATACCAGAAGCGCTCGAAGAAGTTGGCTTTCACCCTGGGCCAGGGGGTGTCGGGCGCCGCGACCATAAAGTAGTCCAGCGCAAGGGGACCGTACCGGAGTTCGAGGATGTAGTAAGAAAGGCGGCTTTGCATCTCCGCGAACTCGTCGATACGGGTGTGGATGCGATAGGGGTCGCGGATCATGGTCTGGATTTGGTCGGCTGTCAAACGCATCAGTTCCGCCAAATCCACCCGGGTGCCGGCGTAGGCCCGCAGCTCTTCCGCGTGGTTGCGCAGCCGGTCCCGGATCTCCGCCAGTTTGGGCAAAAGCTCAGGGATCTGCTTATGGACCTCGTACTCCATGTACGGGTCGGGGTTAGGCCCAGTCAAATACGTGATCGCGCGCCCGATGGAGGCCAGCTCTTTGGTGGTCAACTCCAAGAGGCGGATGGTCTCGGCGGCCTTACCCACCTTGACGCGCATCGAAATGGTGTGCTCCCCTTCATCGAAGTAAAAGAGGAAGGGATTGCCCTCATCGTCGCTCAGCGTTTCCATCCGCCAGTAGCGGTCGTACTTAAACTCGTACTCTTCAAGCTCCCGGAAGGGAATCTCACCGTCGATGCGGATCTCCCGGACCGACGGCCACCGTTGGAAGCCTTGCCACGCTTTGATGCCGATCTTGTAAAGGCCGGCCTTGGGAACGGTAAAGGTCCACTCGGCCCACTGGCCGCCTTTGCGCCAGCGCCACGAGCCAAACTCATTAAGGCGCCAAAAGCCCCCGGAAGGCGGATCCATCAGCGGGTCGGTGCCAAACTCGGCCCGAACGGTCGGATCCGACTTCTTGAGAGGCGTCTCCGCCTGGAATTTGATGACTACGTCCTTGACTTCCTGATACCCTTTTGCCCGGTATTCTGCCAGCACTTCGGCATAGGTCGGACGGACGATCGGCGATGCGATCACCAGCGCCTTCACGGCCATCGGCTCCCGGATCGCCCTGACTTCGATCCGGTTGACACCCTTTTCGAGCGGCCACAAAAACGGATCCCTGTACATGGTGTCTGCTTCTTCAAACCATTTGAACTGCCACTCGGGCGTCTCGATCTGGAGCGGCCGGATGTCGTTGCCCTGGTTATCCTGCTTGGGCAGATGGGCATCGCGCCAGACCCGCTCAAACTGAAGCCGGCGCGCTTCGTTAAACGGATAGACGCCGTTGATCTTCACGTCACGCATGGCGGAGGCGCGCTTACCCGGCATGGGATAGTACTCAAAGCCGAGCCAGTACAAACCCCGCTCAGGAACCTCCACTTCCCAGACGACGATGGCCTCTTCCTCTTCCCAAAGCAAGATGCGGCCAGACTCGCCCGCGTACTCATCGACGACGACCGGCTCCATCTCGCCGTGATACTCCGCGAAGTCGCCTCCCGCCACCTCAATGCGCACACCGGGAACACGTTGCCACCCTTCGGCTTCCCACCGGGGCACGGTATCCGCGTAAAGAGGCTCAAGGCGATCGCTGAGGTCAAACAGCGTGAGAAAATCGATGCGAGGCCGGCCGGCAGCGGCCGCGTCGTCCGCCGTACCGGTGGTGACCGCGGCATCCGGCTCGGTCTCGGAGCTTTGAGAGGCCGCCAGCGCGGTCCACACGAGCAAGATCGCCGCCACGATCACGACAATCCGCATCGCGGGATGGGAAGTAAGAGGCTTCTTCACGCTCGTCCCTCCGTCCAACGGTTCTTGGTGCGGGCTATTTCAGGGCGTCCATCGCCTGGAAGAGCCGCCTCAAGGTTTGCTCTCGGACAAAGGTCAGGTCGTCCAGGTCGGATACGTGGACGTAGTAATTGACCGTTGCAAACCAGCCCGAACCAACTTCTACCTTGCCGCCAATATCAAGGAATCGCTGGGTGCCGTCCTGAAACTCGACGATGATCCGGCGGCTTTCCGGCGCGGGATAAAATCCAAGCTCAGCTGGATCGTCGGGAACTGGAGGCAGGCTGTCCGCGGACAGTTGCGCGAGTTGAGAAAGGAGGTTGCTGACATCGGCGCCGCTCACGCTCTCACCGTTGCGCTGCCACTCAGAGCCGCTCCGGGCGATCCGGGTTCTGGTCTCCCCGCCCGAGGCGTCGACCACGATGATCTCCAGGCCCGTCACCTGCGACTCAACCAGCGGAAACAGGCGGGTGCGGACGGCCTCAGCCGCCTCGATGAGAGCGTCGACGCTGGCTTGGACTCCCGCATAGACGCCCTCGCGCTCCGAGGTCGTCACGTAAACGCCGTCGCCTTGGGGCGTCGGTCCGCCGATCAACAGGCGCAAGGTGTTGTTGTCGGTAAAGCGAATCTCAGCCCGGACCGAACGCTCGGCAGTTTCGAAGCCGTAGCCCCTTTCATCGTCGAGGGGAGCTGCAGCCCTCCTGGCCTCGACCGAGCTGATCGCTTCGAGCAGCGGCGTAAAATTGAAGACAATGGCGCGATTGGACTCCCAAAAGCCGTCGTTGTTGCGGCGGTAAACGACCTCCTCCCCGCCCGGCCCGATGGAAAGTGTAAGCTGCGCGACCCGCTCCGGATCGAGCGTAAGGAGTGAGTCGTTGATACCTAAGGCTTGACCAATCACGTGGGCCGCCTGAAAACGCGGCACGAGGTAAATCTCGTCACGCCCGTCGACTTTGACGTAATTGTACTTGCCGTCCGGGGTCGTCACGCCGATCTCCAGCGTCACCGAATCCGCGCCCCGGAGGTTGAGCACGATCTTAGCGGCTCCCGGCGCCGGGAAAAACGCGTCTTCGGGCACATCCTGGGCCCGGTCGGCAGCCTGCACCAACCGCATGCTTCTCAAAAAACCCTCAACGTCAAACGCGACGGTGCCCTCCGGAGTAAGCCAAACGCTGCCACTCCGGGTAGCTTGGATCGTCAAAGGCTCGCTTGCCCCTGCTTCACCTTCAATTTTACCAACTTCTATTATACTCGTTCCGCCTTCGCCCGGGGCAAAGCCGGCCTGCTCGGTCCCGGCGAGTGCTACTTCCTCGCTGGGCGGAAACAGCGCGGTTGGTTGGCTATCGGCGGCTTCATCCTCTTGGATTTCGGGCATGATCAAAATCTCGTAACCGATGATACTCGCCGGATCCAAAGAGAGCAAAAGAGTGTCGAGGAACGCTGCGGGATGCTGGCCGATGCGAGCCAAGGAGACATTGCTGATCGCATAGACCTCGTTAGAGCCGCGGGGCGCGACAAAAAGGCTTACGGGGGAACGGAAATCGCCGATCAAAAGCTCTCGGGCTTCGCCCTGACTGTTGACGAGGCGCACGGTGGCCGTGGGCGAATCAAGACCGAACTGCCCTGGTTCCCCTTGCAAAACGTCGGCGACGGTCAGGTTGCCGAGCCGTTGGAGGAGCTCCTCTACGGCGGCCTGATTGGCCCGGTCCAGCACGGGTTCCAACATCATCCAATCAGAACCGTTCTTCTCCAGCACGACCCGGCTGTCGCCGCGGATCACCTCGATCAGCGTCGGCGTGAAATTGGCAAGCCCCAGCAGATCACCCGTGGCGAGCTGAGCTGATGCTGCCGTGCCAAGAGCTAGCCAGACGATTAATGCCGGGATCACTGCCAAGCGGAGTCCAACTCGCGTGCGGCAGACCACCGCACTCGAGCCCCAGAACCCCTTCATCCCACGCACCCCCTACGACACCTACACAACGCCCCTGCTGGGTTGCGCCGCTCTGCTGGATCCCTACAATTTCAAGGATATTTCCCAGAGCCTAAAAGTTTCCTTCCGTTGAAATTGCCAAGAATCGTGACCAGCCCAAGCTGGCGTGGGATCGCCCCTTGGGCTGGGTGAGAGGCGGACACCCATGCAAATCGTCGGGCGTTAACATTTCCTTTACATTCGTTCGAGTCGAGGGGGGCTGACTCCTTCCCGCAGCTTGAAAAGTTTCCGTGCAATCGACAGGCTGGCGTGCCGGTTCTTTCTCGGGTTGTCAAAGATTGATGCCGATCACGCCGCCCAAAGCACCCGCGGCGGCGCTCCCCAAACCTTTCACCAGCCACGGCGTCGTGACGAGAAGCGCCCACTCAAAGTCCGGCTGGAAAGCTGCGGCGGAGATGGCAAAGTAGGCAAGCCCGACGCCGGCGCCATGAATCCACCCATACCGGCGACTGTGCTTCGCGGCGAGCATGCCGCCTAGAGCGACGCTGACATACGAAAACCAGTGGGCCCCGCTGGATAGCCCTTCCCATTCGGTCAATGCGACAGCGATTCCCAGGAAAAGCGCGACCAGGAGCGTCACGGCGAAACTGAAAACGACGCCTCTAGCTAGAGCCCCCAGGGAGAAAACAGCAGTACCGTCCCCCTGCCCACTTCTCACGAGCATAGGAAACCCTCCCGATACCAAAGAGGTGGCATCCCAAGGGTATGCAAGCCCAAGGCTCGCCTAGACCGTACGACGGGCGCTCGCCCGCTTTTTCTGGGGTTTGTCATCGCCGGATTTCAAATTGCTGAAACTCCCCCGTGGGCTCCTGGATCACGCGCTCGATGCGCTCGACCCGGGCGTGGCGGGGGCCTTGCTGCAGCCGGCCGAGCAACAGGTCGATGACCTTGCGGTCTCCTTCGATCACGGCCTCGACCCTCCCGTCGGGCAAATTTCTCACATACCCGACGAGTCCAAGTCGCCTCGCTTCCCGCATGGTGAAGATCCGGTAACCTACTCCTTGAACTCGTCCTTCGACCCAGATGTGACAACGGATAGGCGCGCTCATGGATCCACCACCAACGTTCGTGTAAAGGGTTCCCAAACGATCGCGGCGCCGACGACTTGGGCAAAGTCGGCGCTCAAGTACAACCGGCCGTCGTGGATGATCGGTGGGGCAGCCGTCTGTTTAGGACGGCCGTCGTAAACCCACTGGGTTTCGCCGAGCCGCCCCACGAGGAAATGAAAGCCCTTGAGGCCGCTGATCTGCTTGGACTCCGAATCAAAGCGGAGCCGGATTTTCAAAAGCTCTTCCCAATCTGCCGCGCTCAGGTAGGCCATGCCGTCGATAAAGAGTGTCGGGCGAATCGTCTCATAGGCCACGCCTCGGGTGACGACGTTGACGTAGTGAGCGTCCACCTCTTTGAACACCGAAAATCCCCACGGGCCGCCGACGACCAGGCGCTCGGAGCCCGGGTCCCGGGCGAGGGCATACACCGGGGTGCGCGCGAGCTCCAAGCTTCCTTTCTGACTCACCCGGGAGGAAACGCTCCACAGGGCCAAACCCGATCGGGTCGCCTCGACAATCTCAGCGATCCCGTCGTCATCGAGATCGAAGGCTCCGACCATGCGCCCAAACACCCCCGGCCATTCCACCGCCGTGCGCACCGGTCCGAGGTCGCCGGACACCACGCCGAAGTGATGGGCCATTCGCTGCGATGAGATCGCGATGATCTCCGCAGGCTGGTTGCGGCGGAAGGTGTCGACAAAGAGGGCGAGGTGCGTCCCCCAAATGTAGTTCTCCCACAGGGTGACGAGCCTGGCTCGAGGCTCGAGCGCCTCAAACTCCTCCTCCCCGCCGCGAGCCTCCACGGCCTCTTGCCACGAAAGCACCACCAGGTGATTGGCGTCCCGGGCGACCACCAGTTCATCCCGGTGATCGCCGTCCACATCCCGCGCCTCGACGAAGCGGATCAGCCTGCCGTAATCGCCCAGTGGCACGGGTTCGTACCCTCCTGGCGTCCAACGGTAGAGAAGCAGTTCCTCCCGGCGGGTGACGACGGCAAGATCCCGAAATCCCGATCCGTCCAAATCCAGGGGGATCAACCGTTGCACGTCAGCCCATGCGTAGCGGATCCGCTCCCGGCGGACGAAGCGGCGAGAGCCGGTGTCGTAGGTGTACACGTAGACGATTCCGGGGTTTTCCGTGCCGATCCAAATCGCGGGGGGGTCTTCCCCGTCGTACGGCGCGACGGCGACCGCCGTAGGAACCTCGGCGATCTCCTCAATGCTCGCCACAAACCGAGGCCCCTCTTCTTCCAGGGCGTAGACAATCACGCTCCGGTCGTTGAGCGTGACGATGTCCATTCCTCCGTCGCCAGTGACATCGCCGAAAGCTAAGGCCGTGAGTGGCCTGGAAGTCTCGTGCCGCCAAGCCTCCACCCAGACGGTCTCGGCAGCGGAGATCCCAGGCGACGCAATGAACGGAATGGTAGCTGCTGCGAGGGCGAGCACGACAAGGAACACACGATGCGCCATCGGCCGGCGTGATGGATGCAGCATGGGACAGTACCCTCTGGCTAAAGTTTTCGAGCAACGGCTTAGGCGATGCACGACGTCCTTCATGGTCATGGTTATGCCATCGTCGCGTCGTCGGAGACGTTTCGTCGCCGCCGAACGAGCGAGAGTTCGCCAGTACCCTTCAGCATCAAAACCGGCACATCCTCCCGCTCGCTGGCTCGCGGAAGTCCTCCGGGTTTCGGCTTCTCTCTTTCACGAAGCGGGTTTGGACAGGTATAATACCTTGGAGAGACGCGAGGTGACGCCGTGCCCCACCGCCTTTTGCTCCGCATCTGTTTTTTCGGCTATTTTGTCATCGGTCTTGTCATCACCGTCATCGGTCCTGTGATTCCCGCCTTGCAAGAGGTGTTTGGTCTCACCCGGGGAGAGGTGGGCGCGGTCTTTGTCGCCCAGGGCGTCGGTTACGCGCTGGCCGTCCTCATTGGCGGCATCCTCTCCGATCTTCTCGGGCGGCTGCCGGTCCTGGTCGCCGGCACGGCCGTGCTTTCGGCGGGCTTTTTGGCCTTTGGAACCGTGACGACTTGGCCGGTGGCACTGCTTTTCTTTTTTGTTGCCAGCGCGGGCGCCGGGATTGCCGAAAGCGCGATCAACAGCCTCGCTGTGGATCTGGGCACGGGCGCGAGAGGACGTATCCTCAACCTGCTTCATTTCTTTCCTGCCGCCGGCGCGGTGGTGGGCCCTTATTCAGCTGACCTCTTGCTGCCCTACGGATGGTCGACGCCTTTCTTGTTCATCGGCGGCATGCTCTTTCTTTTCCTGGTCCTGGTGCTTCTAGCTGCCCGGCGCCAGGTCGGCAAGGGCTCTGGCGCGCGACCTTCGGGCTCGCCCTCGACGGCGTTTCAATGGCAGCTCTATTTGGACGCTCGCCTCCTCACCTTAGCGGCGCTGCTCGCGCTCTACGTGGGCGCCGAGGCCTCGATCACGGGTTGGACGGTGAGCTACGTCGTCGACGCCCTCGAGGCATCGACGCTGGCGGGCTCCACGATCACCTCCCTCTTTTGGTTGGGACTGATGCTGGGGCGTGCTGCTTGCGCCCGCCTGTCGCAGCGGATGGATTACCTGAGCTTGACAGCTTGGATGGGAGGCCTGGCCGGCGGGGCATGTATCGCGTCGCTGCTGGTGCTTTCAACCTCTTGGCTAGGCTTTTTCATCTTTGCGGCGGGCGTGTTGGCCGGCGGCATCTTCCCCACCGTGGTCGCATACACCGGCGATGTCTTTCCCGGCAATGTCGGCGCAGCGACCGGGTTTATCATCGCCGTCTGCGCACTTGGGGGGGCTCTTGTGCCGGCTGTCGTCGGCGTGCTGGCTCAAGGAGCCGGCATGCGCCTCGGGCTCGCTCCCGCATGGCTGGCGCTGCTCGGCGTCTGCTGGCTCGCGAGGATCGCGGGCCGCGCGCAAGACCAGCCTGCCTCGACGATACCAGCGCCTTGAGACGGCACCGGCCCCGGTTGGGACCTCAACGTTGCTCTTGGAAGGATCGATGAAAAATGAAACTTGGGCTCATCGGCCTGCCTCTTGCAGGCAAAAGCACGCTCTTTCGGCTCTTGACGGGCGCGGCGCCTCCCGAAGGCGGCGGAACCAAGGGGGCGGTCGGCATCGCAAGAGTGCCCGATCCCCGGGTGGACACCCTGGCCGCGCTCTACAATCCCCGCAAGGTCACCTACGCGACGATGACGGTGATGGAGGTGCCGGGGCTGATCCCATCAGCCTTTCGAAGCCGTGCCGCGGGCCTTTTCGGACTGGATCCCAAAAGCTTTGTCGACGCGCTCAAGGACGTGGACGCGCTCGTCTACGTCGTGCGAGCCTTTCACGATCCCGCGACGCCCCACGTGCGCGGCGAGATCGATCCGGCCCAGGATCTAACAGCCATCGCGCACGAGTTGCTGCTCGCCGATTGGCAGCTGATCGAGACCCGCCTCGAGCGCTTGCAAGCAGCGAAAAAACGTCAACCGGACCACGAGCTGCAGCTGGCCACGCTGAACAAAGCCCAAGCCGCGTTGGAACAAGAGACGCCTCTTTTTGCCGTGGATTTCGACGAGCAAGAGCGGCGGGCCCTCAAGGGGTACACCCTTTTTACGGACAAACCTGCCCTCGTCGCCGTCAATCTTGACGACCAGCAGCTGGCTCAAGGCGATTACCCGCAAAAAGAAGGGCTCGCAAGCGCAGCGCGTGCCATGGGCGCGCCCGTGGTCGAGTTTGCCGCTCTGGTGGAAAGCGAGATCGCCGAACTGGATCCTGAGGACCGCAAGGCTTTCATGGACGACTTGGGGCTGACGCGCACGGGCGTCGAACGTTTGGCCCTGGCGGCGTACGCGCGGTTGGGCCTCCTGTCTTATTTCACCGTGGGCGAGGACGAAGTGCGCGCTTGGACCGTGCGGAAAGGAGCCGACGCCCGCGAGGCGGCCGGGGCGATTCACTCCGACATCGCCCGGGGCTTCATCCGGGCTGAGGTCGCCTCCTACGCCGAGCTGGTGGCGGCAGGCGGTTGGAACGCCCTGAAACAGCAAGGCCGGATCAGGCTGGAAGGTCGAGATTACATCGTCCAAGACGGCGACGTGATGAGCTTCCGGTTTAACGTCTAGCGGGCGCGAGGAGCGTGCGAAACTGTGGAAGGACGTTTAGAAAGGCAACTCCAATTTCTCATCGAGATCGACAAGGCCAAAAACGTGTTGCGGCAGTCCGTCCTCACTGATAAGTCGCGCCGGGAAAACGACGCCGAGCACTCGTGGCATCTCGCGGTGATGGCGCTCGTGCTCCACGAGTACGCCAACGAACCGGTCGATCTTTTGCGGGTGATTAAGATGCTCCTCATCCACGACCTCGTCGAAATCGACGCAGGCGATACCTTCGCCTACGACGAGGCCGGACGGCGCGACCAAAAGGAGCGAGAAAAGGCTGCAGCCCAGCGGATTTTTGGGCTGCTTCCGAAAGATCAAGCAGAGGAGCTCGAGGCGCTGTGGCAGGAGTTTGAGGAGCGATCCACGGCCGATGCCCGCTTCGCGGCGGCTTTGGACAGGCTGCACCCGATCTTGCTCAATTTCTACGCTCAAGGCGTCACCTGGCGCAAGCATGGGGTCTCCAAAGAGCAGGTCATGGCCCGCAACCGGCACATCGAGGAAGGCTCTACCGCCCTGTGGGAGCTCGGAAAGCGCGTCATCGACGAAGCGGCGGCCAGGGGATATCTCTGACAAAGGCATCATCAGGGGTGATTCGCGGAAGTGCCCTCATCCGAGACCAGGACGACCTCGCGCAAGAAATCGAGGCGGCGCATCTCCCGTTTGAGCTCTTCGGGGCGTTCAAAGCGTCCCACCACCGTGGCCTCGGCCCGTTCAGGGACGTACGAGACCGAGGTGAGCGCAAGGTCTCTTCTCGAGTGCCGCAACCACTGGTAGAGCCCCCATTCGATGGTCTTGGGCCCGTTTTCTCCGTAGATCAGCGCCAAGAGCGCGGTGTGCGCAACATCCCAGACGTGGTGAAACGCTTTGCCCAGCCAAAAGAAAAGGCCCACGACGATGAGGCCCAGTGTGAGGGGATTGGCTTCCGGCGCCGAAGCGATCAGCCAGGCCACGACGATCACGGGCACCGCCCATTGACTCACGCGGCGGTGGGCTGCGTAGTAGTTTCCATCTTTGTCTCGCAGTAGAGCACCACGGCGAAGCGCCCTTCGTTTGATCAGCGCGAGGCCAGCGCCGTACACCCCAAAGAGCACGGTAGCCTGCAGCAGCGCGCCCGCGGTGATAAACCCAGCCAGGCCTACCAGAAGGACGATCAGAGCTCCCGCGAGGGCCCCGGCGGCCGCCGTCACTCCGGGAGCCGCATTGGCCCCGAGCCCCAGCGCCTTGGCAATGGTGAAGTCATTGGCCAGGTCCTCCGGACGGATCAGCACGAGGTTGAGCTCCCCAGCCCAGCTGCGCAGGAAGTAACCAGCGAGAGCCAGGACCACGCCAAGCGTCATCAACGTGAAAAAACGGACGGCGTTGGCCTGAAAGATCAAGGCGTAGGCGCCCGTGCTCCCGCTCAAAAGGCCGACGGCGATGAGCAGCAGGCTTGAGATCCTAAAAAGTGGCGCGAACATCGGACCATCACCTACCTGCAAAGGTTCCTCTCATCGCCGCCGGTCCCTTTGACTCACGGGCAACGATAGCGCGAGTTTTCGCGTTTTTCGTCTAATAGCGCGAGCCCCCGGCATCGACCGGGGGCTCGAAATTTGGCCTACGAGGTCACTTCGACCGCTTGGCGAGCGGCCATGTCGGCGTACCGGCGCCAGCGAGCTCGCACGTCGTTTTCCGCCGCTTGGAGGAGCTTTGCGGCCAGCTCAGGCTCGCTGCGGCGCAGCGCCTCATAACGCGGCTCGCGGTACAGGTACTCGGCCAAGGGAATGCTGGGCTCTTTGCTGTCGAGCGTCAGCGGCTGCTCCCGGCGCGGATCGTACCGGAACAGCGGCCAATGGCCCGATTGGACCGCCAAGCGCTGCTGCTCGAGGCCCTTGGTCATGTCGATGCCGTGGGCGATGCAGTGGCTGTAGGCGATGATCAACGACGGGCCGTCGTACGACTCGGCCTCGAGGAAAGCCTTCAAGGTCTGCCGGTCGTCGTATCCCATCGCCACCGTGGCGACGTACACGTTGCCGTACTGGATCGCCATCATGGCCAGGTCCTTCTTGGACGTTTCCCGCCCCTTTGCAGCGAACTTTGCGATCGCGCCCCTCGGGGTCGCTTTGGAGGCTTGGCCACCCGTGTTGGAGTAAACCTCGGTGTCCAACACGAGGATGTTGACGTCTTCTCCGGTGGCCAAGACGTGGTCGAGGCCGCCAAAGCCGATGTCGTAGGCCCATCCGTCTCCACCGACGATCCAGACGCTGCGAGGCACCAGATCGTCGGCCACCTCGAGCAGCTCGGAGATGGCGTCGTGCCGCTCTTTCAGCGACTCGTCCTCCAGCGCGCTCCTAAGCCGTTTCTTGAGCTCCTCGACCCGCTCCCGCATGAGGACGTGCTCTTCGCGCCGGGTCGAGACGATGTCGGCGGCCAACGCTTCCCCGATGACGCCCGAAAGCTCCCGCACCAGGCGGCGGGCCCGGCTGGCCCGTTCGTCGAGGGCGAGCCGCATCCCTAGCCCGTACTCGGCGTTGTCTTCAAAGAGCGAGTTGCTCCAGGCTGGACCTCTCCCATGGCGGTTGGTCGTCCACGGAGTGGTGGGCAAGTTGCCGCCGTAAATGCTCGAGCAGCCGGTCGCGTTGGCGATCACAGCGCGGTCGCCAAACAGCTGGCTGAGCAGCCTCAGATAGGGCGTCTCGCCGCAACCGGCGCACGCCCCGGAAAACTCAAAGAGGGGCTGCAAGAGCTGGACATCCTTGACGTTGTCAAACTTGAACCCGTTGGGCACTGGGTCGATCGCGGGCAGGCTGAGGAAAAACTTGAAGTTTTCCCGCTCCGCCTCGACCAAGGGTTCCTGGGGCTCCATGTACAGGGCTTTCCGACCCGTCTTTTTGTCCACGACGGGGCAGGCCTCGACGCAGAGCGCGCAGCCCGTGCAGTCTTCCACTGCCACCTGCAGCGTGTAACGGCGGTCCTTCATCCCTCGCCAGCGGGCGGGCGCTGACTTAAATCCCGCGGGCGCGTCATCGAGCAACGCCGCATCATAGACGTTGGAGCGGATCGCCGCATGCGGACAGACAAAGACGCACTTGCCGCACTGGATGCAAAGGTCCGGATCCCAGACAGGCACCTCTGAAGCAATACTCCTCTTTTCCCACTGGGTGGTGCCCACCGGGTAGATCCCGTCCGCGGGAAGGGCGCTGACAGGCAGCTCGTCCCCCCTCCCTGCCAGGAGGGGCGCGGTCACCCGCTGCACGAAGTCAGGAGCTTCGGGCGGCACCGGAGCGATGCGGCTTTGCTGTGAGGTGACCGCCGCTGGAACGGGCAGCGGGTGCAAGTTGGCCGTCGCCTCGTCGATGGCCCGGAAGTTGGCCTGCACGATGGCTTCACCGCGCTTGCCGTAGCTCTTGCGGACAAACTCCTTGATCTTGGGAATCGCCTCTTCCTTGGGCAAGACCCCGCTCAAGGCGAAGAAGCACGTCTGCATCACCGTGTTGATCCTCTTGCCCACCCCTGCCTTTTCCGCTACCGAATAGGCGTCGATGACGTAGAGCTTAAGTCCTTTCTCGATCACGGTTTGCTGGACTTCCCTGGGCAGGCGGTCCCACGTCTTTTCGGGCGGATAGGGGCTGTTGATCAACACGGTCGCGCCCGGTTTGGCCCTTCCCAAGACATCGTATCGATAGACGAAGTCAAACTGGTGCACGCCCACGAAATCAGCCTGCTGCACTTCGTAGGCGCTTTGGATCTTCTCCTTGCCAAACCGCAGGTGCGAGACGGTGACGCTCCCCGATTTGCGGGAGTCGTACACGAAGTACCCTTGCGCGTAGTTGGGGGTCGACTCCCCGATGATCTTGATGGAGTTTTTGTTGGCGCTGACGGTCCCGTCCGAGCCCAGACCCCAAAAGATGGCGTTGATGACGCCGTCTCTTGCCTCCGTTGAAAACGTGGGATCGTAGGGGATGCTGGTATGGGTGACGTCGTCCACAATGCCGACCGTGAAGTTGTGTCTTGGACGTTCGGCCTTGAGGTGATCAAAGACGCCCTTCACCATGGCCGGGGTAAACTCTTTGGACGCAAGTCCATACCGGCCGCCGACGACGAGCGGCAACGTCGCAAGGTGGCCGTCGACAGCAAACTGGTTGATGGCCGTCACCACGTCTTGATAAAGCGGTTCGCCTGCGCTGCCCGGCTCTTTCGTCCGGTCCAGCACGGCGATGCGCGTGACGGTTGGCGGCAGGGCGCGGATCAGGTGCTCCGCCGAGAACGGCCGGAAGAGGCGCACCTTGACGACGCCCACCTTCTCCCCTTGCTGCACGAGCGCGCTGACGGTCTCCTCCGCCGTCTCGCAGCCGGAGCCCATCAAGATGATGACCCGCTCCGCCTCGGGGTGGCCGGAGTAGCTAAACAGTTCATAGCGGCGGCCGACCCGCTCGGCAAACTCCTCCATCACCTGCTCGACGATGTGAGGCGTTGCCAGGTAGTAGGGGTTTGCCCCTTCCCGCGATTGGAAGAACACGTCGGGGTTTTGAGCCGTTCCCCGCACGTCGGGGCGATCCGGGGAAACCCCGCGCGCTCTGTGGCGGCGCACCAGGGACTCGTCGATCAAAGCGCGGATGTCGTCGTCGGAGATGTCTTGGATCTTCGCGACTTCATGGGAGGTGCGAAAGCCGTCAAAGACGTGCAAGAACGGCACTCGAGCCCGCAGCGTCGCCGCCTGCGCGATCAAGGCCAGGTCCATCGCCTCTTGCACGGAGGAGGAAAAGAGCATTCCCCACCCCGTCTGCCGGGCGGCCATCACGTCGCTGTGATCGCCAAAGATCGAAAGCGCGTGCGTGGCAACCGCGCGCGCGGCGATGTGAAAGACAGCGCTATGCAACTCGCCTGCGATTTTGTACATGTTGGGAAGCATTAAGAGGAGGCCTTGGCTGGCGGTAAACGTCGTCGCCAACGCTCCCGCTTGCAAGGCGCCGTGCACAGCCCCAGCGGCGCCGGCCTCGGACTGCATCTGCACGACCCGGGGCACGGCTCCAAAGATGTTGCGTTTACCCGACGCGGCCCATGCGTCCGCGAACTCGCCCATGGGGGAGGCGGGCGTGATGGGATAGATTGCGATCACGTCGTTGGTCTTATAGGCGATGCGTGCCGCCGCCTCATTTCCATCGACGGTGATCCACTGCGTCGACATGGAAATCCCCCCATTCATCGTCATGACGTTCCACCTTGACCCTATCAAAGGGTTGGCACCGGCTGGTAGAGGCGTTTGCAGACAGCCGGGATGACAAATGTCACCCTCTAGCCTTTGGCGGAAAGACGCTTGCCATGGACCTCCAACACCGGTCAATGGACATTCGTCTCTTGACACCCAAGCGGGTATCAAGTAGGATTCGGGGGGTCAAAGTCAAAATGTATGGGCAGGTCCAGGAGGATGTCCATGATCCCCAAGCGGCAAAGAGTTTTTGCCATCATCGTGATCGCGCTGGCCGTTGCCCTGGGCGGTCTCCGCTGGTGGATGGCGCAAAACCGGCCGGCGCCTCAGACCGCTTCAGCGTTTCACGGCGCCACCTTTGAGCCGGTGGTCCAAGCTCCGCCGATTCAGATGACGGACCACAAGGGCCGCCTTTTCGACCTTCACGGGGAGACGAGTGCGGGCAACGTGGTCGTTTTGTTTTTCGGTTACACGAGCTGTCCCGACGTGTGCCCGACGACGCTCGCCCATCACAAGCAGGTTAAGGAACTCTTGGGCGACAAGAGCGACCGCGTCCGCTTCGTGATGGTCTCGGTCGACCCAGAGCGCGATACCCGGGAGCGGATGGGGCAGTACGTCGAAGCCTTCGACGCCGACTTTATAGGGATCACCGGCTCCCTGGAGGAACTGGCGCCGGTGTGGCGAGCCTACAACGTCGCTCCCGAAAAGGAAGAGGTCCCCGGCTCCGCGCTGGGGTACGCCGTTTCGCACCCCGCGTTTACCTACGTGGTTGACAAGGCGGGTAACCTCCGGCTCGTCCACTTCCTTGGCATCCCCGCGGACGCCGTGGCCGAGGACCTGATCAAGCTCGTCGACGAACGGGTATCCTAACGCACCTTGGGTGAGGAGGCAGGTTTGTGCAGCGCAAACATTGCAAGAAGCTGATCGCCGCGCTCGTTTTCGCCGTCGGAGCCTTTGCCTGGATCGCCTTTGGCGCGTCGGCGCCGCTTAGGGCTAATCCTTTGCAGATCGAAGTAGAAAGTGCTTGGGCCCGGCCTGCCATTGCTCAGGGAAACGGGGCTGCTTATTTTGTGATGAGAAACACGGGCGATCAGCCGGCGACGCTGGTGGGCGCGAGCTCTTCCGTGGCCCGGTACACGGAAATTCACGAGACTTACGTAATTCACCCCGACGCCCCCCACGCTGACGACCACGCTCATCACGACCATGGCCACGAGCACCACGATCACGACCACGAAGCTCTCGGCTCGGCTTCCATGATGCTGGGGATGCGCAAGATCGAGGCGCTCGAGCTCGCCCCCGGCCAAGAGATTGCTTTTGAGCCGGGCGGGTACCATATCATGTTGATCGAACTCCTCGAGCCGCTGGCGTGGGGTGACACCTTTGAAGTGGTGCTCCACTTTGAGGGTGGGCACTCCGTCAGCGTCCCTGTCTCTGTCGGCAGTGAGCCGGCACGCTAGGCCGAGAGACGAGCGGTTCGCTTTGGGTGTAGGGAAAGAGCCGGGTGTGCCGTGCGCGAGCTGACCTACCTCGATCACCTGCGGATACTCATGACCAACTGGGGGGCGCTGCTGTTTCTCGCGGGATTGGCTGTCGCCCTCTGTGGCCTTTTGATCTTGACGCGGGCGCGCCGAACCGGGCGCCCGCAAGGCTCATGGGAACGTGTTGCCGGCGGCGCGCTCCTGGTTGCGGGCGGGTTGCTTTGGAGCTACCTCCAGACCCTCGTGCCGACCCGCTACGCCACAAGTCCTGTACGCGGCTTGAGCAACGAACAAGTTGCCGCCCTGGCCGCTCCCATCTACAGTCAGCATTGCGCGGTGTGTCACGGTGAAAAGGGGCTAGGCGACGGCCCTCTTGCGACCTTTGTGACCCCGCCGCCGGCCAATTTCGCCATTCACGGCTGGCATCACCGGGAAGGCGAGCACTACTGGTGGATCACCCGGGGCATCCCCGGGACGTCGATGCCCTCTTTCGAAGGATTTTTGAGCGAAGAAGAGCGCTGGCTCCTCGCCCGCTACGTCAAACAGCTGGGAAGGGAGGCCCGCTTGCCGTGAGCATGGGCGACTCGCTGGTCCTTTGGCTTTGTCGACCCAATCTCAACCTGCCGGGAATCCCGGTGGGCTCGATCCGCATCCACCCCGACGTGCTGGCGGGCGTGCTGGTGCTTGTGGGCCTCTATTTCGCTGTTACCGGCGCGATGCGCGCCCGGGGCATCGTTCCCAGCCGGAGGCAACGGGTCTACCTCACCCTCGTTCTCCTCATCTTGCTCGTGGCGGAAGTCTCCCCCCTGCACGACATCGCCGAAGGGTACCTCTTTTCCTTTCACATGATTCAACACATCCTCTTGATTATGCTGTTGCCTCCACTCCTTTTGGCGGGTTTGCCGCCGCAGCTCTTTGAGCCGATCCTGCGCCGGCCGTGGGCCTTTCGCATCGCCCGCTTTCTTACGCACCCCGTGTTTGCCATCGTCATCGGAAACGCGGCGTACACCTTGTGGCACCTTCCCATAGCCTATCAATCGGCCCTGATTTGGCACGAGCTCCACATCCTCGAACACATCCTCATGGTGGGCACTGCGATCTTGATGTGGTGGCCGATCTTTGGGCCCGTCAAGGAGCTGGGCGTGCTGTCGCCTCCCGGCAAGCTCCTCTACATCTTTGTGCTCAACATCGCTCAGATCGGCGTCTTTGCCTACGTCACTTTCAACAACCGGATCATCTACCCGTTTTACGCGACGGCGCCCCGCCTCTTTGGCATCAGCCCTGAGGTCGACCAAGTGCTGGCCGGCGTGATCATGAAAGTGGGCATGTCGCTCGTCTATGTCCCGATCCTGATTGCAATCTTTTTCCGCTGGGTGCAACAAGAAGAGTCAGGCCCCCGGGCTACCCAAGCGTGAATGCCCTTCCCGAGCCCTCGCGCTGAAGCGGCCAATGCCGCTGGACATCACTTTTCGGGAAGCTGCAGGGGCGGCAAGATGCTCTCAAGCTCGCGCCTTGCGGGCTCAAGATGCTCCGGCAGGCAAAGCCTCGTTCCCAACCGCTCGATAGGCTCGTTCACTGCAAACCCTGGCTGGTCCGTGGCGATCTCAAAGAGCACCCCGCCCGGCTCCCGGAAGTAGATCGAGCGGAAGTAGGTGCGATCTCTCACAGGCGAGACGATAAAGCCCATGGCGAAGAGCTCTTTCCTCATCCGCTCCTGTTCCTCGGCGTCTTTGACACGAAAGGCCACGTGATGGACAGTTCCCGTCGAAACGGTGCCTGGAAGGTCATTAGGCCGCTCGAGCACATCGACGATGCCTGCCCCAAGCGACGCCCGGGCGCGAAACCGGACGCGCTCCCCTTCCTCCCCCACCCTCTCAAAGCCCAGCCAGGTGAGGACTTCCGCCGTGGCCGCTCGTTGCCGCACCGATAAAGCGACGCCGTGGAAGGGGCCGAGCTGGTGAGGGGCGGGAACCGGAGAGCCTTCCCAGATCTCGAGGTCGGGACGCTCTTGGACAGCGATGAGTTCAAAGGGCAAGCCGTGGGGGTCGGTGAAGCTGAGCACTTGCTCTCCAAAACGCTCCGCGGGCCCTTGGACGTCCACGCCCGCGGCGGCGAGCCGCTCGCTCCAGTAGTCGAGCGACTCTCTAGCAATCGGGTAAGCGATGGAGGTCACCTGCCCGTTTCCTCGCCTGCCCCGCGGCGCCCCCGGCCAGGGGAACGTGGTCATGATGGTGCCAGGACGTCCCACTCCGTCGCCGAAGTAAAAGTGGTAGGTGCCCGGGTCATCGTAGTTGACGGTGAGCTTAACCAGGCGAAGCCCCAGCACATTAGTGTAGAAGTCCAGATTTTCCTGGGGATCGCCCGCAATCGCCGTCACGTGATGGATCCCTGGTGTTTGGAACATCGTCAATCGCCTCCCGGCATGGTTGTGCGGGCGTCGTTGTCTCTAGTGTAGCTCAAGAAACACCCCGCAGCGAGCGAGACGGGCGCTGTGCGCAAAGGAGGATGCAACCCGTGACCCAATCCGGCGAAGCCGCGATCCACCAGGGCCTCCCAGTGCTCACAAGGGGCCGGCCGCTCGAAAAGGCCGATCGAGCCGTGATTCTCGTGCACGGACGCGGCGCGAGCCCCGAGAGCATCCTGGCGCTTGCGGAGGCTTTCTCGCGGCCTGAGTTTGCCTACCTGGCGCCGGCAGCTCGGGGAAACACATGGTACCCGCACCGCTTCATCGCCCCTCTGGAGCATAACGAGCCCTACCTCTCCTCTGCCCTTTCGGTCCTCGACCAGCTGGTGGCCGACCTGGACGCGCGTGGAATCCCGCCCGATCGCCTCTTGCTTGGGGGATTCTCCCAGGGCGCGTGCCTGGTCGCCGAGTACATCGCGAGACGTCCCCGCAGGTACGGCGGCGTGTTTGTTTTGAGCGGCGGGGTGATGGGACCCGAAAATGCCCCGCGAGAGCTGGAAGGAAGCCTTGAGGGAACTCCCGTCTTCCTTGGCTGCGGCGATCCAGACGAGCACATTCCCCTGGCCAAGGTCAAGGAGTCGACGCGGCTTTTCAAAGCGATGGGAGGGTGCGTCACGGAGAGGATCTATCCGGGCCTTGGACATGCCGTCAACAGGGACGAAATCGAACAGATCGTGCGGATGATGGATTCCGTCGAGCCGCAATCACCGAGGCCCGCGCACCCGTAGAGTGCCCTTCAGGATGGTCACTGATATCTTTCTGCCTGCATCGAAAACAGCTGGGCATATCGACCACCTCGTTGAAGGAGTTCCTCGTGAGTGCCCGTCTCAATCACCTTTCCCTTGTCGAGTACGATAATTATGTCCGCCATACGCACCGTGGAAAAGCGGTGAGAGATCAAGAGGGAGGTACGACCCTTCTTAAGCTCAGCCAGTCGAGTAAAAAGATCATATTCGGTCTGGACATCGAGGGCCGCCGTTGGCTCGTCGAGGATGATTAGATGCGCGTCAGTGCGGGTAAACGCCCGGGCGACGGCGATTTTCTGCCACTGACCTTGCGAAAGTTCCCTGCCGCCCGTGAAGATGCGCCCCAGCTGCTGCTCGAACCCGTCTTTCAGATCGGAAAGTAGCGATGCCCCTCCGGCGTCGGTTAACGCGCGCCGTAGCTCTTGGTCATCGTAGAGGAAGTCGAGATTTCCCACCGCGATGTTGTCCCGAAGGGACAGCTGGTACTTGGCGAAGTCCTGAAACACTGCTGTAATCCCGCGACGAAAATCCTCGAGATCGTACGCTCCCAGTGGCTCACCATCCAGCAGAATAAGGCCCTCGTCGGGCTCGTAGAGTCGACAGAGCAGTTTTACGATCGTACTCTTTCCTGCGCCGTTTTCCCCAACAATGGCAACGGTCTTCCCGGCCGGAATGAAAAAACTCACCCCGTCGAGAACAACCCGTCGATCCCCCCACGGGTATGCAAAACGTACGTTACGAAACTCGATCCCGTGCCGGATACCAAGAAAGGGCCGGGCTCCATTTTCAGCGGAAAGCCGGAATCGGGCGCCTTTGTTGACAACATTTTCGTATTGTTTCACGACCACCATTTGCTCATGAAGCAACGTCAAGACTCCACTGATTGCCGATATGGAATGGGCGAGCTGCACGACGCTTCCGATGTAGACGGCGATGACTCCGGGGCTAAGATCCGAATTTACAGCGCGTCCGGCGGCAACAACAAACACGGCCCCAGCCGAAAGCGCGTAGATGATTCCGAGGGAGATTCCGGCCCACGCCGTCATTCTTCGAAATGGCAGGAGCTCAGCAAAACGTTTCCAAAAAGTTGAATCATATTGCTCCCTAAAAAACGCTCCCAATCCGTAAAGACGGACCTCTTTGGCGTGCTCGGTCGAAAGGAGCACGTCCCGTACGTAATCCATCCAGCGAACGAGGGGGCTTCCCTGACTCATCCCCCACCAAGCGAGGCTTTCGGCGCGCCGCGCGATGAAGGTCGCAGGCACGAGGGAAGCCACCAGGAAGGCGACCAGCCGTGGCTCGATGGCCGCAAGCACAGCAATCATCATGCTCACGGTGAGGAAATGCCGTACGGTGTGAGGCAGATACTCCACGGTCACCCGCAAGGCGCGCATCAACCGAGCTCGAACGGATTGGATGTCGTTATAATACGCCGGGTCCTCAAAGGGACTCAAATCGGGCTGAGACAGAACAGCTTCCATCACGAGCATGCTCGAGCGAGCTTGCAACCGTACAGCAAGTTGATCTCTCATCGCCTGCATCGCGGGAGTCAACAACTCGACAAGCGCAATTCCGCAGATGTAGACAGCGAAGAGGAGCCAAACCTCAGCCTCGTTTCCGGGAGCTCCCAAAGACAAGCGATCAATCAGCGCCTTGTAAAACCATAGCATCAATGGTACGAGGAGAGCGTGGAGAATGACCGCGCCCCAGATCGCTGTCGTCATGATCGGAGCGGCCTGCCAAGCGTCTTTCATTAATTTCAATGCGCTCGTCGCGTCAGAAAGGAATGCCGAACTAGCCGATTTCAGCCTCTCGATCTTTGGACGCACCTCCGGTCCCCTCCTTTCTTGAGGTGTATCCCTCAGCCTGCAGCTTGAAAAGGTGGGCGTAACGCTTTCCAGCGCGCATCAGCTCATCATGGCTCCCGTCTTCAATAATGCGCCCGTCCTCCAAGACGATGATCCGGTCAGCCATCCGCGTCGTCGATAAGCGATGCGAGATTAAGAGGGTTGCTTTGTCCTGAGTGAGTTTGGCAAAGCGACGATACAGCTCGTACTCGGTTCGAACATCAAGTGCTGCTGTAGGCTCATCCAGGATCAGCACCTCGGCCTTTCGCATGAAAGCCCTGGCAAGGGCAACCTTCTGCCACTCTCCTCCGGACAGTTCGACGCCTCCAAAGGGCTTCCCAAGTCTCGTGTTGTAGCCTTGTGCCAGCTGGTTTGCGATACGATCGGCGTCACTCTTGCGAGCAGCAGCTACGATCCGCTCATGATCGTTTATGTGCTCAACATCGCCCACGCCGATGTTTTCACCCAGGGTTAAACTCCAGCGCGAGAAATCCTGAAATACGACGGCGATGCGCCGGCGGACCTCTTGCGGGTCGCATTCCCTAAGGTCGATTCCGTCATAATAGATGGACCCAGCTGTCGGATCATACATGCGAGTAAGAAGCTTGACAAGGGTCGACTTCCCGGCCCCGTTCTCGCCCACTAACGCGACGCTTTCGCCTGGTCGAATCGAAAAGGTGACCCCTTTCAGCGTATACTTGGTGGCCCCCGGGTAACGAAACCACACGTCCTTCACGACGATCCCTTGGGACAGTTTCGGAGGTAGGCTCCGGGGATGTGCAGGCACGGGAAGGTCCGGCGCAGACGAGAGAAAACTCTGAATGCGCGCCGCCCCTTGTGCTAATTGACCCGTCTCATCCCAGATTCGGACAAGCTGTGAAGCGCTTTCGGGCAGATGCAGCACAACTCCGAGAATGAGAATGGCGTCCCCTGCAAGGATTTTCCCCTGAAGACCCTGAGCGATCACCCACGCCAGACTCGCGCCGATCCCCAAAACCCTTATCGCACTCGCCCCCATTCCTGCGAAGAGCGCCCTTTTGCGCAGGCGCCAAAGCGGCTCCTCCACGTTGGGTAGCTGCTGCAGGTATCGACGAGTTACCCACTCTTTGAGTCCAAAGAGCCTAATTTCCTTTGCCAGATAAGGGTTTAGGCTCATGGTGAACATGTAGTCAAGACGGCGTCGTTCTTCTGCAAGCCGCTCCTCCAGATCAAAGGTCAGCTTTCGCACTTTTTCAGTATGGATCGCGATCGGGAAGTGGCTGATGATAAGCGCAACGGGCAACATGATGTGTAACCGCGAAGCCAGGACACCGAGGGACGCGATGGACACGCAGTGCTGAAGAGCGCGAACCACCATGAACAAGACGCCGCGAGTCAAATGACTGGCTTCCGATCTGACACGCGTGATCTGGTTTTCATGGTCCGGGTCTTCAAATCGGGCCAGCCCCACCAAGCGGTCGGTACTTTCGAAGACGTTCATATTGAGCCGGTGCAAGACTCTGTCATTCACATTCCCTTGGATCATGCTGGCCAGCGCGGGAGCAACACTCGAGGCTGCCACCAACAGCGCGTAACCCACAGCAAGAAAGAGCAGTTGGCCAGCCCATTGTTGCCCGGTGCCGGCACTCAATTGATCGACAACAAGCTTGGTAACCCAGACCATCGCCGGACTGATGGCGCCTTGGACCGCCCCCAAGAGCAAGATCACGAAAGACCCACGGGGAGCGGCCTTCATTGCCAAGCTCGCACAAAATAACACCGCACGAACCCGATCGCTCATTCCAGTGACGATGCGTTCGAGCACTTGCCACCCCTCCATCCGTCAAGTCTTGCTTCACGTAGTTCGCCGCTCTTAAGCCGATCGAATGTGAATAAAGGGTATGAAAATATAGTATATTACGAGTGCATTTCGACAGCTCATTTTCATCGACTCGTCCATGCATTCCACGGGAAAAAAGAAGAAAGGGCATGATCCGCTTCTTCCTCCGGATCATGCCCTTTGTCGATGGTCGGGCTGGCGGGATTTGAACCCACGACCTCTAGACCCCCAGTCTAGCGCGCTAACCAAACTGCGCCACAGCCCGACACGGCCGAACACGTATTATCATAGCACAAGTTCGGCCAAACTGCAAGCTACATCGCTGCTTTTGTGGCCTGGTCCGTCTGATCGAGGCCAAAGGCTTCGTGGACGACCCGCACCGCCTTGAGGGCGTCTTCTGCTCTCACGAGGCACGAGACCTTGATCTCGGAGGTGCTGATCACCTGGATGTTGATGTTGGCCTTGGCCAACGCCTCAAACATCCTGGCGGCGACGCCGGGATTGCTAACCATTCCTGCACCGACGATGCTCACCTTGGCCACGTTGTCGTTGACGATGACGCCTTTCGCTCCTAGCTCCTTGGCTACGGCTTCGACGATCTCTTTCGCTTGGGGAAGATCGTCCCGGCTGACGCTAAAGAGCATATCGGTCGTCTGCTGCTCCTTGGTGGTCTGCACGATCATGTCGACGTTGATGGCTTCGGCGGCCAGCGCTGAAAAGATGCGGGCGGCCACTCCCGGCCGGTCGGGGACGTCCAAAATCCCCACCTTGGCCACGTTGACGTCGTGCGCGACGCCGACCACGATCATATCCTTTTCCAAGACGCGTTCCTCCCGTACCATTGTCCCGTTCTCGTAATTGAAACTCGAACGGACATGAATCGGCACCTTGTACATTGAGGCGAACTCCACCGCCCGGGGCTGCAGCACGCCCGCGCCCAGGCTCGCCATTTCGAGCATCTCCCCGTAGGAAACATCGGCTAACTTCCGGGCGCTGGGCACGACCCGGGGATCCGCCGTGTACACGCCGTCGACGTCGGTGTAGATTTCGCACTCCTGGGCTTTCAGCGCCGCGGCCAGGGCGACCGCGGTGGTGTCGGAGCCACCCCGTCCCAAGGTGGTGATATCGTAACCGGGGGTCACCCCCTGAAATCCGGCGACGATGACAATCTTGCCTTCGGCCAACTCCCGTTCGACGCGCTCGGTGTTGACCTGCAGAATTTTGGCCCGGGTGTGCGTTGCGTCGGTGATGATGCCACCTTGCGCGCCGGTCAGGGAGATGACGGCATGGCCCAATTCATGGATCGCCATCGCGAGGAGGGCGATGGAAACCTGCTCTCCCGTGGATAGGAGCATATCCATCTCCCTTTTGGGAGGACGAGCGCTGATCTGCCTTGCCAGCTCGATGAGCTCATCGGTGGTGTCGCCGAGAGCCGAGACGACGACGACAACTTGATAGCCTCGTTGTTTCGCCTCCACCACTCTCTGGGCCACCGCTTTGATACGCTCGGGATTTGCGACCGAACTGCCACCAAACTTCTGTACCAGAATGGCCAAATCTACACGCCTCCAGAGAGATTGCATTCGTATCGGGGACCCCGGGCGGGTTGACCGGGAAATTCGGCGATTTCAACTATGGCGCCGGTGGATGCAGGCCGGACGAACCACGTCCGGGTCGTCACCCCTACCTTGCGGAAGGCCCGGCTCATGGCCTCTCCCACCACCGGCCCGTCGTGTTCCCGGCAAAAGGCCGTCACGGAGGGGCCTGAACCGCTCAAGGCGACCCCCACGGCGCCCGCTTTCAAGGCTGCGGCAAAGACGTCGTCGAGGCCCGGGATCAATGCGCTCCGGTAGGGTTGGTGCAACACGTCTTGGGTTGCGACCCGCAAGGCGGAAAGATCACCGCTCGCTATCGCAGCTACCCACAGGGCTGCCCGGGACAGGTTAAAAACGGCGTCCTGCCGGCTCACTCGCTCGGGCAGCCGCTCCCGGGAGTAGCGGGTGTCAAGGTAAAAATCGGGCACCGCCACGCATACCCACAGCTCGTTAGGCACAGGGACCGAAAGAGACCGGACCGCCCCGTTCTCTTCGACGACGGAGACCACCAGACCCCCAAGGAGCGCTGGGGCGACGTTGTCCGGGTGTCCTTCGATGCGCGTGGCGATCTCGATCAACTGGTCGACGGAAAGCTTCTCTTTGCGCCGCGCGTTGGCCGCCAAAAGTCCAGCGACGATCGCCGTCGCGCTGCTGCCTAGGCCGCTGGCCAGAGGAACGCAGTTGGTAATTTTCAGGCTCACGCGCTCTTGCGGAAGCTCTTGCCCGGAGAAACCCGCCTCCATCGCCTTAAACACCAGGTTGGTTTCATCGGCAGGGAGCGTTTCGCTCCCCTCGCCCTCGACCGTGACGCTGGCCACCTTGAGCTGCTCCGGCGCCCGGTCTTCGGGGCGGGAGTCGCCTTCCCAGAGGACTTCAAAGGTATTCCAAAGGTCCAGCGCCATGCCCAAAGCGTCAAATCCGGGCCCGAGATTAGCGGTCGTCGCGGGCACCTTCACCGTCACCTTTAAGTTCATCGCGAAAGCTCCCTCTCGGCCTCGACGAGCGTGGCATCAAGGAGGCGTTCGACGGCTTGCATCGTCGCTTCGACGGTTTGCATCCCTTTGCCTACGGCGATGGCCCTATCCGGATCTTTGAGGCCGTGGCCCGTCAACACGCAGACGACGCGGCTTGCAGCCGGTACCTTCCCTTCCCTGCTAGCTTTGATCAACCCGGCCAGGGAAGCGGCGCTGGCAGGTTCACAAAAGATGCCCTCGGTTTCCGCCAACGCTTGGTAAGCGGCGACGATCTCGTCGTCGGTGACCGCGTCGATCGTTCCTCCCGACTCATCTCTTGCCCTGACCGCTCCTTCCCAGCTCGCGGGATTTCCGATGCGGATCGCAGTCGCGATGGTCTCCGGGTTGGGGACCGGCCGGCCCAGCACCAGGGGCGCTGCGTTGGCCGCCTGGTAACCCATCATCCGAGGCAGTTTATGAGCCAGACCCGCGTCGCGGTACTCGACAAACCCTTTCCAGTAGGCCGTGATGTTGCCCGCGTTGCCCACCGGTATAAAGAGGAGGTCGGGAGCGTCTCCCAGGACGTCGACAATCTCAAAGGCGGCGCTCTTTTGCCCCTCGATGCGGTAGGGATTGATCGAGTTGACCAAGGTGATCGGATACTTCTGGGTGAGGGCGCGGACGAGAGCCAACGCGTCGTCGAAGTTGCCCCGGATCGCCACCACCTGCGCCCCGTGCATCATCGCCTGGCTGAGCTTACCGAGCGCGATGTTTCCCTCGGGGATCAACACTACAGCCTTCATCCCGGCCCGCGCCGCGTAGGCAGCCGCGGAGGCCGACGTGTTGCCGGTGGAGGCACACATGACAGCCCGCGCGCCATCCTCTTTGGCCTTGGTGATCGCCATCGTCATGCCCCGGTCCTTAAAGGAACCGGTGGGGTTGAGCCCCTCGTACTTCACATACACCTCGGCGTCGATGCCAAAAGCTCTCGCAAACCGGGTGACGGGGATGAGCGGCGTGTCGCCTTCGAGGAGGGTGACGATCTCGGTATCGGGGCCCACAGGCATAAAGCGGCGGTAGGTTTCGATGATCCCCTGATATGGCATGGCTACTCTCCTTCGACGCGGATGACATTGGCGACGCGACGGACCACGGGAAGCGAAGCGATCTGGTTTAAAGCCGCCTGCATGTTCTTTTCCAGCACTTTATGTGTGACAAAGACGAGGCTCACGGGGTCCTGGCGCACCCCTTTTTGAATGACCGAGCCGATGCTGACCCCGTTGTCGCCAAAGGCCCGGGCGATCTGGGCGAGGACCCCGGGGTTGTCCACCACTTTGGCATGGACGTAGTACGATGACACGACTTCCATTGGCGAGAGGATGCGCTTGACGGCGGCTTTGCCGTTGAGCCAACCGCCGACGCCGCGCCTGAGGTCTTGCGCTGCCTGGACGATGTCCGCCACCACAGCGCTGCCGGTCGGAAGCTTTCCCGCCCCGCGACCGTAAAACATCAACTCTCCCACTGAATCGCCCTCGAGAAAGATCGCGTTAAACACGTCGTTGACGGCCGCCAGGGGATGCCCCTTGGGGATCATCGTCGGATGCACCCTCGCCTCGACGGCCCCGTCGTGGGCTTTCGCGATCGCAAGCAGCTTGATCACGTACCCCAGCTCGTCCGCGTAGGCCATATCCTCCGGCGTGACCTTGGTGATTCCCTCGCGGTACACTTCGTCGACGGGGATCTCCGTCTCAAAGGCCAGCGAAGCGAGGATGGCAAGTTTGTACGCGGCATCGTGCCCCTCGACGTCGGAGGTAGGATCAGCC
Source organism: bacterium (assembly GCA_002919195.1). Taxonomy (GTDB): domain Bacteria; phylum Bacillota; class Limnochordia; order DTU080; family RSA5; genus RSA7. The sequence goes on from PKEU01000206.1 coordinate 41,946, forward strand.
TCCGCATACCCCATCTCCTGGGCCTCTTTCAACACGTCGTCGAAAGAGCGGCCCTCGTACGCCATCTTGGTGAGCATGTAGTTGGTCGTGCCGTTGATGATGCCCATGATGGTACGCATCTCATTGGCCACGAGGGCTTCCTTGATGGACTTGATGATGGGGATGCCGCCCGCCACGGCCGCCTCAAAGTAGAGCCCGACCCGGTGCTCGCTCGCGAGGGCAAAGAGCTCCTGCCCGTGTTTGGCCAAAACCTCTTTGTTGGCTGTGACGACGTGTTTTCCAGCTCGAAGGGCCCCGGCGATGTAGCTCCTGGCGGGTTCGACGCTGCCGCCCGGGCATCCGATGAGTTCGACGATGACATCGATGGAGGGATCCTCGAGCAACAAAGAGGCGTCGGTCGTGATCTTGTCCTCGGGGACAGGAACGCGCCGCGGCTTGTTGCTGTCGCGCACCAGCACGCGGGCAATTTCGATGGGACCGCCTGAACGGCGAGCGATCTGCTCGGGATGCTTGTGCAAAATTTCAAAGACGCCCGAGCCGACGGTGCCCAGGCCCATGAGCCCGATTCGGACGGGTGAGTGCACGCGAAACTCCCTTTCAACTAGGACATCTGTGACATCGACAAGATATTATAGCATCTTTGCTAGAGCCTTCAAAGCCTCACTCCGTCAAATCGAAATCGAGCTCCTCTTCCCCCACCACGCCGTGCAGGAGTTGCGATAAGGGAACAAACTCGAGCCCTTTGGCCCGCACGCCCCGGATGATGGCTTCCAGGGCCTGGACCGTCGCCTCGCGATCGCCCCCCTCCCGGCCGAGCAAAGCGCCGCTGTCGTGAAAGAGAAGGATGTCGCCGGGTTTGATGTTGTCGACGATGCGGCGGACGATGGTCTCCTTGGAGATCCGCGGGCCTTGCCAGTCGTAGCTCGAACGATTCCACAAGACGATCTTTTGCCCTAACAAGGCCGAGATGCGTCCAAACCGGCCGTCGTAAAGGCCTCTTGGTGGGCGCGCGTACGCGGGATAGACGCCTGTCTTCTCGTAGATAATGGAGGAGGTGCTGACCAACTCCTCGTAAAGGCGTTGGGTCGAGGCCGTCGGCACGTTGATATGGGAATACGTGTGATTGCCCACTTCGTGGCCGGCGGCGACCACGGCGGCAGCGATCTCCGGATAGGCTTCGACGTGGGCGCCTACCATGAAAAACGTGGCAGGCACGTCGTGGGCTTCGAGGATCTCGAGGATCCGGGGCGTGTACTTAGGGCTCGGACCGTCGTCAAAGGTGATGGCGACCCAAGGCCGGTCGGGACTTCCCCGGCGGTAGATGTCGGGTTGGTGGCCAAAACCGTGATAGACGTAGACGTTGAGCACGGCCGCGGTCGCTCCGGCAGCGCAGGTGGCCAAAAACGCGTGCTTAAACGAGTGGCTCGCCACGATTCTCAGCACCATGCCGTGCCCTCGCCCGTCGGCTCCCCCCTTTGATCGCGCCGGCCGGAGGTGGTTCCAAAACCATAGGAAAAGGAGGTACCAGCCAACGACAAAGGCGATGGCCACGCTGATGCGTACCACGGATTCGATGGGCATCCGGAGGTTACACCTCGACGATCATGCCGTCATAGGAGACGTCGATGCCGTGGGGTGAAAGAAGCTCGACGAGCTCTTCGTGAAGGAGCCCGCCGTTGTGGGAAAAGTGGTTGGCGATGAAAAGGGTGTCGTCGTCTGCCGTGCCCATCTCGATCATCCGCTCCTTGCTCCGGATGACGAGATCGATGTTGCCATGATGTTGTCCGGCGTCTTTAGGCCCCCCGGTGCAATCGAGGATGACCACGTCAAAATAAAGACCTTGCTGAGCTTGCCAATGCTCCTCCGGAAACCAGCCGGAGTCTTGCCCGTAAAGCAAGCGCTTTCCGTTTCGCTCAAAGATATAGTTGAAGCAAATGCGTTCGGGAAAGTGGTTGGCCAAGAGCGGCGTGAGGTGAGCGTCGTCCAGCTGATAGGTTTGATAGGGCTCGACTTCGCGAAGCGTGATGTTCGCCGCCTCGAGCTCGCCCACTTCCTCCCTAATGCCTTCGATCGCCCAAGCGTCTGCCCAGATGGTGAGCGGGAGCGTCTGGTGAGCAAAGGGCGGCCGGCGGAAGACGAGCTCCGAGGGGTAATAGTGATCCCGGTGCGTGTGGGTGAAGATCAGGTGCCTCACGTCGGACAGGGCGACGCCGTCGCGAAGGCCCTGCATGTAGGCGTCCGACGACCAGTCAAACTGGAAACGCCCGTCCACCAGCGTCGCCGAGCGGCTCCTGATCGAACGGCCGCCCCGCGCGCGGGCCCTTTGGCACGCATCGCAACGGCAGTAGACGGCGGGCCATCCCTCAGCGGCGCCTGAGCCCAGGATGTGAATCCGCATGGGCGATCCCCCCCTTGTTCGCATAACACTGATATCTTATGCGGGTAAAGCGCGTTTTCCTGTCGGCCCAAGGGGGCAGCGCTGGGACTAAAGGAGTATTTGCGAGCGATCTAGGCAAAAAAGCCGGCTACCGCGCTCCCCAAAACGAGGCAGCGCAGTGCCGGCTTAAACGGCGTGGAGCTCTTTCCCGTTTAGGTGGCCATGATCGAATCCCGCAACGCTTTTCCGGGGCGAAACACCGGCACTTTGCGGGCGCCGATTTCGATTTCCTCGCCTGTCTGCGGGTTTCTCCCGGTGCGCGCGGATCGCTCACGCACTTCGAAACTTCCAAAACCCACGATTTGAACCTTTTCGCCGCGGGCCAGCGCCTCTTCGATACTCGCTAAAAGGGCATCGACGGCGCCGGCGGCGTCCTTCTTGGAAAGGTTGCTCTTAGCCGCTACCGCGTCGACGAGTTCCGCTTTGTTCAACCCAGACCCTCCTCGAGCAGATGGTGTCGGCGGTAGGTTGCCACCTTTCCAAGGAAGGTATTCCATTGTGTTAGAGGATGATACAGATTAGTCCTCCGCTGCCTTCATTGAGGATTTTGGTCAGCGTCTCTTGGAGCTTCTTCTGAGCGTTGACGGGCATGCGGGTGAGCTTGCTTTGGATGCCTTCCCGGACTAAGTCCTGCAGGGATTTTCCCAGGAAATCGGAGTTCCAGACCTTGCCGGGGTCCTTTTCAAACTCCTCGGTAAGGTAGCGCGCCAGTTCCTCACCTTGCTTTTCGGTGCCGACAAAGGGTGTCACTTCCGTGACGATGTTGGCCCGAACCATGTGGATGGAGGGCGCGCTGGCCTGGAGTTTGATGCCAAACTGGCCGCCCCGGCGGACGATCTCGGGCTCGTTGAAGCTGATATCCTCGAGCCTCGGCGCCACAATGCCGTATCCCGTTTCCTCCAATTGGGCAAGCGCTTCCGCGAACTTGTCGTACTCGGCCTTGGCGTGAGCGAGCTCGCGCATCAGCCGGATGAGGTGGTGGTCGCCGGTGATCTCGAAACCCGTGAGCTCTTGCAGCACCTGGTAAAAGAGGTTTTCCCTCACGCCCAGCTGGATCGTGGCCGTTCCGGTGCCGAGTGCCATCCCAGCCAGCGAGACGCGATCGATGAAGTCGTACTCGGCAAAACGCTGCACCGCTTGGTCGACGTCCCGCAGCTTTTCGATGGGCGCAATGGTCTCTTCGATGGCCTCGAGGTATTGTCTTGTCAACCAGTGGTCGGGTTCGAGTTCTTCTACCCAAGCGGGCAGCTTCACCCCGATCTCCCGCACCGGGAATTCGAACAAAACCTCGTAAAGGAGCTCCAGGATGTCGTTTTCGGTCATCTCCAGGCAGTTGACAGGGCAGACGGTGACGCCGTAGCGCTCCTCCAGTTCCTGGGCGAGCTTGCGTGTCGCAGGGCTTTCGGGGTGCGTTGAGTTGAGCAGGACCAGGTAGGGTTTTCCCAACTCGTTGAGTTCCCGGATGACTCGCTCTTCGGCTTCGACATAGCTTTCCCGCGGCAGGTCGGTGATGGATCCGTCGGTCACCACGACCAACCCGATGGTCGAGTGCTCCTGGATGACTTTGCGCGTCCCGATCTCCGCCGCCTGCTCAAAGGGGATCTCGTGGTCAAACCACGGCGTGCGCACCATGCGGGGACCGCCTTCTTCTTGAAAGCCCAAAGCCCCCGGCACCGCATAGCCCACGCAGTCGACCAACCGCACTTTGAAGCCCACGTTGTCCTGGAACTGGATTTCCACCGGTTCGTCGGGGACAAAGTGGGGTTGGCTCGTCATCACCGTCCGGCCGGCGCCGCTTTGGGGCAGCTCGTCTTGCGTTCTTTGCCGGGCGTGGGCGTCTTTGATATTGGGCAGCACCAAAAGATCCATAAACCTCTTGATAAAGGTGGACTTCCCGGTCCGTACGGGGCCGACGACACCGATGTAGATGCTGCCGCCGGTACGTTCGGAGATATCGCGGAAGATGTCAAAGCGCTCCACGTCGAGGGTCCCTCCTTCGCTGTCTAAGGCACGCCGCGCGACGTCACATGGACACTAGAACTATATGGGAAGGAAGGACGCGGTATGACCGGAGCGCGCCTTGGCGGTCAAGGAGGGAGCAAGACGCCTAGGGGAAAAGCGTTCGCCGTTCGCTGGTGGGCTCCCGGCCCATCAGTTCCGCGACGGCGTCTCGAGGAGACTTTCCTTCAAAGAGTACGCCGGCGACGGCTTTGGTAATGGGCAGCTCGACGCCGTAACGCTCGGAGAGCTGGAGGGCCGCCTGGCACGTCGGGATCCCCTCGATCACCTGGGGTGAGCGGTTCATCACGTCGGCGGCTGAAGCTCCTTGGCCGATCAACCGGCCAGCCCGGGCGTTGCGGCTGTGGCGGCTGAGGCACGTCGCGACGAGATCGCCGACCCCCGAAAGCCCGCTAAAAGTCAGCGGATCCGCGCCCATGGCCACGCCGAGGCGGGAGATTTCGGCAAGCCCTCGGGTGACGATGGCCGCTTTGGTGTTGTCGCCGTAGCCTAAGCCATCCGCGATTCCCGCGGCCAGCGCGATGACGTTTTTCAGGGCTCCGCCCAGCTCCACCCCCAGGACGTCGTCGCTGGTGTACACCCGGAACATCGACGTCATCAATAAGCTTTGCCACCTCTCGGCGGTCTCCGCAGCGTATGCGGCGACGACGCTCGCGGTCGGCAGTCCTGCCGCCACTTCTTCGGCGTGGTTGGGACCGGAAAGGACGGCAAGCCTTTGTTCCTTCAAAGGAGAGGGGCCTTCAAGCAGCACCTGCGAGAGCGTGAGCGAGGTGGCGACTTCGATGCCCTTGGCAGCGTTGAGGATGGAGTGGCGTCCGGTGATCAGGGGAGCAAGCTGCGTCCAAAGGGCTCGCACGGCCTGGGAAGGGACAGCGAGGATGATCGCTTCGTTTTGGGCAGCCTCGGCCAATTGGGAGGTGACATCGACTGTCTCCGGCAGGCGATGGCCGGGCAAGTACGTCTCGTTGACGCGGTGCCGTGCCAGCCTTTGGGCTTTGGCGGGGTCTCGCGCCCAAAGCGTCACCTTCCGGCCGGCGCGGGCCAGGAGGAGCGCGAGCGCGGTCCCCCACCCACCGGCGCCCACGACGCTGATCCCTTGCTCCTTCATTGACGATCGGCCTTTACCCCGGCCCGTTGGCCGAAACGGTATTCGGTACCGGCGCGCAATCGTTGGAGGTTGGAGCGGTGCCGCAGAAAGGCTAACAGCGAAATCGCTGTGCCGCAGATGACGTGTTCGGGCCAGTGACCAAACGCCCACGCGAAGATGGGCAAGCACACAGCCCCCGCCAGCGAAGCGACCGAGATGTAACGAGTGAGCAAGAGGACGAGGAGCCACACCAAAAAGAGCGAGGCCCCGAGGAGGGGATTGACGGCCAGTACAACGCCCAGCGTGGTCGCGATGCCCTTGCCGCCGTTGAAGTTGAGAAAGACGGACCAGATGTGACCGGCGACCGCCGACAATCCCGCCAGAGCCACGATCCACTCGGGAAAGTCCAGACTGCGGGCGGCCAGCACCGGGGTGGCCCCTTTCAGACCGTCCAAAAGGAGCACGACCGCGCCGGCCGCTTTCCCTACGGTCCGCATGACATTGGATGCTCCGATGTTTCCGCTTCCATAGCGGCGCACATCGACGGAGCCCCAAAGTTTGCCGACGATCAAGCCAAAAGGAACCGATCCCAGCAGAAAACTAGCCAAGAGCAAGATGATCGTTTCCATGTCGCCCCCCAAAAACCCCGCGCGCCGTTAGTCTCGTTTTCTCATGCGAAAGACGATGGGAGTCCCAACGAAACCAAAGCTCTCTCGGAGCTGATTTTCGATGTAGCGCAAATACGAGTAGTGCATCAGTTTGGGCTCGTTGACAAAAAGCACAAACGTCGGCGGCTTCACCCCTGACTGGGTGGCGTAAAAGATCTTGAGGCGCCTGCCTTTATCGGTCGGAGGCTGCCTGCGAAACGTGGCCTCGTGGAGGACTTCGTTGAGCCGGCCGGTGGGAACCCTCAAGGCGTGCTGATCGGCGACGTACGCGGCAAGTTCAAAAATGTTTTGGACCCGTTGCCCCGTCTTGGCCGAGATAAACAAGATCGGGGCGTACAGCAAAAACCCCAACTGCTCCCGTATGGTTTCTTCGTACCGGTTGATCGTCGTTGCGTCCTTTTCGATGAGGTCCCACTTGTTGACTACGAGGACCATCGCCTTCCCCGCCTCGTGGGCGTAGCCGGCGATCCTCTTGTCTTGCTCGGTGACCAACTCGGTGGCGTCGAGGAGCATGAGGCAGACGTCGGAGCGGTCGATGGCCCGGAGCGTCCGCACGACGCTGTAACGCTCCACCGCATGCTGGATGCGGTTCTTGCGGCGGATGCCGGCGGTATCGATAAACGTAAAGCGGACACCGTCCCTTTCGATTCGCGTGTCGATGGCGTCCCGGGTCGTCCCCGGCACGTCGGTAACGATGCTTCGCTCTTCGCCCACCAGGCGGTTAACCAGTAAGGACTTTCCCACGTTGGGCCGGCCGATGACCGCGATGCGGATATCATCCCCCGCGTCCTCTTCGGCAGCGACCGAAGGCAGGTGGACCACCAGCCGGTCGAGGAGATCAGCGATGCCCCGGCCGTGTTCGGCCGAGACAGGGATCGGCTCACCCAGGCCCAGCGCGAAAAATTCGCTGGCGGCCAAAGCGAGATTGCCGTCGTCCGCCTTGTTGGCCACGACCAACACCGGCTTATTAGAGCGCCGGAGGGCCTCGGCCACTTCTAAATCGGCAGGGACGAGCCCAGCCCGGACATCGACGACCAACAAGACGACGTCCGCCTCCTCCACCGCGATCTCGGCTTGGCGCCGTGCCAGGGCGAAAAACCCTTCTTCCGCGCCAAGATCGATCCCGCCGGTGTCGATGAGGGTAAACGTCCGGCCATCCCACTCGCTTTGCGCGTAGATCCGATCGCGCGTGACGCCCGGCTCGCCTTCGACGATCGCGATCCGGGCCCCCACAATGCGGTTAAATAACGCGGACTTCCCCACATTAGGGCGTCCGACGATAGCGACAACGGCGTTGGCCACAGGATACACCCTAAGCGCAAGACTGTGCAGTCGCTCACTGATGCACCGGTAATGAGAGCACCAATAGCTTTTCGGGAAGGCAGGCTTGGTTTCCTGTCAGGGACCGGATGCTCCCTCTCGGAGTTTTCGCCGAGTCTCCTCTACCAGCTGGACCAGCGCGGGAAAAGCGCGCCGCGTCCCAAAGACGACGAGAGGCCTGCCAACGGCGACCCACCCCAAACGGCGGGAGAGGTAACCGCCGACTCTCATGGGCAAGTTGACTGTCTGAAGCGCGTTGACAAAGAGCAGCTGCCTGTCGTCGCCGCCCGCGATCCGATACCCACTCCTAAACGCCCTTTCTACCGCTTCGGCGGCTGGCCCCCTTCCCAATACGTAGACTTCGTGGCCGTCCTCATCGGTACCCACAAACTCGGCGATGCCCTGGTGATCATCGCTGACCCTGTCAAAGCGGGGAAGCGACAAGAGCTCCTCAGCGGTGGGCGGGCGATGGCCCGGGAACCGGCCCAGGTGAATGGCAGCTGCGACTTGCGATGAATGAGCCCCGCCGTAACAACTGTAGACGACCTTCATCCGTGCTTGACCACGATATACGTGCCGTTTCTGAGATCGTGCACCATGCCTAACGTGACGGTCCCGATGTATTTGGCGACGCGCTCGCGCTCTTTCTCGTCCCGGATGCGAAAAACGACGGCTCCGCCGCTTTCGACCGGTCCCTCCTCGGAAGTGATCACCGCGAGGATGGCATGCGTCAGGTTGACGTTCATCCGTGACCCTCCCGTCCTAATCCATCAGCCGGCCCGCGAGCGACTTCGTGGGCCTGCGCACCGCCGCTTCCAACACCGGCACTCGCCGCAGCGCCTCCAAGAGAGCCTCAGGATTTTTCTCCGCCGGCACGATGGCCATCACCACTTTTCCCGACCGGCCGTCCCGGCGGACGAGGGGGGTGAAATAGGGTTCATCCACTTCTTTGGTGATCCCCACCAACGTCGAGGCGTCGTGGGCGATGGCCTGCCGCTGCCCGATGTTGGCCAGCGTCGCCTTCGCGTCGGGATTTTTGGGGATCATCTCAACCCCGATCCCCTCTTGGAGATATCGTTGGCGGGCCTCTTCCAATCCGATATTCATCAAGGCTACGCCGCCGACTGTGAGCAAGGGGCCGTCAAATTGGATGGGAACGATGCGGAGTTCGACCAAGTCACCGACGTGGGGCCCTCGCACGCCTCGCTTAATGGCCCACCAGGCGAGAGCGCCGGCGACGACGCCGGCAGCGAGCGCCCACGCAAGGCTGTTGAGGAGGCTCCCCGCGATGACGGTGGCGCCGCTGGTCACAAAGGCCGTCATCATCGCCAGGTAATTGCGGGCTTCAAAGACCCGGGCGATTCCCTCGATATACGCCTTTCCCCTGGGAACCAGCTCCGACTCTTCTAAGTTGAGCAGGGTTTCCCGCTCGATGTTGCGCACTTCCCGAAACTGGGTCGCGGCCAAGGCGAGGAAGCTGGCGGCGGCGAAATCCCTCGCGCTCAAAGCGGGGATCGCCACCGCTCCCAGGAAAGAAGCGATGACCCCCAGGGTCATGTGGATCGTATATCCTTGGGGATAGCTCGGATACTGGCGGTAGTCGATCCGGAGCGTGTCAAAACGGGCCAGAGCGCCGATCGCGGTGCCCAAAGCCACCGCGGCGATGAGGTGAGACGGCACGGTCGACCCATCCACCCTTCATCATGATTCAAGGTGAGGCATCACCGTCATCGCCTCCGGATCCCAATCGCTTCCGCCATCGGGAAAGGCCCTCTTTCAGCCCAGTCCAACCTTCCTTGTTGAGAACCAGCCAACCGGCTCCTCCTAAGACCACCAGCAGGACGATCCATCCGGCCGTCCCCAGCCCGCGCTGGCCCACCTGGCCGCCGCCTGCCCCTCGGGGTAGCCCCGCCGCCGCGGCGATCACCTCGGCCATGGGCTCCACGGAGCGGAGGGCCTCTTCTAGAGAGGTGACATGGGTGCCAAACTCCAACAGGAGCATGCGTGGGCCCAGGTCTTGGTTGTAGTTGCCCCGGGCGTTGAAGATCCCCTTGACCAGCCCGGGGTAGCGCTGGTCGGCGATGGCCTTGATCCGCTTGGCGTATTCGAGATTAGCCGCCCGGTTTTGGTTTTGCCGGCCGACCACCAGGCGGACCTGGCTCATCTTCTCCCCGTCGACAGTGGCCAAGTAGTCGTCCCGGCGGGGGATCGCGTCCCGGTGCACGTCGAGGATGGTAACGGGGCGCTCCCGGCTGATCTCGGCGGCGGTGCGGCGGGAGCGTAAATACGCTTCGCCATCGTGGGGCAAGTGGCTGTCGTCTTTCCAGATGACGCGATACCCCATATTTTCAAAAGCGTCTTTGAGCGCCTGTCCTACCCGGTGGATATCGCCGTATTCTTTGGAGTCCGTGCCGCTGGTGGGCACATAGGATTCGGCGTTGTGGGTGTGGTAAATGCCGATGGTCCGGTTGGTGGCCCCGCCGCCAGCTTGCGCCCGCAACCAGCGGGCGAAACCGCTCAAGGCCGAGCCGCTGGCCCGCTGCGAATCTTCCAGCGCGTCGAGAGCGTCCCGCACGTCGGGCATCTCGGCGGTCCCCTTCTCCTCGACTACGACTTCATCGCCGCGGACCTCGACCACTTCAAAGATCCGGTTCTCTTCATCAATGTACTGGTCGCCCACGTCGATGATGACGGCCGTTTCGGTCACTCTCTCTCCCGCAGGCGTTACGAGCGTGTAGTAGCCGCCGTCGTTCCGCTCGCCGAGTTCCCATTGGGGCGGTTGGAAGGGGACGTCCGCTGCGTGGGCGATGCTCCACCTGGCCGCTGCCAGGACGATAAGGAAAAGTGAGAGCCGGAACGTGCGCGCCTTACTCACGGCGATCCTCCTCCCCTTGGCCTCCTGGTTCGTCGGAGAGCGATAAGGTGTCGCTGCCTTCTGCAACTCCTTCGTCCTGATAGAGAGCCTGAGGACGATCCTCTCCGAGCCGGGGCCCGCCCTGCAGACGTTCCCGGCTTTCGCCGAACACTTCGGCCAACAAGACCGCGGCCAGACCGGCGATCACCACGGCATCGAAGACGCCGGCGCCTCCAATCGAGACGTCGCTTCGCACGCCTTGGGCGGCCACTTGAACCGCGTGGGAGACGTCCGCGAGCACAACGCCGGAGCTGCCCGCGATAAACGCGGCCCGGCGGGAGCGCCCGGCGAGGTAACCCATCGCGCCCCCGACGATGGCGGTGAGCCACAAAGGATCCATCAAGTTGTTGGCGGGAGGATCAAAGGACCCGAGGGAGCCGATGATGCGGATCGCGATCGCTGTGGCGACGGCAGCCAACACGGCTCGCACCCGCTCTCGGGTCGTGTCGGCCCGGGTGAGCAGGTAGATCGCAAGGGCCAATGGAACCAGCGCTCCCCCTACGTTGACGGAAAGGTTTACCTCACCGCGGACCAGCGGCAGGTCCACAAAGCTGCCTGCCACCATCAACCCGAGAAAGATCAAGGCCTGGGTGTCGGTCAGCCGCATGCGATCGAGGACCCGGTGCGCCAAGCCGAAGTAGACCACCGCTGTGGTGATGAAAAGGACCCAAAGTCCTGTAGGCACGCTACTCCCTCGCTTTCCCCGTGCAACGTCTGCGGGGAGTAGCCTGCCCGGCGGATGGTCGGGGTATGCGAAAAAGGGCGGACCTCCCCACCTTGGGGGAAGTTCGCCCTACTCGAGCAACACGAAAAGGAGCGAGCGCGCAACGTGGCTTTGCGATGCGCCGCTCGTCTTTCTTACGCGCCTCTCTTAACGGTCTTCGTCTTCGTCGACCTGGTTGTCGAAGAGGCTCGACAGGTCCTCAAAGACCTCGCCCAGAGTGACCGTGGGCGCATCGCCGCTGGTGGTGCGCATCTCTTGCCGCGAGCCGCCCCGGCGGCGGGACTGGACGGGTTGGGGCTGGCGCATGCTGAGCCCGATGCGCCGGCGCTCAGGATCGACGCTGACGACCCTCACTTCCACCTCATCGTCGGGTTTGACGACCTCCGACGGGTCGTTGACGTGGTAGTCGGCCAGCTGCGAAATATGGACCAGACCTTCGATCCCATCTTCCAGCTTCACAAAGGCGCCGAAGTCGACGACCCTCGTCACCGTTCCACGGACGACGCTGCCCACCGGATATTTCTCCGCAGCATGCTCCCAAGGATCGGGCAGGGCCTCCTTGAGGCTCAGGGAGATGCGCTCGTTTTCCTGGTCGACTTTGAGGACCATCACCTTGATCTCCTGGTCCTCTTTCACGACGTCCGCAGGATGCCGCACCCGGCCCCAGGCCATTTCGGAGACGTGGAGCAAGCCTTCGACGCCGCCGCCCACATCGACAAACGCTCCAAAGTCTGTGATCCGGCGGACGACACCGGTGATGATCATGCCTGCCTCGAGCTTGGAGAACGCCTCCTCCTTAGCCCGCTGGTACTCCTCTTCGAGGACCGCCCGGCGCGAGAGCACTACGTTGTTTCTCTGCCGATCGAGTTCGATGACCTTGAGTCCCAGAGTCTTTCCGACGTACTCTTCGAGGTTTTCCACGTAGCTTCGGGCGACATGGGACGCAGGGACGAATCCTCTGACGCCGACATCGACCAAAAGGCCGCCTTTTACCCGTTCGGTGACCGGCGCCTCGATCACCTCGCCGGTCTCAAGAGCCTTCTCCAGTCGCTCCCAAGCGGCTCTGGTGTCGGCCCGCCGTTTGGAGAGCAGCACGTTGCCCTCCGCGTCCTCGACTTTCAACACGTAGACCTCGATTTCGTCACCTACGTGGACGGCGTCGTCAGGCGTCTGTCCCGGCTTGAGACCGAGCTCGTGGAGGGGAATTCGACCCTCGGACTTATAGCCGACGTCGACCATCACCTCGTCGCTGCCGATCTGAACCACCTTTCCGTGGACGATCTGCCCCGGCTCCAAGGTGACAAAGGTCTCGTCGTACTCGGCCATTTTGGGAGCCGGCGCCTGGGCCTCATCCGCGCGCGCTCCCTCGTCCCCCGCGTCGGCGCCGGTCGCTTCGGCGCCGCTTTTCTGAGCGGCCGGGGTCATCTCGACCTCCTCACTGCCGGCGCCTGCTTCCAGCTCCTCTTGGGGCTGGAGCTCGTCGACGCTCACCCCTTGGCCGAGGCTTTCCTTTTCGTCCGCGGCAGCCACCTCTTCCTCCCATGCGCTGCCGTCATGTCTTTCCATCATCAGGAACTCCCCCCTAACGCGTACCTCGCCAGCGACGCCCACCCCGACGAGCCGGTCGGACCGAGCGCCCTGTGGACCCGCAGAAAACAGAAAGGATTTCTCATGGTGTTGTCTTCTGCGTCTCCCGTTTGATGCCTCTTAAATCATCGAAACACAGAAAAATTAACATCCCGTCAAGGAGCCGTAAACCGTCCCTGACGCGGGCTGCTTGCGCTTTCCGGTAACCGTTCCCCCCTAGTATTGTCGAAAAATGCTTATGATAATGGGTAATACGCCTACGTATTCTTGTTTGTGTTACAGATTCCTTCATGCATGAACAACCCATCGGTTAGCGTACCAGCGCCGCGATGCTTTTCATCATCCGCTGGTTGATCGCGTCGACCGCTTCCCTGAGATCTAGCCCCGCGTACTCCGAAAGATCGATCGGCTCGCCGAACCGGACGATGATCCGGTTGAGGCGAGGGATCCCTTTTTCAATCCGGAACGGCCGAAAGGTGCCGATCAACCCCGCAGGGACCACGGGCACGCCCGCTTTGAGGGCGATCAGGCCTGCTCCTCGTTGGAGGGGGAGCAGCTCTCCCGTGCGGGTGCGCGTCCCTTCGGGGAAGATCACCACGGCGTTCCCTTGCTTCAGGTACTCGATGGCTGAACGGATCGCGCTGCGATCCGCGGCGCCCCGGTGCACGGGAAACGCGCCCACCCGGGGCAACAGCCACGACAAGACGGGCATCGAGAAAAGCTCGGCTTTGGCCATGAAATAAACCTGCCTCGGGGAGGCGCAGCCCAAAAGGGGTGGGTCGAGAGCGCTGGCGTGGTTTGCGGCAATCAATACGCCGCCTTCGCGTGGGATGTGCTCTCTCCCCTCGATTTGATACCGGAAAAATAAACGGAAAAAGACATGCAGCAGCCAGCGCCCTATGACGTAGAACACACACGCCCTCCTTTCGCGGCGCATAGGGCGAGGATCTCATCGACCACTTCGGTGATGCTCCGGCCCGTGGTATCGATTTCCACGGCGTCCTCGGCTTTCCTCAAGGGGGAAATCGAACGGGAGGAATCAATCTCATCGCGTCGTTTGACGGATTGGTATACCTCTTGGTAGGTGATCGTTTCGCCCCGGGCCAAAAGCTCCCGGTGCCGCCGGCGAGCTCTTTCCTCGGCGGTCGCCGTCAAAAACACCTTGAGATCCGCATGGGGCAGGACCACCGTGCCGATATCCCGCCCGTCCATGACGACGCCGCCCCCGGTCGCGAGCTTCCTTTGGAGCCTCAGCATCTCTTCCCGGACTGCGGGATGGCGCGCGACGTGAGCCGCCAGCTCTCCCACCCGGGGCTGGCGAATCTTTTCCGTCACGTCCTCTCCCTCGAGCGAGACGACGACATGGCCCTCCTTTGGGACAAGGCGAAGGTCGATCCCCCGGACGACGCGGCTGACGGCCTTTTCGTCCAAGGGATCGATGCGGTTTTCGAGGCAGTGCCAGGCGACCGCCCGGTACATCGCGCCGGTATCGACGTGGAGATATCCGAGGGCCTTCGCCACCTCTTTGGCCACCGTGCTTTTTCCTGCCCCGGCTGGCCCATCGATTGCGATCGTGAGCTTACGACTATGCATCCATGTGGCGCCCTAAAACGACCTGGGACGGGCCCGGTACCCTTGTTGTGTCAGCAGCTGCACGGCACGTTCCATGTCCGTGCGCCTTTCAAATCCCAGGCGGAGAGTGCCACCCTCACCCTCTCTGACTCGTAAGATTTCAATATCAATGATGTTGATGCCTTCTCGAGCCAAGACGCCCGTCGCCTCATGAATCGCGCCGGGCCGATCGACGACATGCACGACGATTTCATGGACGGACGACAAAATTCCTTTTGACCGGGAAGGCAACTTCTCCCGCACCTTTCGAGAGTAGGCCAGCGCTTCTTTCAGCTGTTGGTCCCTTCGATCGGCGAGCGCCTGCTTTAGGTTACGCAAGACCCGCTCGAAATGCTCGAGCCCGGCTAGGATTTGCGCCGCGTTGGTCATGCAGATGTCCGTCCAGACCTCTTCAGGTCCCGATGCGACACGGGTCGTGTCGCGAAACCCGCCCGCGGCGAGGTCCAAGAGCCCCGGGATCTCCTCGGCCCGCTCGGCCGCGAAGCGGACGAGCGCCGTGGCCACGAGGTGCGGGATGTGGCTCACCGTCGCAACGATGGCGTCGTGGATGTCGGCTTTCATGATGAGATCCCGGGCCCCGGTGGCCCGGACGAGGCTTTGCAGCGTGCCGATCGCCTCGGCCGGGGCGTCGTCGGGGGGTACCAGGATATACGGCGCGTTTTGAAACAAGTAGGGATCGGCGGCCAGCACACCCGCCCTCTCGGATCCCGCCATGGGATGGCCGCCGATAAAGAGGGTGCCCTGCGCCTCTTGCCAAATGGTCCGGCATATCGCTTCCTTGGTGCTCCCGACGTCGCTGACGATGGCGCCCGGTTTGAGGTGCGGCTTAAGCGCGCGAAAGAGGGGGACGATCGCCGCGACCGGAGGCGCGAGGATGACGACGTCCGCCTCCCGTACCCCTTCGGCGAGATCGAGCGTGCCCCAATCGACTGCGCCTGCCCGGACCGCCTCTTCGATGGTCTCGGGCCTGCGGGCGACTCCGATCACCTCGCTGACGGCCGCCGCCGCTTTCCATGCCATCCCCAGGGAACCCCCGATGAGCCCCACGCCGACGATGGCAACCTTAGGTCGCGCCTTGGGCATGGCCTCTTACCCCAACACGTAGCGCCCGACCGCCCGGGCTACCGTGTCCACGCTTTCCATCATGCGTTGAAACACTTCAGGGCGGAGCGACTGCGGTCCGTCCGAGAGGGCTTCTTCGGGGCGGGGGTGCACTTCGACGATCAGCCCGTCGGCGCCTGCGGCCACCGCCGCCTTGGCCATATCGGTGACATACTTCCACTTGCCGGTGCCGTGGCTGGGATCGACGACTACGGGCAGGTGGCTCAGTTCATGAACCGCAACCACGGCGCTGAGATCCAGCGTGTTGCGGGTCTCGGTCTCAAAGGTGCGGATCCCCCGTTCGCACAAAATGACGTTGGGGTTGCCAGCGGAAATGATGTATTCCGCGGCCATGAGCCACTCGTTAATGGTAGCGGAAAGGCCCCTCTTGAGCAGGACGGGCACCCGGGTCTTCCCGACTTCCGTCAGCAGCGAGAAGTTTTGCATGTTGCGGGCCCCGATCTGAAACATGTCGGCGTAACGCCCCACAGTTTCCACATCCCGCGGGTTGACCACTTCCGTGACGATGCCCAGTCCTGTCTCCTCGCGCGCCTCGGCCAGGATCTTGAGGCCCTCTTCAGCCAACCCTTGAAAGGAATAGGGCGACGTGCGGGGCTTGTAGGCGCCGCCTCTTAGGAGCGCCGCTCCTGCCTCCTTCACCCGCCTTGCGGTCTCAAGGAGCTGTTCGCGGCTTTCCACCGCACAGGGGCCGGCGATGACCGGCACGCGCGTGCCGCCAAAGACGACCCCGTTGACCTCGATCTGGCTTCGCTCGCTCTTGAACTCCTTGCCCGCGAGCTTGTAAGGCTGCAAGATGGGCACAATCTTTTCGACACCCGGCGTCGCCTCGAGCTGTTGAATCTTTTCGGCCGTCTTTTCGCCGATGGCGCCGATCACCGTGCGCTCGACGCCCCGCGAAAGGTGGACGTCGAAGCCAAACTCCCGCAGCCGCCGGATGACTTGATCGATGACCTCTTCGGATGCTCCCGGTTCCATGACGACGATCATCCCTGTGCTTCTCCTTTCATCTCCGCCGACGCCCACACGTCGGCGAGGGCTTCTAACAATCGCTGGTTTTGCTCCGGCGTGCCGATGGAGATGCGGAGGGCCGTCGGCGAGCCAAAGGAGCTTCCCTGGCGGACGATCACCCCGCGCTCAAGCAGCGCCCGGTAGACCGGATCGCTGGGCACACCGAGGTCGACCCAGAGAAAATTGGATTGCGACGGATAGGGCCGCAGCC
>PKEU01000060.1 GCA_002919195.1 bacterium
GCCTTTGATCACCTGCACCGTCCCAGGGATCACCGCCCGGTCGACAGCGGAGACAAACTCGTGGCTTGCCCGGGCGTCAGAAAGGACGACGCTTTCCCCAGGGACGAGACCAAGCCGCTCTGCATCCTCGGGATGGAAGATAGCTTCCGCTTTGGGCCGGGCCCGGCGAAACGCCGTGTCGAAGTAGGCGGTGCCGCCCCCGGCGTAGAGCCTTTCCACCGGCACGAGGACCAGGCCCTCGCCGTCGGTCTTTTCGCCGACCGCCTCGGGCTTGGCACCAGGCAGCACGAGCATCTCGGCTGGAGCCGCAGGCATCCGCTCCGACTCGGTCCACCCTACCAAGTGCTGGATCTCCCATGCCAGCTCCTGCTCGGAACCGACGAGTCTCACGCCCATGGCCTGCGCCACGGCCGCAAAGATGGCACCATCTGCCAGCGCTTGGCCTTGGGCGTCCATCGCCTGCTCCACCCGCTGCACGGTGCCGTCGAGAGCCGTGTAACGCCCCGTCTTTTCTGGAAACGCCGCGGCGGGCAGGACGATATCGGCCTTCATCGCCGTCTCCGTCAAAAAGAGGTCCTGCACGACGACAAACGGCACTCTCTCCAGCGCATCCTCGACCAGAGCCCGGTCCGGATGCGTCGCGAGGAGGTTGGCGCTGACAAGGTACAGCGCCTGGATTTGACCGGCCGCTGCCTTCCTCAGCATCTCCGTCGTATCGAAGCCCACGCCCTCGGGGAGCTTGGTGTGCCACGCCTGCTCGACGCGACGGCGGGCGCTTTCATCCGAGACAGAGGCGTAGCCGGGGAAGCGCCCAGGGTGCACCCCCATCGCCTCGGCTCCCCAAGCGTTGGTCTGTTCACCCGCGATCAACAAATGAACCTGCGCCCCCGCTTGCTGGAGCTTGCGCAAAAACCCAGCCAGGGCCGCGCCGGTCGCAGCGTTTCGCCCGCTCCAGAGGACCACCACACGCCCTTTGTCTTTAAACAACTCAAAGAGCTCGTCCGAAGCGAGCACTTGGCCGATCTCCTCTTCCAAAGCAGGGAAGGCCTTGAGCCCGGGACGGTACTTGGGCATCGCCGGCCCTACGGCAGCCAACAAAGCTTTGCCACGCTCGGCCGCCCGGCGGATTCTCAAGTCGACGACAGGGATCCGCTCCGCGGGCAAAAGATCGACGAGCAAAACCGCATTGGCCCGGCTGATGTCCGCGATCCGCCCCGGAAACTCGGCGCTGGAGGCCACGTACTGCTCTCCCACCCGCCAGTCGACGTTGGGAGTGCCAAAGACGACCCGGGCCAGCTTCTGGAAGAGGTACGCCTCCTCGTTGCTCAGGCGGCCGCCGCCAATCGCGCCGATGGCTTCGCCGCCGTGATCGCGGCGGATGTTGCGCAGCCGCACGCTGATCTCCGACAACGCCTCGTCCCATGAAACCGGGACAAACTGGCCGTTCTTTTTGAGCAGGGGCCGGAGGATCCGCTCCTCGCTGTGGACGTAGCGGTAGTTAAAGCGGCCCCGGTCGCACAGCCAGCCGTTGTCCATCTCAGGGTTGTCGCGCGAGATGATTCTCAACAGCTCGCCAAACCGAAAATCGAGATGGACGTTGCACCCGGCGGAGCAACCCACGCAGACCGCGGGCACTCGGGAGAGGTCCCAAGGCCGCGCCTTAAAGCGGTAGATGTCGGATGTGAGCGCGCCCACCGGACAAAGCTCGATGGTGTTGCCGGCGAAATAGGAGTTAAAGGGCTCGCCATCGGCCGTGGTGACGTAGGCCTCGTGCGCCCTTTGCTCGACCACCAGATGGTCCTCTTGCGAAATCTCCCGGTCAAAGCGTGTGCACCGGCGGCACAGGATGCAGCGCTCCTGGTCGAAGACGATGAATTGACCCAAGTTGACCGCCTTAGGCTTTCGCACCTTGGGGTCGAGCGAGCGGCTGATCGTGGGACCATACCGGAACGTATGATCCTGCAGCGGGCACTCGCCGCCCTTGTCGCAGATCGGGCAGTCAAGGGGGTGGTTGAGGAGCAAAAACTCGATGACCCCTTGTTGCAGCCTCTGCACCAAGGGCGTGTTGGTCCTGACCACCATCCCGTCGGAGACGGGCATCGTGCAGGCCGTCACCGGCTTTCGCTGGCCTTCAACCTCCACCAAGCACATCCGGCAAAGGCCCGCGGGATCCAGTTTGGGATGGTAGCAAAAAACGGGGATTTCAATGCCAACCATTTTCGCCGCCTCGACCAGCAGCATTCCCTTGGGCACTTGGGCCTGCCGGTCGTTGACGGTGATGGTGACCAGCTCTTGACTCACGCCGAACGCACCTCCAGTGAGTGCACGCCGCAGGCCTTCCCTCTCACGTGGGCCTCAAATTCGTCGGCGAAGTGAGTCAGCACCGACTGCAAAAAGGTGATGGAAAAGTCCGAGAGGAGGCAGATGGTCGTGCCGCTCATCTTTTCCTTGAGGCTCCGCAGCACTTCCAGGTCGTGCATGGTGCCCTCACCCCGCTCGATGCGGCGCAGGATGCGGGCCGTCCACGCCGTCCCTTCGCGGCACGGCGTGCACTGGCCGCACGACTCATGGGAGAAAAACTCGGCGTAGTAGAGCGCAGTGCGCACCATGCACACGGTGTTGTCAAAGACGATGACGCCTGCGGTGCCCAGGATCGAACCCGCCGCCGGCACCGAATCGAAGTCGAGGGGGAGGTCAAGGTGCTCCGGCAAGAGAACCGGCGAGGAAGCCCCGCCCGGCTGAACAGCCTTGAGCGTCCGCCCGGGGAGCAGCCCGCCGGCATGCTCCTCGAGGAGTTCTCTCAACGTCACACCCAGAGGCAGCTCGTAGTTTCCAGGCCGCCTCACCATGCCGCTGACGGAAAAGATCTTGGTACCCGGGCTCTTTTCCGTGCCAATCGACAAAAACCAGTCCGCGCCCCGGTCGACGATAAAAGGAACGTTGCACAAGGTCTCCACGTTGTTGACGACCGTGGGCATCCCATAAAGCCCGGAGACAGCGGGAAACGGGGGCTTAAGCCGCGGCTCGCCGCGGCCGCCCTCCAGGGAGCTCAAAAGCCCCGTCTCTTCGCCGCAAATGTAGGCGCCCGCCCCGCGATGGACGGTGATCTCTTGCGAAAATCCGGTGCCAAGGATATTGTCGCCCACGTACCCCTTGGCCTTGGCCTGGGCCAGGGCTTTCACGAGGACGTCGTAGCCCCGCTTAAACTCACCCCGGATGTAGATAAACGACTGCGCGGCCTTGGTAGCGTACGCCGCGAGCAAAATCCCCTCGATCAGGAGGTGGGGGTTGTACTCGATCAACATCTTGTTGTTAAACGTGCCTGGCTCGCTCTCGTCGGCGTTGCAGCAGAGGTAGCGGGGACGGCCGTCATCAGGGAGAAAGCCCCACTTGACGCCCGCGGGGAAGCCCGCGCCGCCGCGGCCGCGCAAGTTGGCCTTTTTCACCTCGGCGTGCACGTCTTCGGGCGTCATCTGCTTGAGCGCTTTGCGAAGCGCCTGATAACCACCCTGCTTTTCGTACACTTCTATATCGACGAGATCGAGCTCCCCGATCCCCTTGGTCAATACCGGCTCAAATGCCACGGGTGAACCCCCCGTCAGAGGGCCTTGACCGGCGGAATTCCAAACCGATCGGAAATGGCCGCCGGGTCCTCGCCCTTCTTGATCAGCTCGATGATTTCATCGGCTCGTTCAAACGTCACGTTGCCGCAGTACTCCAAGTTGACCTGCAGCGCGGGAGCGCCGTCGCAGGCGGCGATGCACTCCCCGGTGACCAGCAAGGTGATCAACCCGTCGGGGGTCGTCTCCCCCACCTTGATCCCCAAGCGCTGCTCAAGGTACCGGGTGAGTTCGGCCGCTCCCGAGAGCCCGCAGGCGATGTTACCGCAGACCGTGATCACGTACTTGCCCATGGGCCTGCGATAAAAGAGCGAGTAAAAGGAGCAGACGGATTCGACCAGCGACTTGGACACACCCAAGATTTCGGCGATCGCTTCCACGTCTTCATCGGCTATCCAGCCACGCTCTTCTTGAGCGAGATGCAAAAGCGGCATCATCGCCGAACGCTTTTGAGGATAGCGGCCGATAATCTCCTCGATGTCTTGTTTGCGCTTCTCCACCCACGCGGGAGTGCTCATCGGTCAACCTCCCCAAAGACGGGATCGACGGTGGCCACCACGGCGACCAAGTCAGCGACCAGTTCGCCGCGCACCATTTCCGGAATGGCGAACACGTTGTAAAAGGCCGGTGGCCGCGTCCTCACCCGCCACGGCTTGTTTTTGCCGTTGGAGACCACATAGTAGCCGATCTCCCCCCGCGGGCTTTCGATGCTGACATAGACCTCGCCCTCGGGCACGTCAAAACCGTACGAGACCAACTTGAAGTGGTGGATGAGCGCCTCCATGTTTTCCCGCACTTCGTGCTTGGGCGGCCGGACGATCTTGCGGTCGTCGATCTGCCACGGCCCCTCGGGAAGCCGCTGGAGCGCCTGCACACAGATCTTGTGGCTTTCGCGAAGCTCTTGCATCCGGACCAGGTAGCGGTCGTAACAGTCGCCGTTGGTCCCAAGCGGCACCTTAAAGTCAAATTCTTCGTACCCGCAGTACGGAAAGGCCTTGCGCACGTCATAATCGATGCCGCAAGCCCTTAAATTGGGCCCCGTGAGCCCGTAGGCGATGGCCTTGTCCTTGCTGATCGCGCCGATCCCCTTGAGACGGTCCAGAAAAATCGGGTTTTCGTCGAGAATCGCGTGCAGCTCGTCGAGCCGCTTAGGGAACCGGTCGAGAAACTCCTGAACCATCTGGACGAAGTTATCGGGAACGTCGTTGGCCAACCCGCCGATCCGGATGTAGCTGGGATTCATGCGGGCGCCGGTCACTTCTTCAAAGATGTCGAGGATGGCCTCGCGAATATCAAAGGCATAGAAGAAGCCACTCATCATGCCCATGTCAAGCACGGTGGTCCCAAGCCACACAAGGTGGCTCGCGATCCTTTGTAACTCGACCATCAGCACCCGGATGTAGCGGGCCCTTTCAGGCACTTCGATGCCGAGAAGCTTTTCCACCGCGAGGACGTAAGCCAAGTTATTTGAAAGCGGCGAGAGGTAGTCCATCCGGTCGATTACCGTGATGGCCTGCTGCCAGGTAAGATTCTCCGCCGTCTTTTCAATGCCCGTGTGCAAAAAGCCGATCTCCGGGACGCAATTGACCACCCGCTCCCCTTCCAGCTCGAGGATCAGGCGGAGCACGCCGTGGGTGCTCGGGTGGTGCGGGCCCACGCTGATGATCATGCGATCGCCTTCTGCCGCCTCCACCCGGTATCCCCGGGGATCGGGATGTTCCAAGGGAAGACCTGCCGGATCCAGTTTGGCCATCTCGCACCCTACCTTTCCCCGGCCAGCTTCGGGGCGTGGAAGCGGTTTTTCTCCGCGGCAAACCGCGCCTCCAGCTTTTCCCGGGGCCCTCTTAACGGATAATCCTTGCGGAGGGGGTGCCCCTCCCAATCATAAGGCATCAAGATGCGCGTCAGATTGGGGTGGCCGGTAAAGACCACGCCAAAGAGGTCATACACCTCGCGCTCCGCCGGGTCGGCCGCAGGCCAAATGGCCGCCAGCGAAGGCACTTCCGGCCGTTCGTCCGGCGGGCTGCACCGCAAGCGGACGCGCCTTCGATTTTTCATGTCCAGGAAATGATAGACGACTTCAAAGCGGGGCGAACGCGGGTAATAATCGACGCCGCCCACATCCAAGAGCATTTCGAAACCTACCTCTTTGAGGTAGGTCGCCACGTCCACCAGTGCCCGGGGTTCGACCCGATACTGGGGAATCTCGAAGGGTGTCTCGAGAGGCGCCACTTGATCGCCGAACTTCTCCACGAGCGCCTCGGTCAGTGCTTCAGGCTTCACGCGCCATCACACCACCCTTCGCGCGCCCCTGCGCGATCGACTCCTTCAACTTCATGATGGCGTGGAGCACCGCATCGGGCGTCGGCGGGCAGCCCGGCACGTACACGTCGACAGGGAGGACCCGATCGACGCCCTGAACAATGGCGTAGTTGTCAAAGATGCCACCACTCGAGGCGCAGGCTCCCATCGCGATGACCCACTTGGGCTCCGGCATCTGCTGGTACACCTGCTGGATGACCGGGACCATCTTGAGCGACAACCTGCCCGAGACGATCATGAGGTCCGCCTGGCGCGGCGACGCCCGCATCACCTCCGAACCAAAGCGGGCAGCATCATAACGCGGCCCCACCAGGTTCATCATCTCGATCGCGCAACACGCCAGGCCAA
The DNA here is from genome assembly GCA_002919195.1 of bacterium. Taxonomy (GTDB): domain Bacteria; phylum Bacillota; class Limnochordia; order DTU080; family RSA5; genus RSA7. The sequence continues at coordinate 6,291 of PKEU01000060.1, forward strand.
AGGTGAGCGGCCAAATCGATGACTTTTGCGCCCAGCGCACAAACTTATCGATCGTCGTGACAAAAAACTGGCCATTGGTCATTTCCACGACAATCCCCCCTTTTTCCACTCGTACGCGTACCCGACGCCCAATACCGCCACATAGATCGCCATGGCTCCTAGCGCATAAGCGCCGAGCCCCGCATTCTTAAACTCTTTGAGCAACACCGCCCAGGGATAAAATGACGCAGCCTCGACGTCAAAGATGACAAAGAGCATCGCGACGTGATAGAAGCTCACCGGAAAACGACCGTGGAGGGGCGGTGTCGGAAAACCGCTTTCGTAAGGCAGATACTTTTGCGGTTCGTGTTGTTTGGGGCCGAGGTAGGATGCGGCGAGTGAAAGTAAGATGGGGACCGCCAGAGCAACGACGAGGTAGATCAGGAGAGGCAAATAAACTTCGCCCATGGGCTGTTCCTCCTGATGGAGCCCTTAAAAAATTTTGTGCTCATGATATCATACGCCTTTTGATTTGTAAAGTGAACACGAGCACAAAGTCATGCTTCTCCCCAGCGTATGCCCTGTTTAGGTCCCTTCCCCAGGCGGTTTTCGCAGCACGTTCCATTCTTTGAGCCGCTCTGTAAACATATCCAGGTCTCCATATTTAGCCAAGAGGACCCTTTGTTCCCTCCTCGCGAGCCACAAATGACGCAAAAGGTACCAGCACAGCCACGGAAAGAGCGTCACTCCTACAAGGAACGCCAAAGCGATCGCAACCTTCAACGGCCAGAGAAGCCCTCCCTCATCGCGTCTCACGGGGATGTGGCCAATGCGAGCACCATCTCAGTCAACTTGACCAGCTCTTCTACCGGCATGCTCTCTCGGAAGCTGTGAATCGCCTCAAAACCCACACCCAAGACGGCAGTGGGAAGCCCCTTCGCGTTAAAGATATTCGCATCGCTGCCTCCACCCGTCGCCTTGACCACCGGGGTTCTCCCGATCTTGCGCGCCGCAGCCTTGGCCCGCCGGATCGGCTCAGACTCTTCATCCAGCCGAAATCCCTCATAGGCCAAGCGCACATCCCACGTCGCCCGGCCGCCGCTGGCGGCCGCCGCCCCCTCAATGGCCCGGGTCATGTTTTGGACCTGCCTCTTCGCCTTTTCGGGATCGAGGCTGCGGGCTTCGGCCCGGATCTCGGCTCGCTCCGGCACAACGTTGGTGGGTCCGCCCCCAGCGATATAACCTACGTTGGCGGTGGTCTCAAGATCGATCCGGCCCAGGTCCATTCGGCTCACCGCCTGCGCTGCGATCTTGATCGCGTTGAGCCCGCGCTCTGGCTCGATGCCGGCGTGGGCCGCCCGGCCGAAAAACTGGGCCTCGATAATGTAATGCGTGGGCGCCCGCGCGATGATGGTGCCCACCGGCCCCTCGGCATCGAGGACAAAGCCCACTTTGCTCCGGAGCGCCTCCATGTCGACTTGGGAGGCGCCCACAAGCCCGATCTCTTCACCCACGGTGAGCACCAGCTCCAGCGGCGCGTGTGAGGCCTCCGTCTCCTGCAACACCCGGCACGCCTCGATGATTGCCGCAAGCCCCGCCGCGTCATCCGCGCCCAAAATGGTGCTGCCATCGCTTTGAATCCGGCCGTTGACCAGCACGGGCCTTACCCCGACGCCCCCTTCCACCCGGTCGAGGTGCGCCGAAAACATCACCGGCTCCCAATGCTCGCCCGCGCCCCGGCCCGGTTTGGTCGCGATGATATTGCCCACCTCTCCACCGAGGCGCCGGCCCGCGTCGTCTTCACGGACGTGAAAACCGAGGGCGACGAGATGCTCCCACACAATTTCGAAGACGGGCCTCTCTCTCAGCGGAGCGCTGTCCGCCCGGCATAATTGCATCAAAAGGTCGACAAGCCTTTCCTGCTGCACCGCGCCGACGACGTCTATGGCGCTCATTTCGCTCACCTCTGCCCATTCTTTTCGCAAAACTGTTTCCGTTATCCTCGTGGCGATGTAAGGTGGGCTCTGGGGGAGAGTCGAGAAAATGAATCGCCCCCTTCCGGTCGGAGAAGGGGGCGATTCCAGTGAGGGATGGGCCGGCGGGAAGTCCGGGGGTCGGGGGGGTGGTATTCTCCGCCGTGCTCCGTCCGGTTGTCTTCATCATAAGACCCGCGCCCCTTGGAAACGGTGACGGCTGTCACACATATGGCACCTATGGATCACTTAGTTGAGGTCGTGTGGCTCTAAAGCAGGTGGGCGGACCGGGACGATGTTGGCCGTGCTGCGATCGGGCCTTTCCAGCGGGGCATCGGTAAGGTCTTCTCCGCACTCGGGGCACACCCAACGGCCCCTGGCGCTCAAACTGTAACTGATGTTGTGGCATCGGCCACACCGCTTCCTTACCATAATCATCCTCCCACCCAAAGCGACGGGCTAATAATCGAGCCGCTCTCTCCCACTCTACGCTGGACCCCCTGTCCGACGTGACCACCGCAGCGAAGGAAAGATCCGTGCAGCGTAGAAGCACTCCATCCATGCGCCATTTCTCCGGCGGGGCGGCCAAAGACCTTGGGAAGTGGAGGGGACGTATGTCGTATCGTGGGGTGAGCACGGCGCTAGCGGCGCTCTCGCTGGCATTTATCGTCGTGGCCAACTACAGTGTCGACGCGAGCGAACCCATCGAATATCAATTGGGAGACAGGGTTTTGTCGTATGGCTCGTGGGGCGCCGACGTTTTTCAATTGCAGCTGGAGTTGAAAGCCCTAGGGTACACGCTTGAAGCTGACGGTCACTTCGGTTCCCACACCCGCCGGGTCGTGACCGCGTTCCAGCTCGCCAACGGCTTGACCCCGGACGGCATCGTAGGGCCCAAGACGCTCGCTGCCCTGAAAAGTCAACGGCAAACCTTCGTTTACGTGGTACAGCCAGGGGACTCGCTGTGGCGCATCGCTCAAACCTTTGGCACCAGTATGGAGGAGATTGTCCGCCTCAACAATCTCCCCGATGGCCCGCTCCAGGTCGGCAAGCAGCTTATCCTGCCCGCCCAGGCGGTCTACAGAGTGCAGCCTGGAGACACGCTGTGGGAGCTTGCCATCCGCTTCCGCACCACCGTCGATGAGCTGGCCCGGCTCAACGGCATCACCAATCCCTCGCTGATCCGGGCGGGCACCGAACTACGCCTGCCGGTGGCCGGTCCCTGACACGGGATCCGCTTCCTTCGCAGGGCAGATTTCATGTCACTGCCTCGAGGGGTAGAAGCGATCCTCCATCCGGTGGACCGCCGCGGTGCCGTTGGTCGCGTTGAGGATGCCCTGGATCACCGCGTCGGCCCGTACGGCTGGCGTGACGAGTTGTACCTCGACGGCGTCTGTGTAATTGGCATCCACAACCCGGGCGCCCAGGTCTTCCAAGAGGCGTTCGACCTTGCCGAAGTAAGGATAATCGATCCGGGCCTTCAAGGCTGCGTGCAAAACATACGTCGCGACGCCGGCCGCCTCCAGGCCGGCGGCCGCGGCCGCCGCATAGGCCCGTACCAGCCCGGCGGCTCCCAAGAGGGTGCCGCCGAAGTACCGCACGACCGCGATGCACGTGTTTTCGACGTCCTGGCGCTCCATGACCTCCAAGATAGGACGCCCCGCAGTTCCTTGAGGCTCTCCATCATCGCTCATGCGGACGACGAGTGAGGGGCGGCCGGTCCGGTAAGCGTAACAGACATGGGTGGCATCGGGGTGCGCCGCGCGAATCCGCTCGAGCATCGCCTCCGCTTCGTCGACTTGCTCGACCGGCTCGACGTAGGCGATGAAACGCGACTTTTTCTGCACGACCTCGGCCGATGCGGGTTTTGCCGCAGCTCGATAGGACTCCAGATCAGGCGCCTCCTTGTCGGCCGGGTGCCTTTCTCAAACACACAAGACCCACATGAAGAGAGGTCGACCTCGATGTCCGCTGACCGCTACCTCTACTACGACGACGAGAAGTTTGATCTTTACGATTTTGGCCCCGGCCACTACTTTAGTCCACTTCGACAAAGGTTGACCACCGACCTACTCGAAAAGGCGGGCCTGCTGCCCGAGACGGCCGTCACCCGAGCTGTCCCGGCGACGGTTGAGGAGCTCCTCCTTTTTCACACCCCCGAGTACATCGCGGTCATCCGAGCCGACGGGCAAACCCCCAATGGGCCTGTCCAGCGCTGGGGCATCGGCACCTCCGATAACCCTCTTTTTCGCCGGATGCACGAAGCCGCCGCCCTCCGAGTAGGCGCGACTTTGGCTGCGGCGCGCCAGGTGATCGAAGGAAGAGCCATCCACGCCGTCAACTTCGCCGGCGGGCTCCACCACGCGCATCCCAGCAAGGCCTCAGGGTTTTGCATTTACAACGACATTGCGGTTGCTATCGCCTGGCTCCGCCGCGAGTACGATTTGCGGGTTGCGTACGTCGATCTCGACGCGCACCACGGCGATGGGGTGCAGTGGGGCTTTTACGACGACCCCAACGTGCTGACGATTTCCATCCACGAAAGCGGCCGGTACCTTTTCCCGGGCACCGGAGAGCCCGGCGAACTCGGCGACGGTCCGGCCCGGGGCACCAAGGTCAACATCCCCCTGCTTCCCCACACTGGCCCTAAGAGCTGGCTCGAATGTTTTGAACTGGTGGTCCCCGCCGTGTTGGAGGCCTTCCGGCCCGACATCCTCATCACCCAGCACGGGTGCGACGCGCACCGGTATGATCCCCTCACCCACCTGGCGATCTCGACACAAAGCATGGAAGCGGCGGCCCGCCGTTTGCACGAACTGGCCCACGAGCTGTGCGACGGGCGTTGGATCGCTCTCGGAGGAGGCGGCTACTCAATCTGGGACGTCGTGCCTCGGGCATGGGCGGCCGTATGGGCGGTCGTGACGGACCAAGCGTTGCCCCCCGCCGTGCCCGAGACGTGGCGAAAAGCGTGGGCGCAAAGGGTGCCCGGGAGAGATTTGCCCGACGAGTGGCACGACCTGATCGAGGAACTGCCTCCCAAAGACGGGGAGGATATCGAGAACGAGTGGCGCCACGCCCAAAACCGCCGGGTGGCAAAAGAGGTGTTGGAGACCGTCACCCGCCTCCTCAGGGCAGGCGTGCGCTCATAGGCGCAGGATGTCGGGGCGCTGGATGACGTTTCCGTCCACTTCGACGCTGAGCACCGGCCACTTGCCGCTCCCTTGGGTCAGCAAGGTAAAGCCTTCCTCGGTGACGACGATGGTGTCCTCGGATTTCGTGCCGGTGATCGAAGGGTTCCAAGCGAAGGCTTGGTGTAGCTGCACCTTTCGCGTCTCATTGGGACTAGCCCGCCACTCCCGGCTCGCGTAGCCGGTGGCGCCTCCCTGGTGGTGGAGCTCCCACTCGCCCGGAAAGCCGGCCTCAGCATACAGGCGGGTGAGATCGTCGAAAAGGTCGGCCCCGCTCTTTCCAGGACGCGTCCTCTGCATGATGGCCGCGTCGATCTGCACCACCGCGGCATGGCGCTCTTCCAGGTCTTTGGAAAGGCGCCCAAAGTGGACAAGGCGCGTCAGGCTCGCGATCAACCCGCCTTTGCGGGCGCAGCTCACCAGCATCGCCGACCGCTCGACCACGTTGTCGGTGGGAATAGGATGCCGGTAACGGTGCATCCGCCCGTCGGCGGCGACCAAGGTGACCACTGGCTCCAGCCCCCGCTCGAGCAGCGCGGCGTTGAGCCTCGCCGCGATCTGGCGCTCGCTCTCTTTCCGGGAGAGCCGGGCCGCGACCGTCTCCACAGCTTCGGCCGCGAGCCGTCCCAGCTCCAAATAGCGTTCGATCTCCTGGGGCGTCAGCTGGCAGCGCAGTTCAAACAGGGCTTGAGGTCGCGGCCCAAGGCCAGCCTTGGGAGCGTCCGAAGCGCCGTGCCGCCCGGCGACAAAGCGCTGGATTTCGGCTTCGGCGTCCCGGTACCAAGGCCAGGCAAACACCTCCACGTCGAGGCCGTCCAGCTCTTCCTCGTCGATGCGGGGCGCTTCGATGTTGTTGGCCAGCAACACGACCGAGTCATGGTCCACCCACAGGTCGGCTGCCCCCATCTCCGTAGCCGACGAGACCCGGTTGTCGCCGCCCGCGGTGGCCCAGGCGAAGCTGTCGCGCCGGGTCAAGAGCACACCGTCCAAACGCTCTTGGCTGAGCCACTGCCGGATCCGCTCCAATTTGAGCCGAAACTCTTCTCGCCTCGCCTCAAGATCCAATTGCTCGCGCTCCCTTCCTCTCACCGGCGTCGCCGGCCCTTCAATATTGGACGCTTGCAAGGCCCAAACCTTGCGCTCTGTCTGTAAGCCTATGCCCCAACACTTCGAGCGGGCATCGTCGGCCAAGCTTCCCGGCATCCCTTTGCAAGAGGCAGCTGCCTGGGAGATGAGGTTTGTTTAGGCCGGCCCCCTATGATATCCTTGAGGCCGAGAAAGGAGCTCGTGTGGACGTGCGAACGGAAGAAAGGCGCCGGCGGATCCTCGACACGCTGGCGGAAATGTATCCCGACGCCAAATGCGAACTCAACTTCACCACGCCTTTTGAGCTGTTGGTCGCGACGATCCTCTCGGCCCAGAGCACCGACAAGCGCGTCAACATGGTGACCGCGCGGCTCTTTCCCAAATACAACACGCCCGAGGATTTCGCCGCGTTGCCTTACGAAACCCTCGAGGCCGAGATCCGGGAGATCGGGCTTTATCGCAGCAAAGCGAAAAACATCATCGAGATGAGCCGCCGCCTCCTTCAAGAGCACGACGGCCAGGTCCCCGCCGACCGGGAGGCCCTCGAAAAGCTTCCCGGCGTGGGACGGAAGACGGCCAACGTGGTCCTCAGCAACGCGTTTGGCATCCCGGCGATCGCGGTCGACACCCACGTCTTTCGCGTGGCCAACCGCCTGGGCCTCGTCCATCGGGCCAAGACCCCGCTGGAGACCGAACGCCAGCTCATGCGCAACATTCCCAAGGAGCAGTGGTCACAGGCCCACCACTGGCTGATCCATCACGGGCGAAGGCTGTGCCATGCTCGAAACCCCCGCTGCGGGGAATGCCCGCTCCTTTCACTTTGCCCCGATGGGCAGCGGCGGCTCAACAGCGCGACACCCAAGAAAGCTGCCTCGTTGGCAAATGCTGCGGACGACCAGACGGGCTCGTAGCGGGCGGTTATCGGATCACCTCCCATCGCTCGCCCTCATAAGGCGTTAGGATCACATCAAGACCAGTGAGGCTCTGCCCTTTCCTGATGGCGACCGGGCCGGCCTCGCCAAAGTAGTCGCCGGGCGATACCTCTCCGTCGTCGTCGACGTCGATCCAACCGACGAGGCTCCACCGCCCCTCGGGCGCGTGAGCCAACGAGAAGCGGCCGCCGAGCCCCGGTTGGGCCTCAACTTTAACCCACAGGCGGCTTCCTTCGCGTTGGACAAGCATCACCCGGGGGATGCCGCTTGCTACCGCTCCCAGGGCGTCGAGGCGGCCGTATCCGTAGGAGGCGTCCCATCCCGGCCGGTCGTCCGGCCGCCTCGCCGTCATGTGCAGGAGGGCCCGCACCTTTTCGGGATCTTGGGGAAAGCCGGCGCTCAGCATCAGGGCGATGACGCCCGAGACGTGCGGCGCGGCAAACGAAGTGCCGATCTTGCAGATGAGGCTGTCACCGGTACCAAGGATCCAGATCCCAGCGGAGCACGAACCATCCACCTCAGATCCCCCCGGAGCTACGAGGTCGAGATCGGCTCCTTTGGCGGAGTAGGGAGTCACCTGCAAGTGGCGGTCAATGGCTCCGACTGCGATCACGCCCGGGTGGCTGGCCGGGCAAACGACGGGGCCGCCGCTGTTACCTGCGGCCGCCACCACGATCACACCGGCGCTCACGGCACGCGCCAGCACGTCATCGATGATGGAAGGACACTGGGGATCCGAGCCCACCTGGAGGCTGAGGTTGATGATGTGGGCGCCGCGTTCGACCGCTTTCTGGATGCCGCTGGCTACGGTGTCAGCCCTGGCGCCGGGAAACCCCACGACTCGGATGGGCATCAGCCGCACCCCGGGAGCCACACCCCGGATCCCGTAACCGTTGCCTGCGATCGCGCCGATCACCCCGGCGACGCCGGTGCCATGCCAGTCGGGATCGATCCCCTTTCGCTCGCCGTAACCGTAGTCCCCTCCGCTCTCCGCGTCCCACCCGGTGACCCAGAGGCGCGGATCAGCCAGATCGGGCTGGCTGAAGTCGATGGCGGTGTCCGCCACGGCGACGATGATTTCGGCCGCGCCGGCCGCCGAGGCCCTTTCCCACGCCTCTTGCGCCCGGATGGCCTCGAGCGCCCACTGCTCGCCGTAGTAAGGGTCGGCAAGGCCAGCGAGCGGCGTCACCGGCCCGTTTTCCTCGACCGAGATGACGCCCTTTTCTCCGGCCAGCAGCGCTAAGGCCGCCTCGGCAGGCCTTCTTTGGGGATCCCGGACCACGTGATACCCGTCAACGGCTTCTCTGACGTACGCGAAACCCAACCGCTCGACCGTCCGCCTCACCTCGGCGGTGTCGATCGCGCGCGAAAACGTGACGATGTACTCGTACGTAGGCTGGCGGGACCCAGGATCAATGGACGATAGGACGGGTTGTCCGAAGGGGACGCTTTTCGTCCCCAAACGCAGATTGAGAGGGGTGACAGGCAAGCTCTCGGGAGACGGGGTGACGATCTTGACGGCCCCCGAAAGCGTCGAGCTCTGTTTGGAACTTAGACCCAAGCAACCCGAAAGAAGCAGCAGCACGGGGATGAGACCGGCCAGCGCCCGCCTCAAGCGTCGATCCCCACCCAGCTCTCGCCGTCTTCCCACACTTCCTTTTTCCAAATCGGCACCCGTTCTTTAAGCGTGTCGATGCCGTAGCGCGCTGCTTGAAAGGCCGCATCCCGGTGAGGCGTGGCCACCGCGACGATCACGCTGGTTTCGCCGATACCCAGCTCCCCGATGCGATGCCCAATGGCGACGCGGGCATCCGGCCAGCGGCTTTCGATTTCTTGAGCGATCTTGAGCATTTCGCGCTCGGCCATCTCCCGGTACGCGTCGTAATTCAAAAAGACAGTGCGCTTATCGCCGGTGTACTCCCGTACGACGCCGGCGAAAAGGACCACCGCCCCGCACCGGGGGGAAAGGACCCGCTTTTGGTACTCGTCGGCCGAAAGGGGTTCCGTCGTCACTTTGACAAACGGCCCCCCATCCTCCGCGGCCAGGCCTCCCGAGACCGGCGGGATGAGAGCCGCTTCATCTCCAGGACTCAGCCGGCGTTCCCACGAGACATACTCCTGGTTGACCGCCAGCTTCAGCGATCGCTCGAGAGGAGCCATCGCCGGGTACTTCTGAAAAAGGGTGTGGAGAAGGTCACGGCCCGTCGCGTTTTCTGGAAGTTCCAGCTCGATCTCACGCGCTTTGGCGATGTCGGCCATGACCGCGAACAGGCGAACCTTGATCCTCATGACACCCGTACCTTTCGTTGAGGAATTGTCTACGCCTTCCGGCTCTTTTTGGCAGCAGCGACCGCGGCCACCAAGGCCTTCGCCCGGCCGGTCACCTGGTGCAATCTCCCCGTCTTGACATCGTCGCCCAGCAAACCGCCGCCGGCACCGACAGCGATGGCCCCCGCTTCGATGAAGGCCCCGGCGTTGTCCGGGCCGATGCCGCCGGTTGGGATCACAGGGATGTGGGGCAAAGGCGCCCGCACTTGGCGGATAAACGCGGGACCCAGCACGTTGGCGGGAAAGAGCTTGACCGCCTGGGCGCCCGCCTCAACCGCCTTGACCATCTCCGTCGGCGTCATGACGCCGGGGATCGCCAAGCGCCCGTGGCGATTGGCCACCTCGATCACTTTCTCATTGAGGTTGGGAGCAAACAAGAAGGCGGCCCCCGACTGGATCGCGGCGACGGCCGCCGCGGGGTCGAGGACGGTTCCCGCTCCGATCAACGCTTTTCCTTGCATGGAGCTGGCAAGTCTTTCAATGGTCTCGTAGGCTCCGGGGGTGTCGACGGTCACTTCCAGGACCGTGATGCCCCCCTCATATAAAGCAGTAGCGGCCTCGAGCGCGGCACGGGTCTCAAGACCCCGGATGACGGCAATCACGCCGCATCGTTCGATGGCTTGCAGGGACTCGACGGCACTCATCCTAGGACCTCCTATCGGCCAAGAAACGCCTTTCCAGGCGAGCTACTTTTTCTTCCCCTGCCAGGAATCCTGCGGCCCTAGGCGGAAGTATCCTTCAGCGCCAGGCCGCGTGCGAAGAGGTGCTGACAATGCCTGACACACCCTGGTACCAAGTGGGGCCCGCCGCCGACGCGTGGCGGCTCGGCACAGAGCCCGCCCAGGCGACCGCCATCGGATCGCCCGAGAGCGAACCGCTGGCGATTTACCTCGGCAGCCGCGCCATGGAGCTCCTCGACCGTCACATCGCACAACGTCCCAGCGCGCCCCTGGCCGGGCTCTTGCTGGGCTACCCCTTGGAAGGCCCGCACCGGCGTTTTCTTTTGGTGACTGACCTCATCGCCTTTGAGCTCTCACCGGACGACGATGTACGGTTTACCTCGTCCCTTTTTGAAGAGCTCGAACTCGCCTGGCGGGAGCGTGAGGACGGCTGTTCTGTCGTGGGGTGGTTCCACGCTGCCCCCGAGCGGGGTGTCGCGCTTTCGAGCTTTCACCAGTTCAATCACCACCGCTACTTCCCAAAGCCGTGGCAAGTCGTGTTGATCGTCGACACGAGCCGGCACGCCTCGCTCCTTTACCGGTGGGAAGGGGAAGTCCTCGTCCCTTGCGACAGCTTTTACTACTGGAATATGGAGCTGGAACCCCTGGCTACCCTGCTCGAGCCGCCGGTTATTGTCAGCGGCGCCGCATTTACGGAGACGGCCGCAACGACGTCCGATGCGGAGAAAAGGCGCCTCGCGGCTTTTCCCTGGTGGCTTTGGCTGTTGATGTTGCTCGCCGCCTACGCGCTGATCCCCCAGGCGCCCGGAAGCCTCTCTTGGGTGCGCCGTCAAGTTCAGACCGAATCGCGCCGGTTGGCGGAGCTTCAGTCTGGACTCGCCGCTTTGGCCGGTGAAGAGCGGCGCCTGCAGCAAGAGCTGCAGGCGACAACCAACCGCGCGGCGATCCCGGCGCCCTCCACGGAGACAGCCCGCAGCGCATCGCGAGCGCTTCCCGCCCTTGACCTCGGGGGAAATGACGCGCCCGTGACCCCGACCGGCGGCGATACGAGATCGACGGGTTCGCGGGATTATGTCATCCAGCCTGGAGACACCATGTGGTCGATCAGCAGGACGCTTCTGGGCGACCCTCGGGCCTTTCGTGAGCTGGCTGAAGCCAACCAGATCGAAGATCCCAACATCATCTACCCAGGTCAACGCCTTACGGTTCCCGAGGAATAAGCCTTACGCGGCCGGACCATCACTTAGCCGCCTGGACGACACCGGTCTCGTGGAGAAGACTCGCACGAGTGAGGGGCCAAAAGCGGAGAATCGCCCTGCCGACGATCAGTTTGCGCGGGACGTAGCCGACCAAGGGGCTGCGGCTGTCTTGCGAGTTGATGCGGTTGTCGCCCAGGACAAAGTAGTGATCCTCGGGCACGACGCCCGAGGTAAAGCGGCTCAAAGTGGGCGAGCTGGTGTAGGACTCCTCTAAGGCGACGCCGTTGATGTACACCCTCCCGCCCCTGATCTCGACGAGATCGCCGGGAAGGCCGATCACCCGCTTGATGAAATGATGGCTCGGGTCGGCTGGATAGCGAAAGACGATGATCTCGCCCCGTTGGGGATCGCGAAAGCGGTAAGTCAGCTTGTCGACCAGCAGCCTTTCTCCCGACCGGAGGGTGGGCATCATCGAAGGGCCGTCAACGGTAAAAGACCGGGCGATAAAGACCATGATGAAAACGGCGAGGAGCGCGGCTCCTCCTACCGTCTCGAGGTACTCTCGCCAGAGAGGTTTGGTGTAAGTAGGTTTGGGTGGTGTGACGGCCACAGATCTTCCCTCGCCTGACAGGGCATGCAGCTTTTGATAAGCCTTCGCTAGCTTTCTTTGGCAACAGAAAAAAATCCTGCTCCGGCAGGGCGCCGAGAGCAGGACGAAAACCGCGCCAGATCTAGGGTTTACATTAAAGATCCCAGAGGCAACGGCGAGAGACTTCGAGGTACAACGGGGCGATGCGCTCAAAGGTCTCCCGATCGCGAGCCGCCAAGGCTGCATCGATTTGCTCTCGAAGCGAGATTGTGAGCAACACCAAGTCGACTTGCTCGCGGACGATCTCCTCGATCATGGCCTCGATGCTCTCCTTGGCGTCGGGGCGCATGGGGAGCGCCGGGTTGGGCTCGACGATCTCTTCATACCATGCAGGGGTCGGACCCGCAAAAGAGAAGACGACGTACAGGCGGCCACGAAACTGCTGGAGCGGTTTGATGGCCTCCATGGGCTCGTTGATGCAAAGCGAACAATCACGCCGTGTATGCCGGACCAAGCGGCCGTTGACGATCGAGACCTCTTCCCGCTGGTGGGCGCCGAGCTCCAGTTCAAATCCCACGCGGGGGCTGCCAAGTTCGGAGATCAACATGGTGTTGGGGAGAAACTCCCTGCTTTGCACAAAAGTCAACCGGGGAAGCAATTCTTTATTTTCGGCGAGAAACTGCAGAAGGTACTTACTCATCGGATGTTTGAGAGGAGCCCGGCTAAACTGAAGGAGCGCTTCCGCCTTTCGTTGCATGGCTTTTCACCCCGTGCGAAAGAGCCTTCCCTTGGTTCACATATATACGGCCTTGCATAGCATCGCATACCAGACTGAGGTCCGGATGTTTGGGGTGCTAGAGTTAGTTCGGCAAACCAAAGATCGATTCCTTGTTTCGAAACGGCAGGGGTGAACCCGTATGCGCTTGCATTTTCTGGGCACCGGAACGTCGCAAGGAGTGCCGGTCATCGGTTGTACATGTGCCGTCTGCACGTCGGCGGACCCGCGCAACCACCGGATGAGATCCTCAGTCTGGGTCCAACTGGGCGACAAGCACATCGTCATCGACACGCCGGCCGAATTTAGGCTCCAGGCGCTGCGGGCCAAGCTGCCCCGTCTCGATGCCCTGCTCTACACCCACGCGCACGCGGACCATATCTTTGGCATCGACGACATTCGCCGCTATAACCAGATGCAGCGGGAAGTGATCCCCCTCTACGCCTCCAAAGAGACCCTTGAGGCCCTGCGACAGATCGCGGGGTACATTTTCGACTTCGACGACCACAACTGGGCCCTTCCCAAAGCTGAGCCGCACGAGATCACCGGTCCTTTTGAGCTCTTTGGAAGGGTCGTCGAGCCCCTGCTGGTCTGGCACGGGAAGATGCCCGTCACGGCTTTCCGCATCGGCCGGATGGCCTACGTCACTGACTGCAATGCGATCCCCGACGAGACGATGGAGCGCCTTGAGGGCCTTGACCTCTTGGTGCTCGATGCGCTGCGTCACAGGCCTCACCCCACCCATTTTTCCATCTCCGAAGCGGTCGAGGTGATCCAACGCCTCAAGCCCAAACGGGCCCTGCTCACCCACCTGTGCCACGAGGTGGATCACGCTGCGACCGAAGCGGAGCTCCCTCCGGGCATCCGCCTCGCTTACGACGGCCTCGTCGAGGAGATCGACGACCCCTGAGCCTCCAAGACCCCACACGCCCTCCTTTCGAAACTCCTCGAGGGAGCCCTCGCAGCCGGGTTTTGAAACCGCAGGATTTTCGAGCTTGAACTGCGAAAACTTCCTGTACTTATAATTTTAGGAGGTGCCCTATTGGTGCGCTGGAAGTGGATCGTCGTCGTCACTATGCTCTTTTCCCTCCTCTTGACGCTGCCGTCCGCAGCCCAGCAGACCGTCGTCACATATTGGACCTTTGAGCCCCGCCTTACCGAGCAGTTGATTGAAAAGTTTCACGATCTTTATCCTGACATCCGAGTCGAAGTTGTCCCGATGGAGTTTCAGGACCTTCACGAGAAGTTGATCGTGGCACTGGCCGCCGGCGGCGCGCCGGATCTCGCCATGGTCGAAATCCAGGAAATCGGCCGGATGGTCAACGAAGCCGGGCCCGTCCTCCAAGACTTTTTAGCCGCGCCCTTTAACGCTGGTCAGTATGAGAAAGACTTCGTCCCCTACAAGTGGCGCCAGGGACTCCATAACGGCCGCCTGGTCGCCTTTCCGTGGGATATTGGACCGGCGGGCTTGTTTTACCGCCGTTCCATTTTCGAAGAGCGAGGATTTGACTCGAGGCCCGAAGCCATGTACGAAAGCCTGATGACGTGGGACGACTTTATCGAAGCGGGCCGCAAGGTGTATCTCGATCGTGACGGCGACGGGGTCCCCGAGCAGTTCATCATCGGCGACGCCCGGGAAGTCTCGAAGTTTGCCATTGAGCAAGTCGGCATCCCGATCATCGATGAAGAGAATGTCGTCCACTTGGACGATCCCCGCATTATCGAAGCGGTGCAAATCGGGCGGACGATCCGGGAGCTCGATTTGGACGGCATCGCCCGCATCAATTACAAGTGGAGCGATCAGTGGTACAGCAGCTTCCCCAGCTCGCAAGCTGCTACCGAATTGGCGGGATCGTGGTTTCACGGCACTCTGGCGGAGGTGGCGCCTGAGACGGCGGGCGACTGGGGCGTGATTCCCGTTCCCGGCGGACCCTACCAGGTCAATCAGGGCGGCTCGTTTATGGTCATGCCGGCCGCGAGCCGCAACAAGGAGGCCGCTTGGAAGCTGCTGGAGTTCCTCTTGATCAATGAGGAGTCTCAGCTCCACTACACCAACGAGCACGGCACCTTCTCGGCCTATATGCCGGTTTGGGATGACCCGTCCCTCGACCAGCCGGTCGACTTTTTCGCGGGCCAGCCGGTGGCGCGGATGTTCCTGCGGATCGCTGAGGCCATTCCGCCGGTTTACGTCCACCCGCTCCAGAAAGAGATCGCCAACCTCCTCAACGATACCGAGCAAAACGGGTGGAGAGGGTATGTTTCCAAGGTGTACTTCGGCGACATGCCGGCCAACACCGCTTTCGCGGAAGCCGCCCGCGAACTGCGGGCCATTGTGGCGGATTGGCTGGCCCAGCGGAGGTAAGTGAGGGGACGGCACTTCCTGTGAGTCCATTGGGTCGGGGCGGCTTGATGCCGCCCTTTTTTTGTGGGCGAACGGCCGCCCGGCGTGGTCACAAACCGTGCCATGTTCCTTCGTCCTGTCCCCTCTTTTCCATAGCAGGAGTTTGGAATTTTAAGATAGAAGTTTCTTTCACTCGTTAATTTAGGAGGTGTGGTAATCGTGCGTTTGAGATCGATTATTGCAGCATCTTTAGTCTTGTTGCTCCTTGCGTCGGTGTCGGCTGCGGCCCAGCAAAAGGTGACTTACTGGACCTTTTCGCCTCGTCTCACCGAAAAGCTGATCGACAAGTTTCACGACCTCTACCCCGACATCCAAGTCGAAGTCGTCCCCATGGAGTTTTGGGACCTACACGAAAAGCTCATGGTCTCGCTGGCGGCCGGGGGGGCTCCTGACCTCGCTATGGTCGAGATTCAATTGATCGGCCAGATGGTCAACAAGGCTGGCCCCTTGCTCCAAGACTTCTTAGCCGCGCCCTTTAACGCTGGTCAGTATGAGAAAGACTTCGTCCCCTACAAATGGCGCCAGGGGCTCTATAACGGGCGCCTGGTCGCTTTCCCGTGGGATATCGCGCCGGCAGGCCTCTTTTATCGCCGTTCCATCTTCCAGGAAAGAGGGTTTGACGCAAGGCCCGAGGCCATGTACGAAAACCTGATGACGTGGGACGACTTTATCGAGGCCGGCCGCAAAATTTACCTGGATCGCGACGGGGACGGCGTGCCGGAGCAGTTTATCATCGGCGATGCCCGGGAAGTCTCTCGTTTCGCGATCGAGCAGGTGGGCGTCCCGATCATCGATGAAGAAAACGTGGTCCACGTGGACGATCCTCGTTTCATCGAAGCGGTGCAAATCGGGCGGACCATTCGTGAGCTCGATCTAGACGGCATCGCTCGCATCAATTACAAGTGGAGCGACCAGTGGTACAGCAGTTTCTCCAGCGCGCAAACCGCCACGGAATTGGCTGGCTCGTGGTTTCACGGGACGCTCGCGGAGATAGCTCCTGACACTGCGGGCGACTGGGGCGTGATTCCCGTTCCCGGCGGACCCAACCAAGTCAACCAGGGCGGTTCGTTTATCGTGATGTCGGCCGCGAGCCCCAATAAAGAGGCAGCATGGAAGCTCCTGGAGTTCCTCTTGATCAATGAGGAATCCCAGCTCCATTACACCAATGAGCACGGCACCTTCTCAGCCTATATGCCGGTTTGGGAGGACCCCTCTCTCGATCAGCCTGTCGACTTCTTCGCAGGCCAACCGGTGGCGAGGATGTTCCTCCGGATCGCGGCGGCGATCCCGCCGGTTTACATCCACCCGCTGCAGCAGGAGATCAGCAACGTGCTCCACGACACCGAGCAAAACGGGTGGAGCGGCTACATCTCCAAGGTGTACTTCGGCGACATCCCGGCCAACACCGCCTTTACTGAAGCCGCCCGAGAGCTGCGGGCCATTGTGGCGGATTGGCTGGCCCAGCAGAGGTAGGTGAGGGAGACGGCGTTTCCTGTGAGCCCGTCGGGTCGGGGCGGCTTGATGCCGCCCCATTTTTGTGGGCGCCGCTTTTCCCGCTTTTTGAGAGGGAAGTTGCTAATGAAAGTCGTGCGACGAAGGTGCGGCTTTTTGCAGGTGTCCAGCGAGCTCGACAAAGTCGCTGAGCGGCCAGACATCCTCGGCGGGAAAGCTCAGCGTCCCCTCGAGCCGTTGGATCTTTCCCGCCACCATCAGCAAGCTCTCGCCCCGGATGACGGCCTTCTTGCGCTCGTAAAGGTCGGGGCGGATCACAACGTTGACCATCCCCGTCTCATCCTCAAGGAGCAAAAAGAGGATGCCCCGGGCCGTCTCCGGCCGCTGCCGGGCGACGACGAGACCAGCCACATAACCTTTACTTCCGTGGCGAGCTTTCGCCATCGCTTCGACGGTCCAGACCCGCCGCGGCAGATGCGGCCGGACGAGCTCGAGGTAGTGCCTACCTGTGGAAAGGCCCGTGGCGGCGTAATCAATGCGCACCCGCTCCCACTCGTCCATCTTGGGCAGGATCACCTCCGGCACATCCCATGTCAGAGGGAGCGGGAGTTGATAAGCCACCTTGGGCTCATCATCTTTTTTATCCCCCAGAGCGCGCTCTGGATCGCCCTCCGGAGCGACTCGGCCCAGCGCGGTAGATCGCGGGACGAGGCCCGCATCCCAAAGAAGCTCCCGCCGATCCCGCCCCAAGGAGTCGAAAGCTCCGGCGGCGATCAGGCTTTCCACCTTGGCCTGAGGAAGATCGACCCGGCGGACAAAGTCGGCGACGCTTTGAAAAGGGCCGTTGCGTTCTCTTTCCGCGACGATCCTTTGGGCATCTTTCTCGCCGAGGCCCTTGACGTAGTTGAGCCCGATGCGCACAGCGCCTGGCACGGCGCTGCACCTTGTCCCGCTCTGATTGATGTCGACCGGCAGCACCTCGACTCCCCGCCGCTTCAAATCGCGCACCAGGACGTGAGGCGGATAAAAGCCCATCGGCTGGTTGTTGAACAAAGCCGCCGCGTACTCGGCCGGATAGTATTTGCGCAGCCACGCCGACTGGTACGCCAGGACGGCAAAGGCGTAGGCATGGGCTTTAGGAAAGCCAAACTGGGAGAAGGCCAAGATTTTCTTAAAGACCAGGTCGGCTACATCGTCCGGGACGCCTTTACGTCTCGCCCCGGCGCGAAAACTCTCCTGGAGCTGGGCGACGGCTTCCTCTGAGTTGCGCCTTCCCAGCGCCCTCCGCAGCGTCTCAGCCTGCCCGGGCGTAAAGCCCGCCAGGGCGACGGCCACCTGGATCACCTGATCTTGATAGAGGATGACGCCCAGCGTCTCCTTGAGCGCCGGCTCCAACAGGGGATGATCGTATGGGGGGGAGTACTCCTTTCCCTCCGCCAGCGCCCGCCTTTGAGCGGCGCGCCGCTCCACATACGGGTGAACCGCTCCGCCGACGATGGGCCCAGGACGGATGATCGCGATCTCGATCGCCAGCTCATCCAAGTTGCGCGGCTGCGTCCTGGGCAATAGCTGGATCTGAGCCCGGCTTTCGATCTGAAAGACGCCTACTGTATCACCCGCCGAGATCTCGTCGTACACCGCAGGATCGTCAAAGGGGATGCGGCTGAGATCGATGGGCGGCTCGCCGGGCCGCCCCGCGGCGATGAGTTCGACACACTCTTCGACCAAAGAGAGCATGCCCAGAGCGAGAAAGTCGACTTTGATAAAACGGGCATCCTCGCACGAATCTTTGTCCCACTGGCAAACGACCCTTCCTGGGATCCCTCCCTTTTCCAACGGCACGCACTCGATCAGGGGGCGAGAGGAGATGATCATCCCGCCGACATGCTGCGAGATGTGGCGGGGAAAGCCTGAGATTTCCGCCGCCAGTGAGATGAGATCCCGCCACAAAGGCGCGTCCACCTTTTCTTTAAACTCCGGCAAGGCGAGCATCGCCTCGCGCAAATTGCGGCTGCTGCCGCCCTCGCTCAGCTTGGCCAACTTGTCGAGCTCTTGCAAGGGTAGGCCCAAAGCCTTGCCGATATCCCGCACGGCGCTTCGCAGCCGGTAGGTGGCAAAGGAGCAGACCAGTGCCGCGTGCTCCTCGCCATAGTGGCGATACACCCGCAAGATCAACTCTTCCCGGATGTCCCGCGCAAAATCGAGGTCGATGTCGGGGACAACGGTCAGCGTGTCATTAAGAAACCGCTCGATGGAGAGGTTGTTTTGCACAGGATCGACGTGGGAAAGGCCGATGAGATAACAAATGAGCGAGCTGACAGAGCTTCCCCGCCCCCTGCCCGGGGGAAGGCGCGCCGCTTTGCGGGCGGCGCTCTTTCCCCGCACTTCGTCGGCCACCTCTTCGGCCAGGCGCATCAGGTCGCGATAGACGAGGAAAAAGCCGGAGAGGCCATGCCGGCGGACGAGCTCTAACTCTTGTTGGAGGCGCTCTTCTGCCCGCCGGTAAAGGGAAGGGGGCCCACCTCCATACCGCTCGGCCAGCATCTTTCGGCACACTCTTTCCAGATGTTGATCGGCTGTTTCGTTTTTGTCGTCACTTTCAAAGTCGGGAAAGGTGTATCCCAAATCGGCCGTGAGATCAAAGGCCTGGCATCGCTCACTGATGATCTCGGTGGCCTTGAGGGCCTCGGGAAGCTCTGCAAAGATCTCCGCCATCGCCGCAGGCGACTTCAGGTAAAACTCCGAATTGGGCCGGCGCATCCGGTGCGAAGCATCCAAGGTGGTCCGGTGTTTGATGGCCACCAAAACATCTTGCAGCCGGTGGCGCTCGCGCGCGTGATAATGGACGTTGTTGGTCGCGACGATGCCCAGGTCCAGCCGGCGGGCGATCTCCACCAGGTGCCGGATGCGAAAAGTGTCACCGTGAACCCAATTTTGCTGCAGCTCGATCCAAAACCGCTCGCGCCCCAAAGCATCCAAGTACCGGCGAGCCGTCTGGTAAGCGCCCTGCGGGTCGCCCGCGGCGATCCGGTTCGAGATCTCTCCCTGACGGCAACCGCTCAGCACGATCAACCCTTCGGCGTGGCGGCATAAAAACTCCCAGTTGACCTTAGGATGCCCCCTGGGATGATCGAGATGAGCCCGGCTGATGATGCGGCAAAGGTTGGCGTAACCCCGAGGCGTCTCCACCAACAGCGTGAGGTGTGCCCCATTTTCGAGGGTCACCTCGGCGCCGGTGATGGGCTGAACCCCCCAGGCTTTGGCGGCTTGCGCGAAAGCCATCGAACCGTAAAGGCCGTTGTGATCGGTGAGAGCCACGGCTTTTAATTTGAGATGGTGCGCCTGGATGGCCAGCTCCTCGGGAAGAGAGGCGCCGTCTAAAAAGGAGTAAGCCGAATGGGCATGCAACTCAGCGTACATCCTTCTCACCGGCGGACAGCGCTGGTTTGGTTACAGCATCTTGAATCCGCCCCCAAGTCGCATGCCCTAAAATCCTCTCTTTTTGCCGGTACCATTTTCCCGTCAACACGTCGCAAAAAAGGACCTCCCAGCCGCCCTCGCCCAATTCGACCAAGTAATAGTGACGGTGAATCGGCTGGCGCCACCACTCATCTTCGAGGCGCCAGTGATCTTTGATCGCCTCGATCCTTCGCCTTTTCCCATGCTGCACCATCGCCGCAGGCCGGCCTTGTCGATCGCAGGCGACTTTGATCGGCTGGGGTTGGTTTAGGGTTCGAAGCTGATCAAAGCGTAGCGGCGTTCGGGTATGCGCGACCACGGCTCCACCTCCGCAATGCGATAAAGACCCGTCGTGCCGTAGCGGGCTTTGACGGCGTTTAAGGCCTCTTTAAGGCGGCGAAGCCTTTGACCGCTGCCGGGAAAGAGCGCCTCCTGGCCTACGTAAGCTCCGCCCAAAAGCGTCAATTTGAGCGTGATCGCCGAGACCGCCCCCGGCAGCTCCGTCCCCTCCAGCCTGCGGCGAAGCATCGCCTGCAGCTTTTCGGGATCACCGACCGGCTCGTGAAAGGTAATGCTCTTTTCCCAGACCTCCTCATCGATGCGGGCGGAGAGCACCAACTGGCGCACCGTCTTTTCCCCTCGCTCTCGCCGCTGCCACACCCGGGTGATCAATTGCCGGATCCCCACCCAAAAAGCAGTCCAGTCGTTGACCGGGGCCGGAAAAGAAAGGCTTTCCGCGATGGGGCGAAAAGGGCGCCGGGGCACCAGCGGCGAAGAGTCGATCCCCCGCGCGAGCTCCCAGATCAAGCGCCCCTCGGCGCCAAACTGGGCTTGCATCGAGCTGGGATCCAACTCAGCGATCTGGCCGAGGCGCTCCAAGCCAAAAAGAGCGAGGCGGCGCTTGCTTTCGTCGCTGACAGGCAGATGCGACGAAGCGTGGGGCGCAAGAAAACGCCTGGCCTCATAAGGCAAAACGATCCAGGGCTTTTCTTTTGGCGCTGCCAGTGCGGCGATACAGGCGACAAACTTGTTGGGACCGGCGGCGGCCCGCACGTCAAAGGCTTTTTCCGGCTCTGGTCCGGCGGCAAAAGCCTTGAGCCCCCGCTCCCGCGCCGCCTCCACCACGCGCTCTAAAAGCTGGTCAACTTGAGGGTAGAGGCGCTCCATTCCGGTGAGGTCGACATAAGCTAAGCCGAGGTCGGCATCTTCGACGGCGGGCGCCTCTTGTTCTAAAGCGTCGAGAAAAGCGTCGTGAACTTTTTGGTACCACTCGGGATCGGCGGATAAAAGCACCGCCTGGCGGCATGTCGCGATCACTTCCCGCACCGGCATGCCTGGGCGCACACCTTGCTCCGCCGCCTCCAAAGAGCAATGCGTCACAGGCGCCTTGGCCGCCGCTCCGCCGGCGGTGGGAGCCGTGATGACGACGGGGCGGCCGCGAAGCTCGGGGCGGCGGGCCAGCTCTGCCTGCACGGGAAAATCGGGGATGCGAATGCAACCCACCCATGGGTGGCTCGACCGCTTGACAGGCATCGAAGCGCCTCCTCGTGGAGAGAGTTGGCTCGCCGCCGAGCTCAACACTTGCCCGGCGGCTCACAAAGGTAGAACGTGTGTTCGTATTTTAACCGAACATACGTACCCCTGTCAAACGCCGAGAAATGGGAAAAAGTGGGTCTACATATATGAGCCGCCGTTAATGGCCAGCACTTGTCCTGTCATCAGATCTGAAAACTTCGAGGCCAACACCAAGGCTCCGTCCGCGATCTCTTCGACCGTGGCCAACCGTCCCATGGGGATCTCAGCCAAAAGCTTCGCTCGCACCTGGGGGTCATCCAATCTAAATCGCTTTACGACCTCCTCGGTCTGGGTAAACCCCGGCATCAGGCAATTGACCTGAATCAAAGGCGCAAGCTCTCGGGCAAAGCACTTGGTCAGCGCGAGGACGCCCGCCTTGGCCGCGCAAAAGTTGGCCCCATCCTTCCTCCCCCGCACCGCCGAAGCCGCCGAGACATTAATCACCTTACCCGCCCCGCGCTCCCTCATCGACGGGATCACCGCCTGGGTGCAAAGAAAGGTCCCCTTGAGGTTGACGTCGATGACGCGATCCCAATCCTCCTCGGACATACGCTCCGCGGGTCCGTCCAGCGCGAGGCCCGCATTGTTCATCAAGATGTCGACGCCCCCCCACTCCTCGCAGATCCGCTCGACCATGGCGACGACATCCGCCTTTCTTGCCACATCGGCCCGCACGGCCAAGGCTTCGCCGCCGCGGCTTTCAATCTCTTGGACGACCTGATGGGCCTCCTCTTCCGACGTAAGGTAATTGACCGCGACTTTGGCGCCTTCCGCGGCGAACTTCAAGGCGACCGCCCGGCCGATCCCCCGGCTTGCGCCGGTCACCAGGGCGACCTTGCCATCCAGGTATCCCAAGACGACCCCTCCTCCGGACGGCTCTTTCCGTGACGCCGCCTCCCCCCATCCGTATGCCGATCGGCCAGAGGCCAGAACCGCCCGGGGAAAGCCCACAAATCGGTCGCCGCGGCAGGAGAACCCAGGAGAGAACCGAATCTTGACGTGTCACTGTGACTCCTATTGGCTTTTTGGGTCAGCATCAGACGGCAGGAGGACGCGAAGCGGATGTCCCGTTCCCCCAAAAGACGTAAAACAAGATGGCGCCCGTGGGCCATCGGCTTGACATGGATCGCCATCGTGATTTTGAGCGCGCCGCTCGCCTTTTCGGAAGCTCTGCCCTTGTCCCCCACGGGCGAACCGGTGACAGCCGCCGAAAAGCAAGCCCGCGGGGACTCTGCCGCCGCCCCCGGCAGTTCGGTGGCCGATCCAGTCCGACCGGGAGCGCCTGAGCCTTTGGACGAGATCACCTTGGAACGCATCCATCAGGAGCTCCGAGAGCAAGTGAGCCGGGTGCGCGATATCAAAGCGAGAGTCAGCATCACGCAAATCTCCCCGCGCGATGGGTCCAAGAGCGAGGGCGAGCTCCAGCTGGCCGCCATTTTTCCTGACCTGGCCCGGGCCACTTGGACCAAACCGGAGATCTACGCTGGCGTCTTTTACATCATCGACGTGCAGGCCAACCTTTACACCGAATACGTCCCGGCGACGGGCGAAGCGCACCGGCTGCCCCTCGACCAAGTCCTGTCCGGGCAATCTTATATCCAGCTCACGCCCGACCAGCTCTTTTCGCTTCCCCCGGCCGAGAGGTTCGAGCTCGATCTTGAGACGGTGACTGAGCTGGACAGCGCCTCCTATGCCGTCGTCTCGGCTAAGGAATACGATTCGGACAAGACGTATCGCATCTGGGTCGATACCGACCGCTGGCTGGTGAGCCGCATGCAGATGCTCTCTCCCGACGGGAAGGTGCAAGCCCTCGTCGAAGTGCTGGATCTTGAGATCAACCAGGGGCTCGACGCTGCGGCGCTCCGGCTCCTTCCGCCCGGAACGGTGCAACGGTCCTATCCGTGACGGAGGTGGCCCTTAGGTGAGCTTGGTCCACCTTGCGGTCCGGCGACCCGTCACCGTGGCGATGGCCGTCTTAGCCCTCATTTTGTTTGGGGGCGTCGCCCTTCAAGGGATTGGCGTCGATCTACTGCCCAACATCGAACTTCCCGTCGTCGCCGTGATCACTCTCTATCCGGGGGCTGATCCCGCCACGGTGGAAGCCGACGTCACGAATCCGCTCGAAGAGCTGATCGCCACGGTTCCAGGGCTCACCCGGATGCGCTCCTCCAGCGCCGAACACCTCTCCATCATCACCGCCGAGTTTGAGTGGGGCGCCGACCTCACTCAAGCGATGAAACAACTGGAAAACAACGTCGCGATCGGCGCGCGTCTCCTGCCCCAGGGCGCCGAGCCGCCGATCGTGCTGCCGACCGATCCATCCCAACTGCCCGTCATGATGGTGGCCGTCGCGGGCGCTGAGGATCCCGTCGAGGTGACGCGCAGGGTCGAGACCTACGTGAAACCCCGGCTGCAGCAAGTGCCCGGGGTCGCCGGCGTAGAGATCTTGGGCGGCTCTTACCAAGAGATTTCCGTCCGTTACGACTCCGCCCAGCTGCAGGAGCACGGCATCACCCCTACCCTTCTTTACCAAGTCATCGCCGCCCAAAACATGGTCATCCCCGCGGGCAGCGTCGTCGAAGACGGCGTCCGATACCACCTTAAAGCCGGCCGCACGATCACCGATCTCGAAGCGCTAAAAGATCAACCCGTGGCGATCCGGCAAGGCCTTCCTGACACAGGCATTGGTTTGTTGGCCCTAAGCCAAGCGATGCCCGTAAGATTGCGGGAGGTGGCCGATGTGACCATCGCACCGCGGCCGCGGGAAGGGGCCACGCGCGTCAATGGTCAGGCCGCCGTCATTGTGCGCATTCTCAAGCAATCGGGAGAAAACAGCGTCCAGGTATCCTCTCGAGTGCGTGAGGCCTTAGCCCAACTTGAGCAAGACGAAAGCCTCGGACTTCGCTTCTTTCCCCTGACCGACCAAGCTGACCTCGTGGGGGCGTCGTTGAGTAACCTCTCGTCATCGGCTGCGATCGGAGCGGTGCTTGCGACCGCGGTCCTCTTGTTCTTTTTGCGGAGCGCCCGCTCCATCGCCGTCATCGCCACGGCGATCCCTCTTTCCATCTTGGGCGCGCTGGTGACGATGCGCGCGCTCAACGTCAGTCTCAACATGATGAGCTTGGGTGGGCTTGCCGTCGCCGTCGGCATGTTGGTCGACAACGCCATCGTCGTCTTGGAAAACATCGTCCGTCATCGGGAGTCGGGGGCAAATAGCCGTGAGGCGGCCATCCGGGGTGGGAGCGAGATCGCCTCGGCCATCGTCGCGTCCACGCTGACGACCCTCATCGTCTTCGTGCCGATCTTTTTCGTCAAGAGCTTGGCGGGCGTTCTCTTTCGCGACACGGGCATCGCCGTCACAAGCTCGTTGTTGGCTTCGCTAGCCGTCGCTCTCGTGGTCGTGCCGGTCGCTGCCTCCAAATTTCTCGGAAAAGCCTACGATTCCCAGTCCGGCCGCGTGGGCCGCTTCCACCGTCCCCGTTTCGCAGTCAATCCCGCGGCGGCAGGAACGCTCGAAGCGGCCGCTGCCAGCGAAGGGCCGTCGCCGGCACAGCCGGTCTCTCGCGTCACACTCTTACACCGGCGCCTCTTGCCGTTGTACAAAAAGGCCCTCTCGGCCTGGACTTCCCGGCGGTGGCTCACTCCGGTGACGCTGGGTCTTTGCCTCATCCTGCTCTTGGTGCTGCCGGGCCGCTTAGAGACGGAATTTTTGCCCCCCACCGACGGGTCGCTGATCGTCGTCCGGCTTGACGGTCCTCCTAGCTGGAGCGCTTCGGAGACGCTCCAGCACGTGATCCCCATCGAAGAGGCTCTCTTGGAGATGCCCGAAGTCGTCACTGTGGCCGCCCTCGTCGGCGACCAAGGGTCGGAGGATCTCCTGGCCCGCGCCACGAGTCTTGCGCCCAACCAGGCGCAGCTGACCGTGGTGTTGCAGCCCAAGTCCATGCGCCGGCGCTCCGCCCAAGAGATCGCGCAAGCCATCGCGGCCCTCGATCGAGATCCCCGCTTCCAGATGGAGATCCAGGAAGACCGGACCGTTGCCGCGCTGGGGGATGACTACTTCTACGGCCTTACCGTCGAACTGAGCGGCCCCGACCTCGAGACGCTCCAGCACCTAGCCTCCCAGTGGGCCAAGACATTGGCGGCAACCGAGGGGTTTCACAACGTCACCACCAGCGTCGATCCAGGAAAGCCGGAGCTCTTTTTCCACGTGAGTGAACGGAGCTTCCAAAGCATTCTTGGAGGGGGCGAGCCTCTCACAGCCGCTCAGGTCGGGCTGGCCCTGAGAAATCACTTGACCGGAGTCACCGCGACCTACATCACGTTGGACGGCCAACGGCTTCCGGTGGTGCTGCGGCCTGCAGCCGAGGAGACCGAAAGCGTCAGCGCCGTCAGAGAATTTCGGGTACCCGGCGCCCAGCTTACCGGTTCGGGTGGCCAACCCATCCTCGACCGCATCGCGACGGTGGTAGAGGCTACCTCCATGGCAACCATCCACCATCGCGACCGCATGCGCGTCACGACCGTCCGGGCGGAGCTGGACGGCATCAGTTTAGAGGCGGCGAGGACCAAGGCGCTTCAACTCATGGAAGAGCTCCCGCTGCCGCCTGGCTATCGGGCGGAGATCGTAGGCATCCACCGAGTGGTCGACGAGTCCCTCGGAGAGCTGAGCTGGGTGCTCGTGGTCGCCCTCATCCTCGTGTACGCGGTGATGGCGGCCCAGTTTGAGTCGCTGGGCCAACCTTTGATCATCCTGGTAACTGTGCCCTTGGCCGGCGCGGGCGCCTTGGCGTTGTTGTGGGCCAGCGGGCACGCGCTCGGGGTGCCGGCCATTATCGGCCTGATTTTGCTCGCCGGTGTTGCGGTGAACAACGCGATCGTGATGATCGACCGCATTAACGGATTGCGAAAAGAGGGACTTGATCCTCTGGAAGCGATCCACCGGGGAGCGATGGAGCGGCTGCGCCCGATCCTGATGACGTCAATCACCAGTATCTTTGGACTCATTCCCCTGGCCCTTTCCCTTGGCGAAGGAAGCGAACTCCAGGCGCCCATGGCCGTGGCGGTCATCGGCGGCCTCATCACGTCGACCTTCCTCAGCCTTTTCGTCATTCCGGGCTTGCTGGCGATCGGTGTAAGTTGGGCTCGGAGAAAGCCTGAATTTAAGTCTTTGGGCCTTGCGATGGTCGGGATGGTCCTACTCATGTTCTTGACAACACCGGTCGCCCGGGCGCAGGCGGCTACAGCTCCCCGGTGGGGCTTGGAGACCATCGCGGGCGCCGCCTGGCTCGACGACGAGCTCCACCCCCTGGTCGGAGTCAACGCCAGCCTGATCCAGCGGTTCGCTCATTACAACTTCCAGGCCAGCGGGGGGCTCAGGTCCAGCTCTCCCTGGGTGGTGAGCGTAGCCTCCGGCCACTACTTTCCTGATCTAGGCGGGGCCCAGCTTTCGTTTCGATCCGACTGGTGGCTCAACCAAGGAAACCAATGGTCCCTCTCTTTTGGGATTCAAGACGTATACGGGTCCCGTCTCATCTCGTTGACTCACGCCACCGGGGATCGCCCGCTGCACCCGTGGTCAGGCCAGCCCAGCGTCCCAGAGGGTGGTCACCTGGAAAGCTGGAGGCAGATCGTCCTGAGTGACGCCTACGCTCTCGAAAGCCGCCTCTCGCTCCACTTTAGGGAAGGCTCACCGCCCAGCTGGCTCCTTCTTTCGGGTGGGGCGTGGCGGGAAACCGGTCTTTTCTCGGCCGAATTTCAGGGCGGAGTTTGGCTGCGGCAAGGCCGGTACGACCCCCTGATCCGGCTGGGAACGACGATCCAGCTACTTCCCGCAGGCTCAGTCGAAGTCGCCGTCGCCCCCATCTTTACTGCCGCGCCCCTGGGCTGGCCGGTCGCCCGGTTGAGTTTCCAGGGGCAAAACTTATCGCTTCCCCGGGAACTTACCGTACAGTGGGTCAACGAAGAAAGCGGTGTCAACCCCCACGTCGCGCTGCGCCTTTCACCCGCCGCCTCTCTCATGACGATCAACCTGCGCTGGTCTCCACGCTCACGCCTCCAAGGGTTGATCACGGTCGAAAGAGCCTTTTAATCCCAGCGTACATAACTCTCCTCGGGCCACGACAGGATAAGCTTAACTCCCTTTCTCACCGATCACGGAGGTCACGTCATGCAAATCGAGGGCCGGAGTGTCTTTGGTTTCTTTTCGGATCAAGACGCCGCGCGCCAAGCGGTGCAGCGCTTGCGCCAGGCGGGTTTTAGCGACACCCAACTCGATGCCCTTAGCGCGACCAGTCAAGAGGGACGCGTCGATGAGCCGTTTAATCCGTCTACAGGGAGATTTGCAAGCCTGAGCCAACTCGTGATGGGAGCGGATCCCTCGGAAGAGACGAGCGGCATCCTCCTCTCAGCCGACGCTTCGGCAAGCGGTCTTGCAACGGGTGATGCCCATGCCCAAGGCCATGGGTGGATGGTGGTGGCCCTCACCGACGGGAGCGACGTCCAAGTAGAGCGAGCCGTGAAAATCATCAAGAGCCATGGGGGCGACGTGTAGATTTCTGGCGCCCGGCAAATAAAACCCCATGTCGAGCGCGTAGACTACGGAGGGACAGCAAACCGGCACCCGGCCGCAAGGAGGCGAAGACCGTGGCCGAGTGGCTCTTTTGGTGGACGCTCGCAGCGATGCTATGGACAGGTTATCATTTCGGCACCGGCGTCTTCCTCCTACAGTTTAGTCTTGCCGCGCTCGGCGCCGGCGTCGTCGCCCTGGTCCCCTTTGGCGATCTCGAACGGCAACTGCACTTCTTCCTCTTCCTCGCCTGCCTGCAAATGCTTCTGGCACGTCGGTCGAGAGCCAGCAAGCCCCCCTCCAGCCGATGAAGTCCTGGAGTTTTCGCCGTCTCCTCCTTTGGGTCGCTTTTGGCCTCATGATCGCGCTCCTTCCCGTAACAGCCATCGCCATCCGGGGAGCCGTCGCCATCAGCCGGTTTGACGCGGACAAGCCCATGTCGGGCGTGGTGTTGCTCGATCGCGAGGGAGAGGCCTTTGCTTCGATCGGAGACAACGCGCACCTCTTCGTTCCCTTGGAGGAGATTTCCCAGGACGTCGTCAACGCCGTCGTCGCGATCGAAGACGCCCGCTTTTGGGATCATCCCGGGGTGGACATCATCAGCATCGGGCGCGCCGTCCTCGTCAACCTGCGGGAAGGCCGCAAGGCCCAGGGGGCGAGCACCATCACCCAGCAGCTCGCCCGCAACCTCTTTCTCACCGCCGAAAAGAGCTACTCCCGCAAGGTTCAAGAAGCGGTCTATGCCCTGTTGCTCGAACGGCGCTTCTCCAAATCCCAAATCATGAGTTTATACCTTAACCACGTGTATTTCGGCGAGGGGGCGTACGGCATCGAAGAGGCAGCCCGCGTTTATTTCGGTAAGCCCGCGGCCGAGCTTTCACTGTCCGAAGGAGCGCTCCTGGCAGGCCTCTTGCAAGCGCCCTCCCGCTACACGCCCTATCGGGACCTACAAGGGGCCCAAGCTCGCCGCGACATTGTCCTGCGCCGCATGCACGAACTTGGCTTCATCGACGAGACAACACGGCTTTCGGCTCAGGCCGAGCCGGTCGTCCTCGCCCAGCGCCGCGGCGGCAGAGCGCCTTATTTTGTCGATTATGTCCACACGTGGCTCTCCCAGCGCTTTGACGCCGCCACGCTCCTCAGCGGGGGGCTCCGGGTGAAGACCACTCTAGACCTCCAGGTGCAACGAGCCGCGGAAGAGGCTCTCGGGAACCACCAAGGCGCCGTCGTCGTGCTCGACGCTGCGTCCGGCGCTATCTTGGCGATGGTCGGCGGGCGCGACTACCGGGAAAGCCAGTTTAACCGGGCTGTTTACGCTTTGCGCCAGCCCGGCTCAGCCTTTAAGCCCTTTGTTTACGCGGCCGCCCTGGAGCGAGGCTGGCAGATGAATGACCTGATCGAAGACGTGCCCCGCGACTTTGGCGGCTATGCGCCCACCAATTTCGGGGATGAGTACTGGGGACCCATCACGCTCAAGCAAGGGCTTGTGCGTTCCCTCAATAACGGATCGGTGTGGCTCCTGAGGGAGATCGGCGTCAACGCTGCGATGGAGATGGCTCGCCGCTTGGGGATCACGACGCTCACCCCCGATGATCGCCATCTCGCGCTGGCGTTGGGAGGCCTTAAACAGGGGGTGTCGCCTCTCGAAATGGCCGGCGCCTACCTTCCTTTTGCCACCGGGGGCGTGAGGCACGTCCCCTTTGCCGTGATGGAAGTGACGGACTCGAGCGGCCGGGTGCTTTACCGTCATCGCCCGCTGCCACGGCGCGTGCTTTCCGAGGAGGTTGCCTACTTCATCACCGACATACTGCAGGATGCCGTACGCTACGGCACCGGCGCCGCGGCGGACATCGGCAGGCCCCAAGCGGGCAAGACGGGCACCGCCGACGACCAAAGGAGCGCTTGGTTTGTCGGCTATACTCCCGAGCTGGTCGCCAGCGTCTACGTCGGCAATGACGACGGTTCGCCCCTTCCAGGAGGAGGAGGCGCCCTGGCGGCGCCCATCTGGCGCAGGTTGATGGTCCAGGCGTTACGAGACAGGCCGCCACGGCCCTTCTCCGTTCCGCCTCATGTCGTGACGGGCGTGGCGGTCGATCCCTTTACCGGCCTCTTGGCCGGTGAAACGTGCCCCCACCGCGAGCTCGACAGCTTCGTCCGGGGACGGGAGCCCCAAAGGTACTCGCCATGCGCATGGTCGCGGCTTTTCGACTCGCGGGAGCCTCAACCGCCCACCCGGCCACAACACCGCTCCATCTCCGGGAGCGATCCAGAAACTCCACCCGCGGAACCCATTCCAAAGGAGGATCGGCCGCCTTTTCCCTTCGATGTTTCCCCTAATTCCCCGCGTCCAGGCCCCATTCTCGAACACGCCTTTGACTAACGAGTCGTCCTTGCCGCGACTGCCCTGTCAAGTGGGCTTGCGCCCTGCGCGACACAAAAAAAGAACCCGCTCCCCAAGAGGAACGGGCCATCCTGCCACACGAAACCTGCCAAAACTCAGCGCTTGGAGTACTGCGGCGCCTTGCGGGCCTTTTTCAAACCGTACTTCCGGCGCTCTTTCATGCGCGGGTCGCGGGTGAGAAAGCCCTCGCGCTTGAGCGGCACCCGGAACTCCTCCTCCGCCTCCAAGAGGGCTCTCGCGATGCCGTGGCGAAGCGCCCCAGCTTGGCCCGAAAGGCCACCACCGTGCACATTGGCGATCACGTCAAACCGGTCCTCGGTCTTGGTGACGGCCAAGGGCGCGCGCACCATCCTCTCCAACACCGGCCGCTGAAAATACTCCTCCAGCGACTTGCCGTTGACGATGATGCGACCGCTTCCTGGAACTAAGCGGACCCGGGCGACCGACGTCTTGCGCCGGCCCGTGCCGTAAAGCTGCTCGCTGGCAACGGCCATGGTTAGCCTCCTTTCCTCTTACCCCTCAACGGCGAGCGGCTCGGGCTTTTGAGCCTCGTGGGGATGTTCTGGTCCGGCATACACTTTCAACTTGCGAATCTGTCGACGCCCGAGCCGGTTGTGAGGCAACATCCCCCAAACCGCGAGCTCGACCATCTTTTCAGGCCGGGTTTCCAGCATCTCGCCCGCGGTTTGCATCTTAAGACCGCCGGGGTAACGGGAGTGGCGATAGTAAATCTTTTTATCGAGCTTTTTCCCCGTGAGGCGCACGTCCTTCGCGTTGATGACGATGACGTAATCACCGCTGTCGACGTGGGGAGTGTACGTCGGCTTATGTTTCCCGCGCAAAACCGCGGCCACCTGGCTCGCCAGACGACCCAGCGTCTTGCCCCGGGCGTCGACAATGTACCACTTTTTGTCGACCTCATGCTCCTTAGCCATGTATGTGCGTTGCAAAGGTGTCTTCCCCCTCAACACGCGTCCGCCAGGTCCCGTTCGACGTCACGGGGGATCGAAGGGTAAGCGGCGTACGAAACCATAAGCAGAATCCACGCCTCATTGTAATACAGGATGAATCCCGGTGTCAAGGCAATTTCCCTGTCTTCTCCTTGCCGGAGAGAGGCGGGTATTTCACCCACATGAGGGTGAGCCCCTTTCCCGGCAGGGTCGGGCCCGCCCGCCTTCTGTCCTGGGAGCTGAGCACCTCCGCCACCCACTCGGGAGGATGCTCCCCGTGACCAACCTTGACCAGGGTCCCGGCGATGATGCGCACCATGTGGTTGAGAAACGCGTCTCCTTCGACAGTGATCTCAATTAACCCGCGGTGTTCATCGACGCTGCAGCGCGTCAGCGTCCTCACCGTCGAGCGCTCTCCATGGGCCGAGCCGGCAAAAGCCCGGAAGTCGTGCCGGCCCACCAAAAACGCGCCACCCTGCCTCATCGCCTCCACATCGAGAGGACGGGCGACAAAATAGGTGAAATGCCGCAATAAAGGGGACGGGAAGGGGCGGTTGTCGATCCGGTAGACATATTGCTTGGCGATGGCGTCAAAGCGGGCATGAAACTCCAGCGGCACCTCGTCGCAGCCCGTCACCCGGATATCAGGGGGAAGCACGCTGTTAAAGGCGTGCGGTACCCGCTCCGCCGGGATGGCCGCCGATCGGGTCCTGAAATTGACCACTTGCCCCTCGGCGTGCACACCTGCATCGGTCCGGCCCGCCCCAATGATCTTGACCGATTCGCCCACAAGGCGCGCCCAAGCCGCCTCCAGCGTCCTTTGAACGGTCGGCCGATCATCTCGCCCCTGATCTTGAAAGCCAAAATATCCGGTGCCGTCGTAGGCCACCGTCAGCCGCAGGTTTCGCACCGTCACCCCACCCATCGGCCCATCCGTACCACAAGTCCAAGCCAAGAGGCCGCAATCGCCAGCGCGACCCGCAGGCTTTGCCCTGCGGCGTGCGAGCCCTGGGGCGCTAGCGACTCAGCCCACACTGCATCGACCGCGGCGGTTGGACCTAAACGCACTTCCATCGCTTCCGCCAAAGCCTCTGCCCGCCGCAGTGCTGCCGCCAGCAGCGGTACGGCCAAGGCCCCGGCGTAACGCACCCGGCCCACGACCCCCCGGGCCATCAAGCCTGCTCCCCGGGCTTGCCAGGCAAGGTGGAGCCTGCGGGCCTCCTCCTGCATCAACGGGAGAAAGCGGATCGCGATCCCTAACGATAGGAGCAGCGGCGTCACGTCCAGCCCGATCCTTTTGATGCGCCGCCCCAGCCGGGCTAGAAAGGCCATCATGTTTCCTGTGCCCATGTAGAGCCCAACCCACGAAGCGGCGACGCCCACGAGGAGCAAGCGCGCGGCCGCCAGCCCGGCCCGGGAAATTGCGGCGGCGGTCATAGGCTCCAGCGCGGCCGACGGGCCACGAGGCGCTCCGCCCAAGGCGCCAAAGGTGAAAGTGATCAGCGAAAAGGCCGCAAACGGGAGCATCCGCTGGAGCAGAGCCGCCAGGCGAACGGGGTACGCCCAGAGAGTGATCAACACAAAGGCCAGCACCACGATGCCAACATCCAGCCAGCCTTCGATGGCGATGATGCTCGCCACCATACCAGCGATAACCCATGCAATGCCTGAGCGCGGCCTCGCCGGTCGGCTCATTGTGGCCCCTCCATAGGCTTCGGGAAATCCTCCGCTTCACCGGGCGCCGCCGGGTTTTTTGCCCGAGCCGTCAAGGCCGCCAAAAAGCGATCGCGCGCCCGGTGGGGATCGGGCAGCGTCCACCCTCTCGCGTGCGCCTCACGGTAGATCCTGCGAAGAAGGGTGTAGTCCCACGAATAAGGGGCGAGCCGCGCTCCAGCACCCTCGGGCCACGGATCCGTAAGCGCCAGCGTATCGGCCACGCGGCCCTTTTTCAACACCACGCAGCGGTCCGCCCATCCCATGGCGGCGTCGACGTCGTGCGTTGCGACGAGCAGAGCTTTCCCCTCGTTCTTTAGCCGCTGGATCAGTTCGCGGACGTGTTTTTGCCCTCTGAGGTCCATGCCGACCTCCGGCTCGTCCAAGAGCAAAAGCTCCGGCTCGTGGGCCAACGCAGCCGCAAGGGCGACGCGCCGTTTCTCTCCCCCACTCAAAGTGAAAGGCGAGCGGTCGAGGAGGTTGAAACTCAGGCCCACGGCCGAAAGAGCGCGCTCCACCGCCGCCGTGACTCGCTCCGGCTCCCACCCGAGAAGGCTCGCCGTCAGCCCCACCTCTTCCCGTACGGTGGTGGCAAAAAAGCTTCGCTCGGGAAACTGAAACGCCACGCCTACCTTCGCTCTCAGCCACCGGTCCTGTCCCCGGTCGCCCCAAGTCAGCTCTCGGCCGCCGACAAAGACACTCCCTGCGGTCACCCGTATCAGACCGGCAGCTACGGAGAGCAGCGTGGTCTTTCCCGCGCCGCTTTCTCCTACGAGCACCACGGCCTCGCCTTTCTCTACCTCCATAAAGACGCGGTCGAGAGCATTGACCGCGACGCCCGTCTCTGGATCGATCAACCGGACCGAAACGTCTCTAAGAGCGAGCAAAACGCCGCCACCAACCTCTCATCGTCCGTGGGCCAGGGAACGCTTTTCCCCATCTTCTCACACCAGCCGGCCACCGCCTCGACCGGGTCGGGCGCCACCGCCGCGAGCTCAAGGAGCAGCGGCCGCCGGGCCACCTTGGCCGCCGGGCCTGCTACGGCGATCCTGCCACAGGAAAGAAGAGCGATGCGGTCGGCCATCTTCGCCTCTTGGAGCCTGTGGGTGATGAGCAGCACCGCTGTGCCCGCCTGGCGCAGCGCAGGCTCCACCACACTCCAAAATTGGCGGGCTGCCTCGGTGGAGAGATGGCTCGTGGGCTCATCCAGCACTAAGAGCTCTGCCCGTTGGGCAAGCGCTCCCGCGATCGCCACCCGCTGCAGTTCGCCGCCGCTCAAGGTGGCCATGCGCCGCTCCTTCGCCCAGGCAAGTCCGACGGCATCCAGGGCCGCGTGGATGGCGGTTTGCCTCTCCAAGAGGCTCGCCTCCTTTGGCGCGAGAGCAAGGCCCACATCTTCCTCGACTCGCTCACCGATGATGTTGGCTTGGGGATCTTGGGCGACGTAGGCCGCCCGCGCCGCGGCGACCTCGCCCGTCGTAGGGTCGGCAAGACCGCAGGCCAGCCGGGCGATGGTCGATTTGCCGGCCCCGCTCTCTCCCATCAAGGCGAGCCATTGACCCCGCGCCAGCGCGAAACTCACCCCGCGAAGGACCCATGGGCTGTCTTTTTGATACCGAAAAGAGACGCCGGCAAACCGCAAAACTTCCCTCATCCGCGGTCCTCCCGGTGATGAAAAAAGCGGCGGGATCGGCCCGCCGCGCACGCTATCCGGTATTGAGAACTTCCCTGGTACCGCCAGCACCCCGTCGACTAGACCAGCTCCAAGAGCGACATCGGCGCGGCATCTCCCCGGCGCGGCCCAAGTTTGAGCAACCGGGTGTAACCACCGTTGCGGTCACGGTAGCGGGGAGCCACTTCTTCAAAGAGCTTGCGCACCGCTTCGGGATTATTGAGAAAGGCCGCCGCTTGGCGCCGAGCGTGAAGATCGCCCCGCTTACCCAGGGTGATCATCTTATCCACCAACGGTTTTGCCGCTCTAGCCTTGCCTTCGGTCGTCTCAATTCTGCCGTGCAGCAGGACGGAGGCGACGAGTGATCGCAGCAGCGCCTTCCGATGCCCTTGCGTGCGTCCCAGCTTTTGCAGGGCCATGGTGACGACCTCCTTTACCCTAAAGTAACCCAGCTTATTCGTCGGACGATCTCAAACTCAAGTTGAGAGCCGCCAGCTTCTCCTTCACTTCCTGCAGGGACTTCTTGCCGAGGTTGCGCACTTTCATCATGTCCTCTTCGGTCCGGCGGATCAGCTCTTCGACGGTGTTGATACCGGCCCGCTTGAGGCAGTTGTACGACCGGACCGAAAGGTCCAGCTCTTCGATGGTCATCTCCAGCAGGCGGTTTCTCTCCTCGTCTTCCTTCTCGACCATGATCTCCATGCCCTCGGCGGCCTCGTCCAAGCTGATGAAGAACTTGAGATACTCCGTCAAGATCTTGGCCGAGAGGCTCACGGCCTCGTTGGGAGCAATGCTGCCGTCGGTCCACACTTCTAGGATGAGGCGGTCAAAGTCGGTCTGCTGGCCCACACGGGTGTCCTCGACCCTGTAGTTGACGCGGCGGACCGGCGTGAAGATCGAGTCAACGGCAATTACGCCGATGGGCTGATCGGGCTTTTTGTTGCGATCGGCCGAGACGTATCCTCGCCCCTTGGCCACCGTCACTTCCATCTCCAGGCGCCCGTCTTTCGCCAACGTCGCGATGTGCAGGTCCGGGTTGAGGATCTCGACCGTGCTCGGCACCTCAAAATCGCCCGCGGTCACCTCTCCCTCGCCCTCGGCTACCAAGCGGATGGTCGCCGGCTCGTCTTGATGGAGCTTGACGATAAGCTCCTTAAGGTTGAGGATGATATCCGTCGTATCTTCCACGACGCCCTTGATCGTCGAAAACTCGTGCAGGACACCGTCGATACGCACCGACGTCACCGCGGCGCCCGGAAGGGACGAGAGGAGGATCCGTCTCAGCGAGTTGCCGAGGGTGATACCGTACCCGCGCTCGAGCGGCTCGACGACGAAACGCCCGTAGGTGTCGGTCATCTCTTCCGTCTCGATCTTGGGCTTCTCAATCTCAATCATGTCCGAAACCCTCCTTGTCGTGACGAGGATGAAAGGCGAGGTGGTACGCCCCTCACATCAAGCCCCATCTCGTCTCATGGGTTAGCGGGAGTAGTGCTCGACGATGAGGTGCTCCTGGACCTGGACGTCGATCTGATCCCGCGTGGGCAGGCTCTTCACCGTGCCCCGCATGGCTTCGGCATCCAGCTCGAGCCATGCAGGAAGCCCGCGGCTCGTCGCCGCCTCCACGCTCTCCTTGATCATCGGGATCTGACGGCTCTTTTCCCTTACCGCAATGACGTCACCGGGCTGCACCTGTGCCGACGGGATGTCGACCTTTCTGCCGTTGACGGTGAAATGGCCGTGCATCACCAGTTGCCGCGCTGCCGCACGCGAAGGCGCGAAGCCTAAGCGATAAACGATGTTGTCAAGGCGCGACTCGAGAAGGATGAGCAGGTTTTCACCGGTAACGCCCTTTCGCCGGGCCGCCTCTCGATAATACCGCTCAAACTGCCGCTCCAGCACACCGTAGATCCGGCGCAGCTTTTGCTTTTCCCGCAGGTGTATGCCGTACTCCGTAGGCCGCTGCCGCCGCCCCTGTCCATGCTGGCCGGGCGGGTAGCCCCTGCGCTCAAAGGGGCACTTTTCCGTGTAGCACTTCTCACCTTTAAGAAAGAGCTTTTCTCCTTCACGCCGGCACAACCGGCAGACGGGTCCAAGATACCGTGCCATCGACTAGAAATTCACCTCCGCTGACTCCAATCAAACCCGCCGCCGCTTGGGAGGACGGCAGCCGTTGTGGGGGATCGGCGTCACGTCTTTGATCAGGCTCACGTCAAGCCCGGCCGCTTGAAGCGAACGGATCGCCGCCTCTCGACCCGCGCCGGGGCCTTTCACGTACACTTCGACCTCGCGGACACCGTGATCCATCGCGGCCCTCGCCGCAGCCTCGGCTGCCAGGCCAGCAGCATACGGCGTACCCTTGCGGGAACCCTTAAACCCCTGGTTGCCCGAGGACGACCAGGCTAACACATTACCCTGTTTATCGGTGATCGTCACGATGGTGTTGTTAAACGTCGAGCGAATATGCGCGATAGCGACGGGGACGTTCTTCCGTTCCCGCCTGCGAAGTCGCGAACCCTTTCTTGGCCTAGCCAAACTTTCACCCTCCCAAAATGGCGGAGGACGCGCCCTGGTGAAGACGGCCTCCTCTACCAAGTATCTGCAAAACAGGTATAACTTTACTCAACAACTTTAGGGCCCGTAGACCCTCAGCGCTTGCGGCCGATGGGGCGCCTTGGCCCTTTGCGGGTCCGGGCGTTGGTGCGGGTACGCTGCCCCCTCACCGGCAGGCCCCGGCGGTGGCGCAAGCCACGGTACGTGCCGATATCCATCAAGCGCTTGATGTTCATCTGCACGATGCGCCTGAGATCGCCCTCGACCGTGTACTCCCGCTCGATCACTTCCCGCAGCCGGTTGGCCTCTTCTTCCGTCAGATCACGCACCCGCGTATTGGGGTCGATCTGCGTCTTGGCCAAGATCTTACTGGAAGTCGAACGGCCGATGCCGTAGATATACGTGAGTGCCACTTCAATCCGCTTATCGCGGGGAAGATCGACGCCAGCGATTCGAGCCAATCACTGCACCTCCCGTCTCTGAAAGGATCTACCCTTGGACCTGCTTATGTCGCGGGTTTTCGCAGATGACCATCACTTTCCCGTGACGGCGAATCACCTTGCACTTTTCACAAATGCGCTTTACCGATGGACGCACTTTCATCTCATCCACTCCTCTTTAGACCGCCTGGCTTCTCCTACCCACTGCGTCGCAAGGACTCACTTCTTGCGGTAGGTGATCCGCCCACGGCCAAGATCGTAGGGTGACAGCTCAACCGTCACTTTGTCACCGGGCAAGATCCGGATGAAGTTCATCCGCATCTTCCCCGAAATATGAGCCAGCACTTTGTGCCCGTTTTCGAGCTCCACCCGAAACATCGCATTAGGCAAGGGTTCGATGACCGTCCCTTCCATCTCGATGACATCCTGTTTTGCCATGGGGTCAACCGACCTCCTCTTTCTCGCCCACGATCTCGGTCAACGCCGCCCTAATCTGAGCATCCGTCACTTTCTTTCCCAAAGCAAGCTGGGCAGCGGTCTCCTCGTGGACTACATCGTGAACCCACAAGTGGCGAATGTTTTTTCGCTTGGGCTTGGCTACCGTCCGCCGCACTCCGTCCGCGACGTAAACGAACGGCGCCTCCGCAAGAGCGACCACCAGATAGTGAGCGCCAACGTCCCGACCTGCCGACGATGTCACCCACTGCCCGGGTTTCACCGAGACCAAGTGGTCATCGACCTCCCACTGGCTTCGTTACAGCGCGGTCAACACTTGTGGCCCATCCTCCGTGATCGCCACCGTATGCTCAAAATGCACTGAGAGGCTGCGATCGGCGGTCACCACGGTCCAGCGATCCTCCAGAATCTGCACCTCGTGGGTGCCCGCGTTGACCATCGGCTCAATCGCCAAGGTCATGCCGGGCTTGAGCCGAGGACCGCGGTTAGGCGGTCCGAAGTTGGGCACCTGCGGCGCCTCGTGCATCGAGCGCCCGATGCCGTGGCCCACAAAATCCCGTACGACAGAGTAACCGCGCGCTTCGACGTAGGTCTGGACTGCGTGAGAGATGTCGGACAGGCGTGCTCCCGGCCGCGCCCTTTCGATGCCAGCGTAGAGCGCACCCTCCCCCGCTTCCAGCAGCCTTTTCACTTCCTCGTCGATTTCACCCACCGGATAGGTCCATGCGCTGTCACCGTGGTAGCCGTCGACGATGGCCCCGATATCGACGCTGACGATATCGCCTTCGCATAGCACCCTCTCACCGGGGATGCCGTGCACCACTTCTTCATTGACCGAAACGCAAATATTCGCCGGATATCCTTGATATCCTTTGAAGGACGGGATCGCACCCTCGCGCTCCAGCACTTCCAGCACGATCGCGTCGAGATCTTTGGTGCGTAGACCCGGGCGAATCTCCTGGGCGAGCCTCTGGTGGGCTAAGGCCACGACCCGCCCGGCACGGCGCATGGCTTCGATCTCGCTGGGTGATTTGAGTATGATCATCGAGCTTCCTCACCAGAACTTCGGCCAAATCGCCAAGCTTTCAGCTGTGAAAGGATCGCTGCAAACACTTCTTCGATCGGTCGCTCGCCATCGACGGTGAGCAGCATGCCTCGCTCCGCGTAGTAATGGACCACCGGATGCGTCTGCTCCATATAGATGGCCAAACGGTTGCGCGCCGTCTCCACCGTATCATCCGGGCGCCGGATCAAAAGGCCGCCGCACTCTAAGCACCGGTCTGTTTGGGAGACCGTGTGAATCGCCCGGTTGTACGTGGCGCCACACTGGGAGCAGATCATCCGCTCGGAAATGCGGCGCACCGCCTCTTCCTCGGTGATCTCGATGTTGACTGCCGCATCCAGTTCCATCCCCAGCGTCGGCAGCGTCCGGTCGAGCGCCACGGCCTGGGGCACTGTCCGGGGGAAACCGTCCAAGATGAACCCCTGTTCGCAATCGGGCTGGCTTAGCCGCTCCTTGACGATCTCGACCGATACATCGTCCGGCACCAACTCTCCCCGCTCAATATAAGCCCGGGCCGTCTCCCCTAGCGGTCCGCCCGCCTTGATCGCCTCGCGGAACATCGCGCCGGTCGAGATATGCGGTACATCCAGCTCCTCAGACAGGAGCTCACCCTGGGTACCCTTACCCGCACCCGGCAGCCCCAGCAAGACTAAGCGCACGTGCCGAGCACCCCCTCGCCATTACTTCAAGAAGCCTTCGTAGTGCCGCATCAACAAGTGAGCTTCGATTTGCTTCATCGTATCCAACGCAACGCCGACGACGATCAAGATGCTCGTTCCGCCAAAGAACAAGAACGTCATCGGTATGCGCGTGACTCCCGACATCAAGTACGGAAGGATCGCGATAATGGCGAGGAAGATCGCTCCGGCCAACGTGAGCCGGGTCAAGACCCGATCGAGGTACTCGGACGTCGACCTGCCGGGCCTGAGACCAGGAATAAAGCCGCCGTGCTTGCGCATGTTGTTTGCCACTTCGACCGGATTAAAGGTTACCGCCGTATAAAAATACGTAAAGAAAATCACCAAGATCGCATACGCGACCACGTACCCCACCGAGCCGATGCCAAACCACCGGGTGATGGCCGGCGCGATGGACGGGATAAACTGGGCCAGCGTCAGCGGAAACGTGAGCACCGACGACGCGAAGATCACCGGGATGACGCCGGCATTGTTGACTCGCAACGGGATGTGCGTCGACTGGCCGCCGTACATGCGCCGGCCCACAACCCTTTTCGCGTACTGGACGGGAATTCGCCGCTGGCCTTCTTGCACCATGACCACTGCCGCGACGATCACCACAAACAAGACGGCCAGCACCAAGAGGCTGAAGATGCTGATGCCGCCCTCGCCGACCGTCTGGACGGTTTGAACGATCCCGACGGGAAATTCGGCGACGATACCTGCAAAGATGATCAGCGAGATACCGTTGCCGATCCCGTGCTCGGTGATCTTTTCGCCCAGCCACATCAAGAAGCTGGTGCCGGCAGTCAAGGTGATCACGATCAGCAAGAGGTTGAAAAAGGTCGGATCGGTGACCACGTTGCTGTTGCGCGCTAAAACGGTGATCCCGTACGCCTGGATCAGGCCCAAGACGACCGTGCCGTAACGCGTATACTGCTGGATCTTTTTGCGGCCCTCGACCCCTTCTTTCGCCAGCTCCTCAAGCCGCGGGATCACCACGGTGAGAAGCTGCAAAATGATGGAGGCCGTAATGTACGGGTTGACACCCATCGCGAAGATGGTAAAGCGCCCCAAGGCGCCTCCCGTAAAAAGGTTTAAAAACCCAAAGATGTTGCCTCCACCGATGTCAAGGCTCTCCGCTAGGGCGATCGCGTCGACGCCAGGGACCGGAACGAACGAGCCGATGCGGAAAACGACGAGAAGCGCCGCGGTGTAAAGCAGCTTGCGACGGAGGTCGCTGATGCGCAGCGCGTTGCGGAGCGCGTCCAGCAACTAGATCACCTCTGCCTTTCCACCGGCCGCTTCGATCTTTTCGATCGCCGACTTCGAGAAACGGTGGGCCCTCACCGTGAGAGCCACCCCAAGCTCGCCGTCGCCGAGGATCTTGACCCCGTCTTTAAGGTCTTTCACGATCCCCGCCTCCACCAAGCGCTCCGGTGTGACCGTCTCCCCTTTCTCAAATTGTGCCAGGCGACCGACGTTTACCACAGCGTACCGGACCGCAAAGGCTTTGTTATTAAACCCTCTCCTGGGCAGCCGCATGTAGATCGGCGTCTGCCCGCCTTCAAATCCGGGGCCTTTGCCTCCGCCGGCACGGGCTCCCTGTCCTTTGTGGCCTCTACCCGAGGTCTTTCCCAGTCCTGAACCGATGCCCCTGCCGACACGCCGCCGGGCCTTGCGGCTACCCGGTGCCGGCTTTAACTCGTGCAGTTTCATGACGCCTCAATACCCCCACACACCTCGAGTCTCTCATACCTCTTCGACTTCTACCAGATGCTTCACCTTGTGAATCATGCCACGAATGCTGGGGTTGTCTTCTTTGATGACCGACTGGTGGAGACGGCGCAATCCCAACGCCCTCAGCGTCTCCTTTTGGTCCTTAGCAAATCCGATGGAGCTCCTCTTCAAGGTTACCTTGATCTGTCCCATCGCACGAAGCCTCCTAGCCCAAGAGTTCCTCGGGCTTTTTGCCCCGCAGACGCGCCACCTCTTCCACCGTCCGCAGCTGCTTGAGCCCTTCGATCGTCGCCCTCACCACGTTGATGGGATTGGACGAACCAAAGGACTTGGTCAGCACGTCGCGGATCCCAGCCGCCTCCAACACCGCCCGCACCGGGCCGCCGGCGATGACGCCCGTACCTTCGCTGGCGGGCTTCAAAAGGACCTCCGCTCCCGAAAAACGGGCCTTTACCTCGTGGGGGATCGTCGTGCCGACCAGCGGGACCGCAATCAAGTTTTTCTTGGCGTCTTCGACGCCTTTGCGGATCGCGTCGGCCACCTCTCTGGCTTTCCCCTTGCCGGCGCCCACGTGGCCCTTGCCGTCGCCTACCACGACCACCGCGGTAAACGAGCGAATCCGCCCACCTTGCACGGTCTTGGAGACCGGGTTGATATCGACGACCTTCTCCTCGAGCTCACCGAGGGAGTCGGGATCGATGCGCTTTCGAGTCACTAACATGAAGTGTCTGCCACTCCCTTCTAAAAGTCGAGGCCGCCCTCGCGCGCCCCCTCGGCCAAAGCCGCCACGCGACCGTGGTAGAGATTGCCCCCGCGGTCAAAGACCACTTTCTCGATCCCGGCGCTCTTGGCTCGCTGGGCTAAAACGCGCCCGACCTCGCGGGCTGCCTCCACATTTCCCGTCTGCGCCAGCTTTCCGCGCAGCTCAGGATCGAGGGTGGACGCAGAGACCAACGTGTGACCGCGTGTATCGTCGATGATCTGCGCGTACATATGTTTCAAGCTGCGATAAACGCTGAGCCTTGGGCGCTCCGGTGTGCCAAACACCTTCTTGCGCACCCTGAGGTGGCGTCTTTTTCGAGCTGCCTTTCGATCGACCCTTGGCATCGTCATCACCCCTTACTTCGACACCTTGCCGGCCTTGCCCGCCTTGCGGATGATCCGCTCACCCGCGTACATGATCCCCTTGCCGAGATAAGGTTCGGGCTTGCGCACCGCCCGCACGTTGGCCGCCACTTCGCCCACCAGTTCCTTGTCGATGCCCCGCACGATGA
Organism: bacterium; assembly: GCA_002919195.1. Classification (GTDB taxonomy): domain Bacteria; phylum Bacillota; class Limnochordia; order DTU080; family RSA5; genus RSA7. The sequence goes on from PKEU01000060.1 coordinate 49,411, forward strand.
TCTGCGTGGGCTGGGGCACCTCAAATTCAATTCCTGCGGGCGCCTCCACCTCGACGGGATGGGAGTAACCGACGTTTAAGACGAGCTTGTTGCCCTGTTTCGACGCCCGGTAGCCCACGCCCCGGATCTCCAGCGTCCGTTCGTAACCCTTGGTCACGCCTTCGACCATGTTGGCGATTAGGGTGCGGGTCAGGCCGTGCAGGGACTTGTGAAACTTCTCGTCGCTGGGCCGGGTGACGACGATCTGCCCGTCTTCCACCTTGACCTCAATCGCTTCGTGAATCTTGCGGGTGAGTTCGCCCTTGGGTCCCTTCACCTTGATGGTGTGGTCTTTGATCGTCACTTCGACACCATCAGGAATCTCTACGGGCATCTTGCCGATGCGGGACACAGGCGCACCTCCTCGTCCACCAAAAATGTCACTACCAAACGTAGCAAATCACTTCGCCGCCGACGCCGGCTTTGCGAGCTTCCTTGTCGCTCATCACGCCCTTCGACGTCGACAAGATGGCAATGCCAAGGCCACCCAGCACACGGGGCACCTCGTCCCGCTTCGCGTAGACCCTCAAGCCCGGGCGGCTGATCCGCCGGATCCCCGTGATGACCCGCTGCTTGTTGGGGGCGTACTTCAGGAAAATCCGAAGCGTCGGCTGCGGCTTGTTTTCATCCACGAGCTTGTAATCGCGGATAAACCCTTCCTCCTTGAGGATGCGGGCCAACTCGACCTTCAACCGCGAGGCCGGGACGTCCACCGTCTCATGGAACACCGACGACGCATTGCGAATCCGCGTCAGCATATCGGCGATGGGATCCGTCATGCCCAACTCGTTTCAACCCCTTCCTCAGGTCCGACTACCAGCTGGCTTTGGTAACCCCGGGAATCTCGCCCCGGCTGGCCAGCTGCCGAAAGCAAACACGGCACATCTGAAACCGCCGCATATACGCGCGGGGCCTGCCGCAGAGCCGGCACCGGTTGACGCGACGCGTGCTGTACTTTGGCGGTCTTTTGGCCTTGGCGATCATCGACTTCTTGGCCACTGTATCACTCCTCTAGTATTCAAACCCACCTCGGATGCATCCGAGCCCAGCGCCGGACGTTACGCCGCGCGGAACGGCATGCCAAGCAGGCTCAGCAGCGCAAACGCCTCTTCGTCCGTCTCGGCGGTGGTGACGATGCAGATATCCATCCCACGGATCTTGTCGATCGAATCGTAATCGATCTCCGGAAAGATCAGCTGCTCCCGGATACCCAAATTGTAGTTGCCGCGCCCATCGAAGGACTTAGGGGATACGCCGCGAAAGTCGCGGATGCGCGGCAAACTCACATTCATCAACTTGTCCAGGAAGTCGTACATCCGCTGCCCCCGCAAGGTGACCTTGCAACCGATGGGCATGCCCTGGCGGATCTTAAAGTTGGCGACCGACTTCTTAGCCCGGGTGATCGCCGGCTTTTGCCCCGAGAGCATCGCGAGGTTTTGCATCGCGGCGTCCAAGGCCTTGGAGTCCGCAGCTGCGTCGCCGACTCCCATGTTGATCACGATCTTTTCAACCTTTGGCACCTGCATGGGATTGCGGTAGCCAAAACGCTTCATCAGCTCTGGAACGACCTCTTTCAGGTAACGCTCCTTGAGGCGCGACATCGTCATCCACTCCTCCTTGCCCGACAGCGTGCAGGCCACAAGCCCAATTAATCGACAGGCTTACCGCACCGCTTGCATACCCGGACGACCTGCTTGCCTTCTTCCCGGCGCCTTGAGACCCTCGTCGGAGCCTTGCAGCTGGGGCAAATCAGCATCACCTTGGAGGCATGAATGGGCCCGGGACGCTCGATCACACCACCCTGTGGGTTGGTGCGCGTCGGTCGAGTGTGCTTCTTAATGATGTTGATCCCTTCGACCACGACCCGGCCCTTCTTGGGGAGCACTTCCAAGATCTTGCCGCTTTTCCCCTTGTCCTCCCCGCTCAGGACCTGGACGAGGTCCCCCTTTCTCACGTGCAGCTTGTTTTGCATCGTTTCGCCGCCTCCATCAGCTCCCAGTGCTTACAAGACCTCGGGAGCCAGGGAAATAATCCGCATAAAATCCTTCTCCCGCAATTCGCGGGCGACCGGTCCAAAGATACGCGTCCCCCGGGGGTTCTTTTGGTCGTTGATGATCACGGCCGCGTTTTCATCAAAACGGATGTAAGAACCGTCGGGCCGGCGCGTCGGCTTGGTGGTCCGCACCACGACCGCCTTGACCACATCGCCCTTTTTCACGACACCACCCGGGGTCGCCTCTTTCACCGAAGCGACGATGATATCGCCCAAATGGGCGTAACGCCGGTTGGAGCCGCCGAGGACGCGGATGCAAAGCAGCTTTTTGGCCCCAGTGTTGTCGGCTACGTTGAGCGTGCTCTCTTGCTGAATCATCGCGCATTGCCCTCCTTCCCCAAGAAGCAGGTTTCGAACGCACGGGATGATAAAAGCGCGCGTCGCTTAGCGAGCCCTCTCCAAGATCTCGACGACTCGCCACCGCTTCTCCTTGGAGAGAGGGCGGGTCTCCATCACCCGCACGCGGTCGCCCACGCGGCACTCGTTGTTTTCGTCGTGCGCCTTGAGTCGGACCGTCTTGCGGATGGTCCGGCCATAAAGCGGGTGCCGCACGAGCCGTTCGACCGCGACGACACAGGTTTTATCCATCTTATCGGAGACCACGAGACCTTCACGGATCTTCCGCTGACCTCGAGCCTTGCGCTCCACGTCCATACCCTCCTTACGCGCGCTTGAGCTGCAACTCCCGCTCGCGCATGATCGTCTTAACCCTGGCAATATCCTTTTTGACCGCCTTCATCCGCATCGGGTTGTCCAGCTGGCCCGTGGCCGCCTGAAACCGGAGGTTGAAAAGCTCCTCCTTCAAGTCGGCCAGCTTGCGCCCCAACTCGTCGTCGGTCAGTTCGCGAAGCTCTCTCGCCTTCACGAGCGCTCACCACCTGCGACTTCTTCTCGCGCGACCACGCGCGTTCCGATGGGAAGCTTGTGGGCCGCAAGCCGCAAGGCCTCGCGCGCCAGCTCCTCCGGAACGCCTCCCAGCTCAAACATGACCCGTCCGGGTTTGACGACGGCCACCCAGTACTCGGGAGACCCTTTCCCCTTGCCCATACGGGTCTCAGCAGGCTTTTTCGTCACCGGCTTATCCGGAAAGATCTTGATCCAGACCCGCCCGCCGCGGCGGATATGCCGGGTCATGGCGACACGGGCGGCTTCGATCTGGGTGTTGGTAACCCAACCGGGCTCGGTGGCTTGCAGTCCAAACTCGCCAAAAGTGAGCGTATTGCCCCGGTAAGCCTTGCCCTTGCGCCGGCCGCGGTGCACCTTACGATACTTGACCTTTTTTGGCATCAACATCGGGTATACGCCCCCTTACGCTTCCTGCTGCTGGGGCTTATGGCCCTTTTCCGGCAGGACTTCGCCTTTGTAGATCCAAACCTTGACGCCGATTTGCCCGTAGGTCGTCTTGGCCTCGGCGAAACCGTAGTCGATATCCGCCCGCAGCGTGTGGAGGGGGATCGATCCTTCCGACGCCCACTCGGCGCGAGCGATTTCCGCGCCCCCGAGCCTTCCGGCAACCCGGATCTTAATCCCCTTGGCGCCCAAGCGCATGGCGCGCTGTTGGGCCTGTTTCATCGCCCGGCGGAACGAGACGCGCCTTTCCAACTGAAAGGCGATGTTTTCCGCGACGAGCTGCGCGTCGAGCTCAGGCCTTTTCACTTCGACGATGTTGATCTGAAGCTGTTTGCCGGTCCTCTCCTCCAGCTCTTTGCGAAGCCGGTCCACCTCGGCCCCGCCCTTGCCGATCACCATGCCGGGCCGGGCGGTGTAGATCGTCACCTTGGCCCGGTTAGCGGCCCGCTCGATCTCGACTTTGGAGATGCCCGCGGTGTAAAACCGCTCCTTGATCCGGCGGCGGATCTCCAAGTCCTCGTGCAGCAGCTCCGCGTACTCTTTCTTGCCGGCGTACCACCGGCCGTCCCAATCTTTGATGATTCCCAGTCGTAGTCCGACCGGATGTACCTTCTGGCCCAAAGGAAGTCCCCCTTCGTCACGCAGCTAACAACTGGCTTTCGCCTCGCTACTCCTTACGCTCGGCCACCACGACCGTGATGTGACTGGTGCGCTTGCGAATCCGGTCGGCCGCGCCCCGAGCCCGGGGCATGATCCGCTTGAGCGTCGGTCCCTGGTCCACGTAGGCCTTGGAGACGTAGAGACTGTCCGGATTGAGCTCCAGGTTGTTTTCCGCATTGGCCACGGCCGAGCGCACCACTTTGGAGACGATCCGCGACGCCCGCTTGGGGGTCAGCTCCAAAATGGCCAAAGCCTCCGCAACGTCTTTGCCCCGGATCAAGTTGACGACTTGCCTCGCTTTTCGGGGCGAAATGCGAACGTAGCGCGCAACCGCTCTCGCTTCCATCCTCACGTCCCCCTATCGGACCCGGGTCGACCGCTCGGAGCCTGCGTGCCCGCGGAAAGTCCGGGTCGGCGCAAACTCGCCGAGCTTATGGCCTACCATTTCCTCAGTGATGTAAATCGGCACATGTTTGCGGCCGTCGTGGACCGCAATCGTGTGACCCACCATCTCGGGGAAGATCGTCGAACCCCGCGACCAGGTGCGGATCACGCGCTTCTCCCCCGATTCGTTCATCTTGCGTACCTTTGCCAACAGCTTGGGGTCAGCCCAGGGACCCTTTTTCACAGATCGGCCCATCTACTGCCACCTCCGAAATCTCGATGCGCCAAGAGAAAGCTCACCGGCTATTCTTTCCGCCTGCGGATAATCATGGCGTCAGACTTCTTGTTCCGCCGCGTCCGGTAACCGAGCGTCGGCTTACCCCAAGGCGTCATCGGACTGGGCATGCCCACGGGAGCTTTCCCTTCGCCACCGCCGTGGGGGTGGTCCACCGGGTTCATCGCGACGCCGCGCGTGTGCGGCCTGCGCCCAAGATACCGGGCGCGCCCGGCTTTGCCGATCACGATGTTTTCGTGCTCGACGTTGCCCACCTGCCCCACAGTCGCCCGGCACTCGAGGTGGACCATCCGGAACTCGCCGGAGGGTAGGCGCAACGTGGCGTAGTTACCCTCTTTCGCCATCAGCTGAGCCGCAGCGCCGGCGGAGCGCACCAGCTGCCCGCCCTTGCCCGGCCGGAGCTCGATGTTATGCACGAGCGTGCCGACGGGGATGTTGCGCAGCGGCAGCGCGTTACCCGGCCGGATGTCCGCGTTTTCCCCGGACTCCACCGTGTCGCCCACGGCAAGCCCTACCGGCGCGATAATGTAACGCTTCTCTCCATCCGCGTAGTGCAGGAGAGCGATGCGGGCCGAGCGGTTGGGATCGTACTCGATCGCAGCCACCTTGGCGGGAATCCCATCCTTATCGCGGCGGAAGTCGATCAGCCGGTACATCCGCTTGTGGCCGCCGCCTCGATGACGGGCCGTGATCCGCCCCTGGTTGTTGCGCCCTCCCGTCGACTTGAGCGGCACGATGAGCGACTTTTCGGGCTTGGACTTGGTAATCTCTTCAAAGGTATAAACCGTCATGCCCCGGCGGCCCGGGGTCGTCGGCTTGTACTTTTTGATCGCCACTCAAAACACTCCCTTGCGACCCTTGTCGAGCTCGTCGCCCCGCCGGCTTACAAGCCCTCAAAGATCTCGATGCGGTCTCCCTCCGCCAGCTGCACGATGGCCTTCTTCCGTTCGGGACGCCGTCCCTCGAAACGCCCCATTCTCCTGACCTTTCCGGGGATGCGGCTGGTGTTGACCTTAACCACTTTAACGCCAAAGATCTGCTCGACGGCGCGCTTTACTTGCGTCTTCGTCGCTTTGAGCGCCACTTCAAAGGTGTACTTGTTTTCCTCCATCTGCCTGGTGCTCTCTTCTGTCACCAGCGGACGGATGATGACGTCGCGCGGGTCCATCAGCCGAGCACCTCCTCGATCTTCGCGACCGCATCCTTGGTTGCGATCACCTTGCTGTGGCGAACGACATCGTACACATTGAGGTCACCGGCCCGGGTCGTCCCCACGCCGGGAATGTTGCGCGCCGAAAGAACCACGTTGCGATCGACATCCGCCGTCACCAGCAGCGCGCTGCTTCCCTTGGCTTTCAGGTTGGCGAGGAGCTCGACCACCTGACGGGTCTTGGGTTGCGCAAGCTGCAGCTCGTCCAAGACCAGAAACTCGCCAGCGGCAACCTTGCTGGAGAGCGCCGAACGCAAAGCCGCCCGGCGGGCCTTTTTCGGCATCGCTTGACGATAATCGCGGGGCTTCGGCCCAAAGACGGTGCCGCCCCCTACCCAAATGGGCGAGCGGATGCTCCCATGCCGGGCGCGGCCCGTTCCCTTTTGCCGCCAGGGCTTGCGGCCCCCGCCGGAGACCTCTCCCCGGGTCTTGGTCGAAGCCGTGCCCTGCCGTTGATTGGCGAGGTACCGAACCACCGCTTGGTGCACCAGGGCCTCGTTCACTTCGACTCCGAAGATGTCGTCCCGGAGCTCAATGTCGCCCACTTGCTCCCCTTTGGTATTGTAAACGGCAACTCTAGGCACAACCTTGCCTCCTCTCGTCGACTGAATCCGTTAGCCCTTGTATTTGGCTTTGACTGTCTCGCGAATCTCAAGGAGCGCCCCTTTGGGCCCGGGCACGGATCCACGGATCAAAAGAAGGTTGCGCTCTGGGTCGACTTTCACGATTTGCAGCCCCTGCACCGTGCGGCGTACGCCGCCCATGCGCCCGGGGAGCTTGCGGCCCTTAAAAACCCGTTGCGGATCGGTGGCGCCCAGCGAGCCCACCCTCCGGTGATACATCGAACCGTGCGACATGGGCCCCCGGTGGAAGTTCCAGCGCTTGATGGCGCCCGCGAACCCCTTGCCCTTGGAGGTCCCCGTCACATCGACATACTCGCCTTCCTGAAAGAGATCGGCTCGGAGCTCCTGGCCTACCTCAAGGCCCTGCATCACTTCGGAGTCCTCGATCCTGATCTCCCGCAAGTACCGGGCGGGCTCCACATTGGCTCTGGCAAAGTGACCCTTGAGCGGTTTATTCACCCTCTGAGGCTTGGCCGTGCCGATGCCCACTTGAATCGCCTCATACCCGTCGGTCGCGCTCGTCTTTTTCTGCACCACGCGGCAGGGCTCCACCTGGACGACCGTGACGGGAATCGCCTGCCCCTGTTCATCGAAGATTTGGGTCATGCCGACCTTCGTACCAAACAAGCCCTTGGGCACCTCAAATCATCCCTTCACGTGCAAGCCTCATTATAGCTTGATTTCAATATCCACACCCGCAGGCAAATCCAGCCGCATCAACGCGTCCACCGTCTTAGGCGTGGGCTCCAAAATGTCGATCAGACGCTTGTGCGTCCGCATCTCAAACTGCTCACGTGAATCCTTGTCGATGTGGGGCGAACGCAGCACCGTAAAGACACTCCGTTCGGTGGGCAAGGGCACCGGCCCCGATACCGAAGCCCCGGTACGCCTCGCCGTCTCAACGATCCTCTCGGCAGAGCTGTCGAGGATCTGGTGGTCAAACGCCTTCAGCCGGATGCGAATCTTTTGCCTCACGCTAGCCATCTGCGCTTCCTCCTCGCCCGATTGACGGACATGCTCAGTAGAAATTACCTCTGCCTCCACCCGGGAAGCGCTCGGAAGAATGCCCTTCCGAGCGCTCCCACACGACGCGGAGGCAGAGCAACCTCCTACGTCATCGCGATTGGACTTTGATCGCAGGCATCAGCCTGCTGCTCCTTTAGGCCAAGATCTTGGTGACGACACCGGCGCCGACCGTGCGGCCACCCTCACGGATCGCAAAGCGCAGCCCCTCTTCCATCGCAAT
>PKEU01000153.1 GCA_002919195.1 bacterium
CCCCCCCCCGCGGCGGCCGCGTCTGCCTCCCAAGACGGAAAAAGGCGTCCTTCCGTAAGGAAGGGCGCCTTTGGGCGGGGGATCTCCGGGCAAACCCGTACCGTACCTCTCTGGACGAGCGGCTCTACGAGGTTACCCCGTGAAGTACAAGGTGACCAGCAGCTCTTTTCCCCGGCGCTTCAACGTGATCTCCGCGAGCTGGGAACGGGCCAGGCCCGGGTGGGCGCGCCTTGCTCCCTGCACGGCGCGGCGGATGTCGTCGACGATGCCGAGCCGGCTTTGGCGCACCCCTGCGGTAAACTTCAACGGCACAGCGACATAGCGCGCCACTCCAGGATCCCTCCCGCTCCTTGTGCGCTCACTTCCAGTGTACGCCCGGAGCGGCAGGTCCTATACAAGAAACGCAAGCCGTGCCAGAAAGATCAAATGTTGTTTCTCCCGGAAGGTTAGCGCGCGGTGACCGGCGCCTTGGGACCGATGAGGCGAGGACGGGCGGAGACCATGGCCCCTGCGGGCACCGTCACCCGCACCTTGAGACCCGTCCGCCGGGGCGAGAGCCAGCCAAGGCCGTGGACCGCCACGTCCTCCATCTCGGCTACGTCCATGACGACTTCCTCCCAGCCGTCCCTGCCCAGTGACGCCCGGCATTCGCCGCAGAGAAGCGACGATCCGGGGATGCCCTCACCCCCTAGCCACCGGGTCAAGCGCATCTCTTTGACCCTGTGGATCGGCACGCCCCCTGCCGCAAAGACGAGGACGATGTGCTCTTGATCGCTGCGGCCCAGGGGCGTCACCCCGGCAAGCCCACCGATGACCACCGACTGCCCGGCACTCACCTTGACGAGTTTGCTGGAAAGCGGCGCTTCAGGGACGAAGCGCGACGCGCAGGCCCGGCAGAGAAGGTCGGTGAGCCGTCCCCGGGTGGTAAGGCCCGGCGTGTCGACGATCTCCAGTTGGGAAGCGTCCAGTTCTCTCGGGATGACACCGAGGGTTGTCCCAGGAAAACGGGAAACGGTGGGCCCTTCTTCCCCCGTCCCTTTCAACCAGCGGGAAAGAAGGGTCGATTTGCCCACATTGGTCGCGCCCACCAGCCCCACCTTGCCTTTGCGGCCGGCGGCGCCTTTCGCCGCTTCAAGGAGGGCGCGCATGCCAAACCCTTTCGCTGCGCTGATGGGGTAGACGCCTTGGGGCGAAATGCCGTCGGCCTTGAGCCGCTGGCGCACCCAGGCGACGACCTCCTCCGGGGGAGTCTTGGTGGGCAGCAAGTCCACCTTGTTGACAGCGACGAGCAAGCGCTTCGCCGCGCTCGCGAGGCGGGGAAGGTAGCAGCCTTCAAAGTCGACGATGTCGACCACCATCAAGCACACGTCGACCTGGTCCACCACATCGAGAACCATGGCCCACACGTCTTCTTCGTCGACCTTGACGGGAAGATCTTCGACCCCATAGTGATTGATGCGGTAGCAACGGCGGCAGACGACGGCTTCGCCGCGGCTTGCGACATGCGGGGGCACGTAGCCCGGCGCGTCCGGATCCTCCGACTGCAGGGGGACCCCACACCCCTCGCAAACCTCATCGGTCACGTTGAAAACCCCCATGTTGGTCGGCACTAGCGATCGACGCCCCGCAGTTCGAGCTCAGCTTCATCGATCAACCCTTTGCGGTAAAGGCGGTTGAGGACCCTGCGCTCGACCTTTCGCACAATCTTAGTCGTACCCAGTTCTTCCTTGCTCATGGGATTGATCAAAATCGTGTAGAGGTCCATCCGGTTGCCGCCGAGGACGTCGGTGAAAAGCTGGTCGCCGATGACGACGGTCGCCTCCGGAGCGGTCCCCAGGATCTCCAAAGCCCGGCGGAACGGCCGTTTTCTGGGTTTGATCGCCTTGGGGATCGCAGGCACGCCCAACGTGCGGGCGATCCGCATCACTCGGCCGCTCCTCCCGTTGGAGGCGATGCAGAGTTTAAATCCCTTGGCCCGGGCCCGCTCGATCCACTCCCTGGCCTCTGCGGGAATCTCATCGGTTTCCCATGCCAGGAGCGTGTTGTCCAAATCCATGATGAGCGCCCGGAACCCCCGCTCCCACAGGTCGTCGAGGTCGATGTCGAGCACGCTCCCGACACACTCATCCGGGCAAAACAAGTCGATCAACCGCGTCTCCTCCCGCCCTTCACGAGTACCCTCATTATACCATACAGGCTCACTTGCTCGCCTCGGCTGACATTTCCCGCTGCAGCTTGTGCAGCGCACGTTTTTCGATGCGGGAGACGTAGCTCCTGGAGATGCCAAGCGCCTTGGAGATCTCCCTCTGGGTTTTCCGGATGCCGCCCCAAAGCCCATACCGGAGCTCCAGCACCTTTTTCTCCCGCCGGCTGAGCCGCCCGATCCACTCGTACATCTTTTGCTGTTCGACGTTGAGCGCGACCCGCTCCTCCACGTCTTGATCGGCGGCCAGGATATCCATCAAGGTGATCTCGTTCCCTTCCTTGTCGGAGCCGATGGGATCGTGGAGCATCACCTCGCCCCGCAGCTTCTTGGTGGAACGAAGGTGCATCAAGATCTCGTTTTCAATGCACCGGGCCGCGTACGTCGCAAGGCGCGTCTTCTTGTCGGGATCATACGTGTTGATCGCCTTGATCAGTCCGATCGTGCCGATCGAGATCAGGTCATCGGTCTCCTCGCCGGTGTTGTCAAACTTCTTGACAATATGGGCTACGAGCCGCAAGTTCCGCTCGATGAGGGTGTTGCGGGCCTCCTCGCTCCCTTTGGCCATCTCCTCCAGCAGCTTTGCCTCTTGCTCGGGAGAGAGCGGTGTGGGGAAGACGCTGTGGTTGGTGACGTAGGAGACAAGGACAAAAATTCCCTCAAACAGCCCCAACACGGCCGCCAAAAACGGGAACATGGGCACACACCCTTCCAGGCCAGCATGGATGAGTCGATCGATGAGAATCTCTACATGCTATGCCCACAGCCTGGAGAAGGTTCCGCGTCCCTCATCCCAAACCGAGCTCACGCCTCTTCTTCGTCGTCCAGCTCCCCATCGCCGCTTGCGATCGCGTCCAAGATCCCGCGGCCGTCGAGCGCCTCAGCCACCCGGTCCCACTCGTCGTCGTCGAGTGTGACGAGATTTCCCGTCTCGATGTCTCCCTCAACCCTCAGGATGACCAGCTCCCCCTCGCTTTCCACAGGTTCCAAGAGGGCGTACGCGTGGCCGTCCACCTCGACGATCTCGTAAAGATAAAAGACGTGCTCGACCCCTTCTTCATCGACCAGGACGATCTCCTCTGGTTCGCTCACCATCCCCACTCCTTTCAAGATACCCCTGCAGGATCAAAACCGCGGCGGTCATGTCGACCACCTCCTTGCGGCGGCTGCGGGATAGGCCCGCCTCGAGCAAAGTCCGTTGGGCTATGCGGGTCGTAAAGCGTTCATCCCACAGGATGACGTCCCGGCCGGTGGCTTGCGCGAGTTTTTGGGCAAAAGCCTCGACTTCCTCCGCCTCCGGCCCCCGGCTGCCGTCGGTGCGCAGCGGAAAGCCCACGACGATCCCAGCGACGTTGTACGTATCGCAAAGCTTCCGGATATGCTGGAGGTCTTTCTCGCTTCCCCGCCGCCTCCACACGCCCAGCCCCTGGGCCGTCAGGCCCAAAGGGTCGCTCACGGCGATGCCGATGCTCTTCTTTCCCACATCCAAACCCAGCAGGCGTCGCTCCACTTTATGCTCTCCCAGCCTCGCCGCCTCAGGCGTCCCATGATTTTCCACAAAAAAGAAAGAGGAGCGATCGCCCCTCATTGCTCGGCCTGCTCATGCTTCTCCGGCGCTGGCCGGCGCCTGGGGATCCACGTACGCCCTTATGATCTCCTCGAGGATCAGGTCGCGGTCCACCGTGCGGATCAGCGTCCGGGCGCCGGCATGGCTCGTGATGTACGTCGGATCGCCCGAGAGGAGGTAGCCGACCAGTTGGCTTACGGGATCGTATCCCTTTTCCTCCAAGGCGCGAAAGACATGCAGCAGCACGCGGCGCACATCGACCGTTTCCCGGTCGTAGCGAAACTGCCTCGTCTCATCGCTGTGGGGTGTTGTCACCACGTCGCCCCCCCCGGCGGGCTCAGACCTGGCGCGCCTTTTCCCCTTCCAGGTGCTGGAGGATACCGGCCTTGGCCGCGCGCAACGCCTCTTCGAGCCGGGAAGGATCTTTCCCTCCGGCCTGCGCCATCCGCTCGCTCCCACCACCGCCGCCGCCCACGATGGTGGCGGCGTTCCGGACGACCTCCCGGGCACTGACCCCCCGGGCGACCGCCCCGGGCGTGGCCATGGCCACCATCTGGACCGAGCCGCCGGCGGCCGAGGCCAGGACGACAACGGATTCGCCCAACCGCTCTTTCAAGCGGTCTCCCAGCGAACGCAGCCCGTCGCGGTCGAGCCCGTCGACGCCGGCGGTGACGATCTTGATGCCGTCGACCTCGTCAGCTTGCGCCGCCAGACCGTCGACGAAGGCCCCGGCGAGCCTGGCCTTGAGCCTTGTGACCTCGCGCTCCAGTTCTTTGACGGTACGCATCAACTTGTCGAGCTGCCCGGGCACCTCCCAAGGTCCCACTTCGAGCCGCCGCGCCGCTTCCAGCAAAGCCTCCTCTTGACTGGCGATGTGCTCAAGGGCGCCCTCGGCGGTCACCGCCTCCACCCGCCGCACGCCCGAAGCCACGCTGCCTTCGGAGACGATCTTAAACACGCCCAGATGAGCGCTGGAGGGGACGTGGGTGCCGCCGCACAGCTCGATGCTGTAGTCGCCGATCTTGACCACCCGGACCCGCTCGCCGTACTTCTCGCCGAAGAGGGCCATCGCCCCCATCTCCTGCGCCTCTTGGAAAGAGGTGATGGTCGTGACGACGGGGAGGTCGGCAAGAATCGCTTCATTAACCCGGCGTTCGATTTCGGCAAGCTCGTCCCTTGTCAGGGCCTGAAAATGGGTGAAGTCAAAGCGCAGCCGGTCGGGGGCCACCAGAGAACCCGCTTGCTTGGCGTGCTGTCCCAATACTTCGTGCAAGGCCTTGTGCAGCAAGTGGGTCGCCGTATGGTTGCGGGCGGTCGCGGCCCGCGTCGCTTGATCGACCGTCGCTTGCACCCGCTCGCCCACCTGCAGCGAACCGGAGACGACCTTACCCTTGTGGATGATCAAACCGCCGGCGCGTTGGGTGTCTTCGACCAGCACTTGGCCGCCGGGCGCCGTGAGCGTGCCCGTGTCGCCGACCTGGCCGCCGCCTTCAGGGTAAAAGGGCGTCTTGTCCAAAATCACTTCCACCGCGTCGCCTGTTTCGACGCGGCCCACCTTTTCCCCGTGGGCGATCAGGCCTACGATCTCCGCCTCGGCGGAGAGCGTCTCATAGCCCAAGAACGCCGTCTCCACGATGCCAAAGTCCATCTCGTGATACGCGACGTGCGCGTCGCTTCCCAGGTATCCCATCTCGGCCCTGGCCGCCCGGGCCCTCTCCCGCTGCGCAGCCATAGCCCGCTCAAAGCCCTCAAGGTCCAACGTGATGCCCTGGGCTTCGAGGATCTCCTGCGTGAGCTCCAGGGGAAACCCGTAGGTATCGTAAAGGCGAAACGCGTCGTCGCCGGGAAGCACCGTACTCCCATCCTGTTTGACCGAGGCCACCATCCGCTCGAGGATCTCCATGCCCTGGTCCAAGGTCTCGTGAAAGCGAGCCTCTTCTTGGGCTACCACCCGGCGGATGAATTCCTTTTGACCCTCCAGCTCAGGATAGCCCTCTTTCATCAATTCGACGACCCGGTCGACCACTTCGGGCAAAAACAGCCGGTCGATCCCCAAGAGCTTCGCATGGCGCACCGAGCGGCGCAGCAGCCGGCGGAGCACGTAGCCGCGCCCTTCGTTGCCGGGAAGGACGCCGTCAAAGACCATGAAGGTGACCCCGCGCATGTGGTCGGTGATCACCCGGATGCTCACGTCGGCCTCGGGATTGTCCTTGTAGTTGATGCCGGCCACCGACGCGATGTGATCGATGATCGGCCGGATAAGATCGATCTCAAAGTTGCTGGAGACGCCTTGGAGCAGGGAGGCCGTCCGTTCCAGGCCCATGCCGGTGTCGATGCCCTTGGTCTTGAGGGGGGTAAGCTTGCCCTGTTCGTCCTGGTGAAACTGGATAAAAACCAGGTTCCAAATCTCAAGGTAACGCTCGCAATGATCGCAGGACGGTCCGCAGCCGGGCCGGCCACAGCCAAACTCCTCGCCCCGGTCATAGTAAATCTCGGAGCACGGGCCGCAGGGGCCGACGCCGATCTCCCAGAAGTTGTCTTCTCTCCCAAGGCGCACGATCCGGGACTCCGGGAGCCCGATCTCCCGGTGCCAGATCTCAAAGGCCTCGTCGTCCTCCAAGTAGATGGAAGCCCAGAGGCGGTCGGGCTCGAGCTCTAGCCTCTGGGTGACAAACTCCCATGCGTAGTGAATCGCCTCTCGCTTGAAGTAATCGCCAAACGAGAAGTTGCCCAGCATCTCGAAAAAGGTGTGGTGCCGCCCCGTCCTGCCGACGTTTTGAATGTCGCCTGTGCGCAGGCACCGCTGGCACGTGGTGATCCGCCGGTGCGGCGGTGTCTCGAGGCCGAGAAAATACGGCTTAAACGGCACCATTCCCGCGCTGGTGAGGAGGAGCGTCGGATCTTTAGCTGGCACTAGCGAAGCGCTGGGCAGCACCGCGTGCCCTTTTTCCGCAAAGAAATCGAGGTACAATTGCCGCAATTGATTGGCGCTCATCGACCTCACGCCGCTCGCCTCCTCCTAAAATGCAATGATTATGTTACAAGAGGGGTTTTCCTTTGTCAACCAAACGCCCCGCGCGTGTGAACCAAGTAGCGGCGGGTCAATTTCGCGCGCCTAACCTCACTTGGCATCACACCTCCCTTGCGGTGACACCGCCTTGCCAGATCTAAGTTGGTATACCTCTTTCGCATGACTCTATACCAACTTTTTGGATCGACCAGGCAAAGTAACAAAGGAAAACGCTGCCGCTCGCTGTAGAACTAGGTACTTGGACACACCCAGCTTTATACCAGGTTGCATCGAGTTGATATACGAGGTAGGCTGCCAGTGAGTCACAAGGCACCTTTGTACCAACAGCTCAAAGAATCGATCATTGAACAGATCCGCCGCGGCGAGCTTCAACCGGGGGACCGGGTGCCGTCCGAGAACGAGCTGGCCCGGCGCGCCAGCGTAAGCCGCATGACGACGAAGCAGGCCCTTACGGAACTCGCCAGAGACGGCTGGGTGTACCGCATCCGGGGCAAAGGGACCTTTGTCGCGTCCGCCCTGCCGACCAGCGAGCGCAAGCTCCCCCGTGCGGTTGGGATCTTCGTTCCCCATCTCAACAACCCATACGCAACGCGCATCATCCTAGGGGTCGAAGCTGAGCTCGCCAAGGAAGGGTATCATTTGATCTTCCGGAGCGGCGGCACGCCCCAAGCGGAGGTCGCCTCCGTGCGAGATCTCCTGGATGCAGGGATCGCGGGGCTCATCGTATGGCCGGCACCGGGCGAGTACATCAATCAAGAGCTTGTCCGGCTGCGCCTCGCTCATTTTCCTATCGTCCTGGTCGACCGGTATCTCCGGGGCCTCCAGGTCGACTGTGCCCAGTCTGACAACTTGCGCGGCGGCTACATCGCTACGAAACACCTCCTCGACCTCGGGCACCGCCACATCGCTTATGCTGCCCGTTTCTTCAGCAACGTCACATCAGTGGAGGAGCGCCACCTCGGCTACCAGGCCGCGCTCCGAGAAGCCGGAATCCAACCCCAAGACCAGTATGTCTGGGTGATTCCCGTCGTCGTCGACTGGACCGAGTGGCTCAAAGACCACCTCACCCGCTACCCGGAAGTGACCGCGATCTTTTGCGAAAACGACTCCATCGCCGTTGAGCTGATCTCATCGGCTGCGATCCTAGGCATCCGGGTGCCGGAAGATCTCTCCGTTGTCGGTTTTGACGATGCCGACCGGATGGACCAGGCGCAAGTCCCGCTCACCACGGTCCGCCAGGACGCCGCCGGGCTGGGCAAGACGGCCGCCCGGCTTCTCATCGAGCGCATCCAACGTGCGGAGCGGGGAGATGCGGGTTCGCCCGACGGAATTCGCCAAGTGCTCTTGCCGGTGGAGCTCGTAAGGCGCGCATCCACCGCTTCACCTACACAGTCGAAGGCGAGGTGATGGCCTGCCGGAGCGCCTATCGGAGGGCCGCCGGCTCGCAGAACGTGGTCTCGAAGCGCCGGCGCGCTTGAGGGCGCGATCTTTGGGCGTCAAAAGTTTTCGTAACCGTCGAGAGTATTTTGATCGTCCCGATACGACCAGCTACGGGAGGCGCAAGACGATGAGACGCTCGACCTTTTGGGCGATGGCATGCGTGTTCGCATTGGCGATGGCTTTCCCGCCGGCGATCGGACTTCAGGGGACGATCGCGCCGCGTGTTGGACCCGCAGCGGCCTTGGGGGCGCCCATCGCCTCAGCCAGCGGAAACATCTTCTGGGGAAGTGATCAAATGCTTCCGACGTTTCCAGAGGTACAGCAGTTAGATGTCGCCGACGTCGCGGGCGCACCGGGCGACGTGAAACTCCTCATGGCAACCCTACAGGGAATCGTCAACCGCACACAGCCCCGCATCTACCTGATTGAGGACGCGGGAGGCGAGGGCAAGTATACATGGCTCCAATACCTGGGCGTCCCCTACACCTTGCTGGGCTACTTCGACGTCTTGCAAAAGTACCGGAGTGAAGTGACGGGGATCATTATCTACGACCCCGATGTGCCCGACACCATCAACGCCGCGACGACACTCGCGGGCCTGCGGGACGCCATCGTCGCAAGCCCGGGTTTGGCAGAAATTCTGCAGGAGGAGCCCTACTCGCTGCCCGTCGTCGAAGACCTGCGGGGCCGCTTCCGGGACAAGTATGAGGTCTACAGCTGGCAGTACGAAAACCTCTGGCCCAAGACCACCCACCGCATGTTGATCGGCCTCAGCCCGGGTCGCACGGTCAGCTTGCCTCCGTCCCAACAAGTCCGCTTCACGACCGTCCTGGTCGAAACGACCCAAGAGCGCGGCGCGGCCAATCGGCGCGAGTACGAAATCGACCTCACGCCGTTTCTGGGCGGCGATGCCGTTTACATCCGCTTTGAGGACAACTTTCCCGAGGACGGTTGGGGCCCATCCGTCCACCGGGTGGTCGTCGAAGCCGACGGGGAAGTGATCGTCGACTTCATCGCGCACTCGCCCGGCGAGCAGCCGTACCTCTTTGAAGACGGCCGCTCACAAAGCTCGTGGGGATTTGACGGTCACCGTTACGCCGACAACGACCGCTACTTCATCTATGAAATCGTCCCGCCGGAGGGCACACAGCGCCTCGTCGCCCGCATCGATATGTGGAACCAGTTCAAGGTCTCGGTTACCAACCAGCGGCCGAGGCCTGCGACCACGGTCGTGCCCTACGGGTACCTGCGCGACTACGCGGTCGCGAACCGGGCGATGGTCTTTTGGCTGCAGCCCAATGATCCCCGGGACCGAGAACTGTTTGAAAAAATCCTTTCCGATGTCGAACCGGGCACGCCGTATCTCGGCTGGTTCGCCGACGACGTCGCGGGCGAGTTCAGCGGCGTCGAGCTCACCTCCCGCTATGGGGTGTACGTCCTGGCGGCGGACTGGTTCAACAACATGACGGTCTTCTCCGGCACGCGGTATCGCCCGGTGGAGCCAAAAAAGACCCAAGTGAGGCCACTTGAGAACAAGATCTACCTCACGCTGATGTTCGGCGAGGGCGACAACCTCCAATACAACCAGCACCACATGAGGGTGTTGTGGAGCGACCCGAACCGGGGCAAGGTACCGCTCAACTGGACGTCGAGCCCCCTTCTGGTCGACGCAGCGCCGGCGATTCTCAACTACTACCACGAGACGGCGACCGAAAACGACTACCTGGTCGCAGGCCCCTCCGGAGTCGGCTACTTCTACCCCGTTGTCTGGCCCATTGAAGAGCTGCGGGAGTTCTTGAAAAAAAGCGCACCGTACCTCGAAAAGTCTGGGATGCCGGTCGTGTACGTCCTAAACCGCATGAGCGAGATCAACGTGCGGCCAAACCGCGACATCGCGCAAGCGTATCGCGAGTACTACAATCCTCCCGGCATCTTCGTGAGCTGGGAGAACCAGTACAGCACGTACACGACGGACGGTTCCCTGCCCATCGCGACCGTGAGGGGCGTCGGCAGCCTCGAGGAAGGTCTCAACGTGGTGCGCCAGATCCGGGAGCGCTGGAGCGGCGACCGGCCGATGTTCGCGACCATCGGTCTTTTGGCCTGGAACCTCAGTCCCACGGACGCCATGATCTTGGTGCGGAGCCTAGGGCCTGAGTTTGAGGTGGTGCTGGCGGACGAATTCTTCGCCTTGCTAAGGCAGGCGATGGACCTTCCCGCCCATGAGAAGTAGCGGCGGCTCTGGCGATGAGCGGCGACGCTCAAAGCGCTGCAGCGCCCCTACGGTGCCGCGCCTTTGCCGTGCCCGGGCGCTACCATCCCGGCGACCTTTTCCCAACGTGGGCGTTGCCGCTTGCGCCAGCCATCCATCACGCATGCTGTGGAACCACACGCTCGGGGGAGGAAGATACCGGATGTTGCGAGCGCGCTCTGAACGCTGGAGGCCGGCTGTCCAAGCCTCCGTGGTGCTCGGCCTTATGCTCGCCGGCTGCCTTGTGGCCGGCCAGGAGGGTTTCTTTTCCTACGCCTCGGCCCAGGCGACCCTCCAGCCGCCCCAACTGCCTTCGGTGCCGCTATTGATCCACGACCCGTACCTCAGCGTTTGGTCTGCCTACCCGTCGCCGGTAATCGGCTGGGCCCAGCACTGGAGCGGCAAACCCCTTCCCATGAAGATCATCGTAACCGTGGACGACAGCTCGTACCTCATCTTCGGCGAAGCCGCGCTGGGCGATACGGTGGCTCCCACACGGCTTATCGACGTCACGGCCACGACGACCCGCTACAGAGCAACAACCGGCCCGCTTGCGGTCGATCTTGAATTCGTCACTCCGAAAGATGTGCGAGATTTGGACTCCTGGGCATTGCCCGCATCACTGCTCTACTTTACGATTCAAAGCCAGGACGGAAAGCCTCACGCCGTTGAGGTTCTCCTGCAATTCGGCCCGGCGTGGGCCCCAGTCGGAGATCCCTCACGGGCCCTTATTGCACCGTTCGGCGTAGAAACCGAAGCCGGCCCCGTCTGGGGACTTGTATTTAGCTCTCGACGCGAGGAGCCGTTTGGCGAGGCAGCCGAATGGCCCTTGTGGGGCCAGCACGTGATGATCGGCCTGCCGGAGGAGGTTGAAACCCGGGCGTCACCTGCTTGGGCAGCTTCAGTAGGCGGGATTTCCGTGGGCCAAATTGAGGCCAAGCTCGTAGCAGCCCTGTCCGAGGCTCAAGCGGTGGCTGGCTCGCCCGGCGCCTTTGGGGAGCTCCGCTGGGATGCCGTCGTCGGCGCTGCAACACCGGCCCGGCCTGCCGTGGCGTTCCTCCGAATCACGAACCTGGACGCCATCCGGCTCGGAAGGCTCTTAAGCGACCACAGCGCGTATCCGCCCCTGTGGAAGAGCCGCTTCGCCTCCGAGATCGAGCTCATCGGCTACCTCGCCCGGGAGCGGGAGGCGCTACGGACTTTAGCCGGGGAAGTCGACGCGAGGATCGACAAGCTTGGCGCCGCGATCGGGAACGATTATACGACCCTGCTGCGGACCGCTTACCGGCAGGTGCTGGGATCCTATTCCGTCGTGTACGATCCGCAAGACGGCGCGCCCCTTCTTATCAACAAGGAGATCAGCAGCGGCGGGTTCACCAACACGATCGACGTGCTCTACCCCGCGATGCCGTTCTTCCTTGTGCTAAATCCAAGTCTCGTCAAGCCGCAACTTGACGCCGTCTTCCGGGCGATCGACGGCTGGTATTGGTCGGCGCCGTATGCCCCGCACGACCTCGGGCGCTTTCCTCACCTGAGCGGTCAAGCGTACGGTGCGCCCATGCCGGTCGAGGAGTCGGCGAACATGCTCCTGATGATGGCGGCGTATATCCAGGCCACTTCCGATACCGAATTCGCAGAGGCGCACTGGGACTGGCTCACGGCTTGGTACGAGTACCTTGCAGAAAACGGTCTCGATCCTGTGGAGCAGATCTTTACCGACGATTTCACGGGACCGGTGGCCCGCAACGCGCATCTTGCGCTCAAAGCCGTGATCGCAGTAGGCGGCTTCGCTCAAATGGCCGACGCGGCGGGCAAAGCGGAAGTGGCGGCCGCCGCGCGGCGCCGATATTCCGAGATGGCCGAGCAGTGGAGAGCGATGGCCTGGACGGGCGACCACATCGTCCGCGTGTACGATGACCACTCAAGCTGGGCAATCCCCTACAATGCAATGCTCGGCCGCCTGCTCGGGCTCGACGTTATCCCGGACGACATGTGGGAACGGGAGTTCGCCTTCTTGATGAATCAGCGGCGCCGGTACGGCATTCCCTTGGAGAACCGCTTCTCCTATACGAAAGCGGACTGGCTGCTTTGGATCGCCGCCATCGCGCCCACGCCCGAAGACCGGGATCTGATCATCAACGACGTCGTATCGATGCTGACCCGCACGCCCGACCGGGTGCCGTTCACGGACTGGTACGATACGCTCTCGGCCCGCACTCAGGGCTTCCGAGCTCGCCCGGTCGTGGGTGGGGTGTATGCACCGTCATTATTTGTTGGGAAAAGGTGAGTTTCCTAACGTGAAGACTGTGGTGAGGCGGGAGGTGATCGCCACAGAACGGGATCGCATCGCGTCGACGTACCCTGGACGAAGCAGAGTGTTGGAAGATCGTGCGCATCAAGGACCGGGTGACTGTCAACCCCTTTTCAAAGACGAGAACCCAAGAAAGGAGCAAGCTCAATGTCGGTAACGAACATGGCAACACAATTGGTTCTCTGCCGGCATCACGCCGCCAAGCGTTTGCGGGTTTTGGCCGTCCTCCTTGCGGCCTTGTTGATCCCGAACCTCGCGTTTGCAGAGACCACCATCACGGTGTGGCACTTCTTTGGCGGGGGTGTGGAGCTCGAAACGTTCCTTACACTCGCCGATCGCTTCATGAAAGAGCACCCGGACATCCAAGTCGAGACCGTCGCCGTTCCCTGGGGCGATCCGTACTACGAAAAACTTTCGGTCGCCGTTGTCGCCAACAGTGCCCCCGACGTCGCCCTCATGCACGCTACCAAGATCGCTGAGTTTATCGAAGGTGAATTCTTGCGGGAACTCACACCCGACGAGCTGAACGCCGCAGGCATCTACGCCGAGGACTACTTCCCTGTCCCCTGGCAGGCCTCCACGTATGACGGCAAGGTCTACGCCATTCCCTTCGACATTCACCCGATCGGGCTCTACATCAACCGGCAGCTTCTTGAGGAAGCCGGCGTCGCTCCCACGCCCCCCGCGACCGGCGAAGAGCTGTTGGAAACTGCCCGGTTCTTAAACCGCGATCAGGATGGCGATGGCATGCTTGACGTCGCCGGCTTCGGCATCCGGGACGACGGGTACACGTTTTACCGGATGTGGTACTCGATTGTGCACCAGTTTGGCCTCGAGATTCTTGATGAGGCGAGAACCGGGCTGAATCCGGATCCCCGCCTGGTCGAAGCCTTTGACACCCTAGTCGACGCGAAAAATCTTGGCGCCTTGACCGTCGGAGGAGTAGGCGCGGACTTCATCGGGGGAAATGTCGCCTTCTTCGTCGAGGGAACGTGGGTGATCGGCGATTACAACCGGTACGGGCTCAACTACACGGCCGCGCCTTTCCCCGTCTTCGGCGAGCGGCCCGCGACGTGGACGGATTCGCATTTGTTTGTGCTGCCTTACCAGGCCCATCCGGATGAGGAACGCCTCGAAGCCAGCAAGACGTTCGTCAAATGGATGAGCCACAACAACGGCATTTGGTCGGCCGCAGCAGGACATGTCTCCCCGAGCCGCCAGGTGCTACAGACGGCGGAATTCCAGGCGCTGGAGCCACAGATGGCGTTCGCGCGCCAGCTGGATTATGTCGTCTTTTTCCCCCAGGTGCGCGGCGCTTGGACCTTGCAAGGGTCGCTTGCCGCAAACCTGCACCGGATCATGTCCGGCGACGTGACGAATCTGCAGGGCTTTGAAAACATCAAGACGGAGTTTGCCAATGTCTTGACGCAGGCCCAGTAAGAACACGATAGAACATGCGACAGCGAGTACCGTTGCAGGCACTAGAGCCGGCCGTATTGCCGGCTCTAGTGTTTTAGTGTTTCCTTAATTACCGCTTGAGGAGCCAGCCGTCACAAGGGAGGCCGCCGAGCCCGGCGACCCGGAGGACAGCCTCCGCCGCCCCCACCTGAGGGACTTCAGGAACTTTCCGCCATCAGCTTCTCGCCGATGAAGCCGGCCGTCACCTTCACCGTCGCAGCGGCGGGCACCGCCAGCAACATGCCGGTGACGCCCAGGAGCTCGCCTCCGGCCAGGACGGAAAAGATCACCGTGAGCGGGTGCAAACCCACCTGCTCCCCGACGATCTTAGGGCTCAAAACGCTTCCTTCTAGCTGCTGGACGGCGACAAACATCAGGAAGGTCCACAGCGCTGTGAGAGGGTCGCGCAGGAATGCCAGGACCAAGGCGGGGATGGCGCCGAGAATGGGGCCGAAGTAGGGGATGATGTCAAAGAGGCCCGCGAGGAGTCCCAAAAAGAGGGCGTAGCGCACCCCGAGGAGCGAGAGGCCCAGCGCGACCAGGCCCCCCACTACGACCGAAACGATGAGCTGGCCCCGGATAAACCGGCCGACGACCCTGTTGATCCTGCCGAAAAGCTCCAACGCGTCCTTGCGGGCTTGAGTGGGAAGCCACGAGAGCGACGCTTTCGCGAGCCGGTCGCGATCCTTGAGGATGTAGTAGGCAAGAAACGGCGCCAGCACGAGGTCGACAAGGCGTGACAGAAATCCCATCAACACTTGCGCGACACGAGAAGCGAGCCCTTCGATCCAACCCTGGGCTTGGCGGATCACCAGATCGGCCGCCTCTTGCAGGCTCGCAGGAAGCCACCGCCGCTCCCATCCGGAAAGGAACCCTTGCGGGAGCGTCTCCAGCTGGCGAGTCGTTTCCGGCAGGCGCTCCAGCATGTGCTCCAGTTCCCGCTGGAGACTGGGGAGGAAGGCGTAGACGACGGAGGCCATAAAGACGAGGAAAATCGCGTACAAGAGGAGGATCGCCAGCGGCCGGGGGACTTGCTTAGCCTCGAGGAGACTGACGATGGGGCTGCCCAAGTAAGCGATGGCAAAAGCGAAGTAAAAGGGCGTGAGGACGCCCCGCACCCGCACGAGAAAAAGGCAGGCCAGCAGCGCGCCCCCAGCGAGCAACCCTACTTTGAGCCGCCGCGACATAAGCGGGAGGCTTTCGCCCTACCGGCGCCCGAGGGCTCTTACGGCTTGATCGACTACGGACTGGCCGGCCCGGGCCACGGCCCCGATCGAGCTTTGGACGCCGTTGATCCGGAGCCTCCGCCGTCCGTGCCATGCGTGCCGCACACCCGGCTGCCTCGATCGCTTCATCCACCACGCGGTCAAAGCGACGGCGATCGCTCCCCAGATCCAGCGGCCCTGCAAGAAACGCAGCATCACCCATCAACTCCTCAAGAGTTAGGGTGACCGTCCGGCTGCAGGTTCATGTGGGAAAGATCCGTCAAGACCACCGCGCCGTCCCTCATCACGGCGCCTTGAGCCTCGACGACGGCGCGGCCTTCGAGCACGTCCATCAACGCCCCGTCGGACACCTCAAAGCCCCAGATTTCTAGGGTTTCTTCTTCGAGGACCACATCGCCGACGGTGCCGATCTCCCGCCCGTCCTGAAGCAGGATGGGCCGCCCCCAAAGCTTGTGGGGCCCTCCTTTGAGCCTGCATCCTGCCGGGCCGGTCTTGTCGCCGGCCGGCTCTTCTTCGAGCCCTTCGGCCGCGGCCAATACCGCCCCTTTCGCACCAACCGCCACAAAGCGCTCGATCCCGACCTGCCGCTCTTTACGAAAGAGCCCTTTGGCCGGGATCACGCACAGCGCCGAAACCCGGCCGCGGGCGTCAAACACGAGATCGGCCACCTCGCCCAGCACCCCGTCGCCGTCGACGGCCGAAACGGGGATCTGGATCAGCTCTCTTCCCCGGGGCAAGCGCTCTCCTCCTCGCCGTCACCGGGCGGCTCCGGCTTTCGCCGCCGGCAAGGGCCCGGCCACCTTGAGCTCTTTCAGATCCCGCTCGATGATCCCGCCCCCGATGACGATGTCGCCGTCGTACCAGACCACCGATTGGCCCGGCGTAATCGCGGACTGGGGCTCCTCGAAGTGCGTGATCACCGCGCCGTCCTCGCCGGGCACGATGGTCGCAGGCGCCTCTTGAACCCGGTAGCGGATCTTACAGGTCACCTCCATCGGACCCGCGAGCTCGGGGACGGCAATGAGATTGACGGGATCAGCGAGGAGCGACATGCCTTGCACCGCTTCCCTCGGACCGACGACGACGGTGTTGGTCGCTTCGTCAATCGCCACGACATAAAGGGGCGTCGGGTGCGTGATCCCCAAGCCCTTCCGCTGGCCGATCGTGTAAAAGGCGATTCCCTGGTGCTCGCCGAGGACGTTGCCGTCGAGATCGACGATGGGCCCCGGCCTTTTGCTCTCGGGCTTGTAACGCTCCATAAAGGCGCGGTAATCCCCCTCGGGGACAAAGCAAATCTCTTGACTGTCGGGCTTGGAGGCGGTGACGAGGCCGAGCTCGCGTGCGATAGCGCGCACCTCGTCCTTGTGGTACGCTCCCAAAGGCAAGAGCGTCCTGGCCAGCTGCTCCTGAGTAAGCCCGTACAGCGTGTAGCTTTGGTCTTTTTTGGGATCCTTGCCCCTCTTAAGGAGGTAGCGGCCGCGCTCTGGATCGTACTCCACCCGGGCGTAATGGCCGGTCGCCACATAGTCGCAGCCCAGCTCCAGCGCCTTCTGCAGGAAGGTGCCAAACTTGACCTTTTCATTGCAGACGATGCAGGGATTGGGCGTGCGGCCCCGCAGGTACTCCTCGGCGAAGCGCTCGATGACCTCTTCGGCGAAGGAATGGGCGAAGTTGAGCACGTAGTAGGGGATGCCCAGCTTGTTGGCGACTCTCCGGGCGTCCTCCACCGCCGAAAGCGAGCAGCAGCCGCTTTCGTGGGCTAAGGGCAGATCTTCGGGCCAGAGCTGCATGGTGACTCCAATGCACTCGTACCCTTGCTCAACGAGCAGCGCCGCGGCCACGGAGCTGTCGACCCCGCCGCTCATAGCGACCAAAACCCGGCCTTTCTTGCTTGCATGTGGCACAGCTGACTCATCCTCTCTAAAAGCCCGGGCTTATGCGGGTGTTGCGCAGCCTTTCGACGAGGGGCGGGAGGACTTCGAGGACCCTGTCAATCTCCTCGATAGTATTCCTCTTGCCCAGCGAAAACCTGATCGAGCCCAGGGCTGCTTTCCGATCGAGGCCCATCGCCAGGAGGACGTGCGACGCCTCGATCGAGCCTGAAGTACACGCCGAGCCGCTGGAAGCCTCGATGCCCTGCATGTCCAGGTTGAGGAGGAGCGACTCGCCTTCGATTCCATCAAACGTCACGTTGAGATGCCCGGGAAGCCTCTCGTGCGGGTGGCCGTTGAGCCGCGCCCCCTCGATCGCCGAAAGGATTCCCGCTTCCAAACGGTCCCGCAGCCGGCGGATCTTTTCGAGGCGCTGCGGCCGGTCCACCGCGCTGAGCTCCAGCGCCTTGGCCATGCCGACAATGCCGGCCACGTTTTCGGTGCCGGCGCGCCGCTCTTGCTCTTGCCCTCCGCCGTGGATCAACGGCGCGAGCGATACCGAACGCCGGACGTAGAGCGCCCCGACTCCCTTGGGACCGTAAAATTTGTGGGCCGCCAGCGACAAAAGATCGCACCCCAGCTCACTGACGTCGACCGGCAGGTGGCCCACCGTCTGGACGGCGTCAGTGTGAAACACGATCCCCCGCTCCCGGGCGATCGCCGCGATCTCGCGGATCGGCTGCAGGGTCCCGGTCTCGTTGTTGGCGTGCATCACGGAGATCAGGATCGTGTCGTCCCGGATGGCCTCGCGAACCGCCTCGGGGGCGACGATGCCGTGCGCGTCGGGCCGGACGTAGGTCACGTCAAACCCCTGGTCGCCCAAGGATTTTGCGGCACGCAGCACCGCGTGGTGCTCGATGGCGGTGGTGACGATGTGCCGTCCCCGATCGCGATACGCCCAGGCAACCCCTTTCAAAGCCAGGTTGTCGGCCTCGGAGCCACCGCCCGTAAAGATGATCTCTCGAGGCGACTGGGCGCCGATGGCCTGGGCCACCGCATCGCGCGCTTCGTCCAGCGCCCGGCGGGCCTGGCGCCCCCGGTAATAGATCGACGAGGGATTGCCGAATTCGCTCGTCAAGAAAGGGAGCATCGCCTCCACCACGTCGGGGTCGACGGGCGTCGTCGCCGCGTGATCCAAATAGATCCGGCCGTTTTCCAACGAGGTCATCCCTCGCTCTTGAAAAGAGTCAGATGTGATACATGAAGGAATCGTCCCGGGCCTTCATCCGGGCCGCCTCGTCGCACACGTGGGCCAGGGTGACCGAATCGAGCACCTCGTTGACACGCTGGGAAAGCTTCTTCCAGGTTTCGACCAGCGCGAGCCTTTCGGGCGAGTCCACGGTCTCGGCCCGTTCGGTCTCGGCCTGTGCGCCGTACACCGTGAGCACAGGCCCCTCCAGCGCCCGGATCACATCGCCGATGGTGATGGCCTCAGGCGGCCGGGCCAGCTCGTACCCGCCTTGGGCTCCCCGGACCGAGACCACCAGGCCTGCTTTCCGCAAAGCTCCCATCAATTGTTCGAGGTAGTGATCCGAAACGTCTTGCCTTTCCGCGATCTGCTTCAGGGGGATCGGCCCTTCTCCGTAGTGCTGGGCCAGGTCAAAGAGGGCCCGCACGCCGTACTCCCCCCGCGATGAAATCCGCATCGTTGCCGCCTCCTACACGTCCCCGCGCCTTCCAATTCCGAGTAAATCAATCGAGATTTCGTTCCCCATGATAACACGGTGAACCCATTGTGTCAACGCTCTTGGCTTCCCAAACCTTCTCTCAACGCTTGGAGCCGGTCGCGGATCACTCGCTCGTAGCCCCGGTCCACCGGATGGTAAAAGCTGACCGGTCCGACCCCATCGGGGAGGTACTGTTGGGGGACATAGCCTCCCGGGTAGTCGTGGGGGTAGAGGTACCCGACCCCGTGACCGAGCTCAGAGGCCCCCCGGTAGCTCGCATCCCTCAGGTGCCTTGGCACCTCTCCCCCGCCTTGAGCGCGCACCGCCTCCTTGGCGGCGGCCAGCGCCTTGTACGTCGCGTTGCTCTTAGGGGCGGTGGCAATGTAAAGAGCGGCCTGAGCCAACGCCAGTTCCGCTTCGGGCAGCCCCACCCACTCCAAAGCGGTGGCCGCCGCGGCTGCGACCACCAGCGCTTGAGGGTCAGCGTTTCCCACGTCCTCGCTCGCGTGGATCAGGATCCTCCTGGCGATAAACCGGGGATCTTCACCGCTTTCCAGCATCCTGGCGAGCCAATACAGGGTGGCGTCGGGATCGCTCCCCCTCATGCTCTTGATGAAGGCCGAGATCACGTCGTAGTGGTTGTCCCCGCTCTTGTCATAGCGCAGGAACTTGCGCGCGGTCGCCTCTTCGGCCAGCGCTAGCGTGATCGTTCGGTCCTCGCGATCTTTGGCCCCCAAAGCCGCGAGCTCCAGGTTATTGAGCGCCACCCGGGCGTCTCCATTGGCCGTCCGGACCAGGTGCTCCTCGGCCTCCGTCTCGATCGTCAACTCCCACGCACCGAGCCCCCGCTCCCGGTCGGTCAGGGCACGGCGGACAAGGCGCGCGATCTCGTGATCCTCGAGGGGTTCAAAGCGCACGACCCGCGCCCTGGAAAGGAGCGGCGCGTTGACTTCAAAATACGGGTTTTCAGTGGTCGCGCCGATCAGCGTGATGGTGCCGTCCTCCACCGCGGGCAAAAGGGCGTCCTGCTGGCTCTTGTTAAACCGGTGGATCTCGTCAATAAAGACGATGCTTCTCTTGCCGTAAAGGGCGCGGCGATCTTTCGCCTCCTGGATCACCTTGCGAATCTCCGTGACGCCTGAGGTGACAGCGTTGAGCTGCTCGAAGTGCGAGCGGGTGGAGTCGGCGATGAGGCGGGCCAGCGTGGTCTTCCCCGTGCCCGGCGGCCCGTAGAGGATCAGCGACACCAGCCGGTCGCTTAAGATCATCTGCCGGAGCAAAGTGCCAGGCCCCACGACCCTTTCTTGTCCGACAAACTCGTCCAACGAGCGCGGGCGCATCCGCACCGCCAAAGGCGCTTTCGCCAAAGCCTCCGCCTTGCTGGCCGCTTCAAAGAGGTCCATGGAAGACGCCTCCCATCTCAAAAATAGCCCAAATGCCCGCGCGCAAAAGCCCGCCGCGACCGGCGCTCCCACGGCGGAAGACAAAAAGAAACCCCCGCCATGCCGCTGGTGCTGACCCGTTAATGAACCTGCTCTCCAGCAGGTGGGTGCCCTCCTGCCCGTCAGCGACGTCCCCAACTGGCGTGGGGCATGTGCATCGGGGACAGAGACCAGGCTCCCTCGTGTAAGGGTGTTGGCTCATAACAAAGGCCAGCTTGACCACGCACACAGCAGGGAAAACTGATGGCGTCCCTTTGGCATACAGAATAATACCACGACCTCCCGGAGAGGGGCAAGTGGCAATGACCCGCCTCCCTCTCCGGGGATTGCTACGACTGCTTGAAAGCGGCGACTTCGGGGTCGAGCCGCAAGCGCAGCTCGCGAATCTGCGCAGGATCCACCTCCGCCGGAGCTTGCGTGAGCAAGCACATCGCCCGTTGGGTCTTGGGAAAGGCGATCACATCCCGCAGCGATTCACCACCCGCCATCAACATCACCAGGCGATCAAGACCCAAGGCGATGCCCCCGTGGGGCGGCGCCCCGTAGGTAAAGGCCTCGAGCAGAAAGCCAAACTTGTTCTGAGCAGCCTCTTCATCGATGCCGAGAACGCGGAAAAGCCGCGTCTGGAGCTCGCGCTGGTGGATCCGGATGCTGCCGCCTCCCAGCTCGTACCCGTTGAGGACCAGGTCGTAGGCCCGGGCCCGCACCTTTTCGGGCGCAGTCTCGAGGAGCTCTAGATCTTCGGGGTTTGGCGAGGTAAAAGGATGGTGCATCGCATGGTAGCGTCCGCTCTCGTCGTCCCACTCCAAGAGCGGCCAATCGACGATCCAGCAAAATTCGTACGTACCGCTCGGGATCAACCCCAGCTTCTCGGCGAGCAGCCTGCGGAGCCGCCCCAACACGTCGTTGGCCACCGCCCGCGTGTCTGCGACAAATAGGAGCAGATCGCCGGTGGACGCTCCCATCGCCTCGCCCACCGCTTTCAGCTCCTCCTCGCTCAAAAACTTCGCGATCGGCGAGCGAGGCTCCGCCTGCCCGTAAAGGATCCACGCGAGCCCTTTGGCCCCGTGCTGCTGCGCAAACTCTCCCAGCTGGTCGATCTCCCGCCGGGACCAGCCACCTTTCCCGGGACCCGCGTTGATCCCTTTCACGACCCCGCCCTTGGCCACCGCATCAGAAAAGACGCGAAAACCGGAGCCCGCGACCTGGGAGGAGACGTCCACCAAGGGCAAGTCATAACGGAGGTCGGGCTTGTCGCTGCCGTAGCGGTCGACGGCCTCCTGGTAAGTGATGCGCCTAAAGGGAGGCGCAAGCTCGACCCCGAGCGCCTCGCGAAACACGTGGGCGATCAGCCCCTCGATCAAGCTTAAGACGTCGTTTTCGTCGACGAAGGACATCTCCACGTCCAGCTGGGTAAACTCCGGCTGGCGGTCGGCTCTAAGGTCTTCGTCCCTGAAACAACGGGCGATTTGGAAATACCGCTCAAACCCCGACACCATCAAGAGCTGTTTAAAGAGCTGGGG
Source organism: bacterium (assembly GCA_002919195.1). Lineage (GTDB taxonomy): Bacteria > Bacillota > Limnochordia > DTU080 > RSA5 > RSA7. The sequence continues at coordinate 22,048 of PKEU01000153.1, forward strand.
CGATTGCGGCAGGGCATAGAAAGTACCAGGATTGACCCGGCTGGGCACCAGGTAGTCGCGCGCCCCCTCCGGGGTGCTGCGGGTCAGCATCGGCGTCTCGATCTCGTAAAAACCCTGCTTGTCTAGATAGGAGCGGATCGCCTGGGTCACCCTGTGGCGGAGCGCCAGGTTGCGCTGGAGATCCGGCCGGCGCAAGTCCAGGTAACGGTAGCGCAATCGGAGGTTTTCCTCGACGTCCACCGGGCGGTCGATGGGAAACGGGGGCGTCGCCGCCTCGTTGAGGATTTCGAGCGCCGTGGCCACCACCTCGATCTCGCCGGTGGCCAGAGCGGGATTTTCCATCCCCGGCATGCGGCGGACGACTTCGCCTTCCACCATGATGACGTACTCGCTCCGCAGGCGCTCGGCCCGCGCAAAGACCTCCGGGCCCACCCGCTCCGGATTGACCACCACTTGCACGACCCCGGAGCGGTCACGCAGGTCCACAAAGATCAAGCCGCCGTGGTCCCTGCGGCGTTGCACCCACCCGGCGAGCTTGACGGCTGTGCCTGCATCCTTGGGCCGTAACGTTCCACAATCGTGCGTTTTCATCGCTACACCCATTGAGCCGGGGGCCTCCTCAAAACGGGCCCCCACCACCTCCTAGTTGCTCCTTTACCGCTGGGATCACTCCGTCTAGGGAGACCTCCCACTGCTCGCCGTCGCTCAATCGCTTGATGGAGGCGACGCCGCGGGCGAGCTCGTCGTCGCCGAGGATGAGGGCCAACCGGGCCCCCAGCCGGCCGGCGGCCTTCATCTGCGCCCGCATCGACCGGGCCTGGTCAAACTCGTCGCTGTAGTCTAAGGCCGACGCGATGTCCTCCCGGCGCAGCCGGTGGGCGATCTTGACGCCCTCAATCCGGGCTTCTTTTCCCAGGCAGACCAGGAAGACATCGGGAGCGTCCAGGTGCGCGGCCTCGTCGAGGCCGGCGGCCCGCAGGGCCAGCACGGCCCGCTCCATCCCGCCGGCAAAGCCCACGGCAGGAAAACGCTTGCCGCCCACGGCCGCCGTTAGCCCGTCGTATCGCCCTCCCGCCGCCAGGGTGCCTTGCGCTCCAAGGACGTCGGTCACGATCTCAAACACCGTTTTGGTATAGTAATCGAGTCCCCGCACAAGGCGCGGGTCCATGCGGTATTCGATGCCCAACGCCCTAAGGAGCACGGTCACATGCTCCAGGTGCCGGCTGCACTCGTCGCACAAATGATCCAACGGCGCTGGGGCGCCCTCCGTCGCCTGGCGGCACCGTTCTTCTTTGCAGTCGAGAACCCTTAAGGGGTTGCGTTCATAACGGCTCCTGCAGGTGGGGCAGAGCTGATCCAACCGGCCGGCCAGCCACGCCTTGAGCTCGGCCCGGTACGCCGGCCGGCACACCTCGCACCCAATGCTGTTGACCAGCACTTCAAACCGCTGGATCCCCAAGCGGCGGTAGACCTCCAGCGGGATCGCGATCATCTCCACGTCGCAGGCGGGATCGAGCGTGCCGATGGCCTCGGCCCCAAACTGGTGAAATTGGCGTCCCCTTCCGGCCTGGGGCCGCTCGTAGCGAAACATCGGCTGCGCGTACCAAAGCTTTTGCGGCAAGGCGCGCCCGTCCAGGCGGTGCTGTACAAAGGCGCGCACGACCGGGGCGGTGCCCTCGGGCCTGAGCGTCAAGCTGCGGCCTCCCTGGTCTTCAAAGGTGTACATCTGCTTTTCGACGATGTCGGTGGTCTCGCCGACGCCCCGCAAAAACAGTTCGGTGTATTCAAAGACCGGGGTACGGATCTCTCCGTACCCGTAGGCGCGCATGACCTCGCGCACCGTCGCTTCGATCTTTTGCCAAAGCCGGGCTTCCTCCGGCAAAATGTCCGTCGTCCCTCGAGGCGCTCGTGCCTCCATGGCGATCTCCTTTCCCGATTACTCCTGTGGCTCGGTCGCCCCTTGGACCTCGTCGAGCTGGGACGGATCTTCAGCTTCAAGCTCGGGCGCCTCAAGGCCCGCGGCGGAGTCTTCGTCCCGGCGAAGCCCCTCTTCGATCATCCGCTCCAGCTCCTGCTGCCGCTGCAAGGCCTCCTGCTGGCGTAGAAACTCCTCGATCATCTGTTGCTGCAGCTCGTCGACTTTCTGCTCCTCTTGGGCCGCAAGCTCGTCATACCCGATCGCGCGAAACGCGGAAGCCAAGATCTGGTGGAGCTGCATGTTGGAAGGCGAAAGCTCCGATGCGTTGATATAAGCATCCTTGGCCTCTTCATACTGGCCTCGCTCCTGGTAGGCCGAGCCCAAAGCAAACCAGAGGAAGGGATCGGTCGCAGCCGTATTCGCCGCCTCCGCGTAGGCTGCCAGCGCCTCGTCGTCCGCTCCGACTCTCTCCAGCAGGAGAGCCAGCCGGTAGTGGAGGTATCCGTCAAAGGGGTTGGCGGCGATGGCTTCGCGGTACTGGGCGATGGCCTGGTCGAGAAGGCCCGCTTGCGCGAGCTGGTGCGCCCTCAGCTGCGGGTCGTTGATCGTGATCTCCGCCTTGGCCCGCTCGGCCTGGAGCCATTGGTTAAACTGAGCGAGGCCCCGCTCCCGCTCCAGCCGGGCGCGCAGGGATGCCTCCACCTCTTCAAACGGCTGCTCAGGCTCGTCAAATCGACGGTCAGTCACCTGAATGATATGGTATCCGTAGGGGCTCCGGACCGGCTCGCTAATCTCCCCTACTTCGAGCGCGAAAGCCGCCTCCAAAAACTCTGTGACGAAAGGATGGTTCCGGCGGACGTAGCCGAGGCTGCCGCCCAGGTCTTTTGAGCCAGGGTCAGCGGAATAAAGGGCCGCGAGCTCCGCGAAATCCTCGCCGGCCTCAAGGCGCGCGAGGATCTCCTCGGCCTTTTGCTGCGCGGCATCCCAATCGCCGCCCAACTCCTCCTCCCACGGATCGATGAGGATGTGGCGCACCTCGATCTCTTCCCGCTCGCGGTCAAAGGCTTCCCGCACCTCTTCGTCGGTGACGACCACCTTCGACTTCTCCTCTCGCACCTTTTGCAAGAGGAGGTTTTCGCGGATCAGCTCCCGGAGCGATGCGTGATTGAGCCCTTGCATCCGCAAGACGGTGTTAAATTGATCGCCGTACGCCTCCCGCAGGGCGTCAAACTCCTGATTGACGAGGCTGTTGTCGACGCGGATACGCTCTTTTTTCGCGGCCTGGAGCATCAGCCGCTGGTCGACCAGCTCCTGCAAGGCGGCGAAACGCAGCTCCTCTTCTTGGGCCCGAGCCACCGGTTGGCCCATCTGAGCGGCGAAGCTCGCGATGGCGGCGTAGGCCCGGTCCAGCTCCAGGGCGGAGATGCTCTCCCCGTTGACCCTGGCGACCGCCGGCACCGACGCATCTGGGTTAAAGAAAGTGTCGCCGCCCACGTAGAGCAGCGTCAGGGCGAAGGCGACGCAGACGACAACGATGATCACCTTCATTTGCTTGCGGAGCTTGTCGAAAAACACAGGTCCATCGCCCCTTCGAAACGACGTACATAAGAAAATACGTACACAAAAAAAGAGGGCCTGTCCACCCTCTTTGCCCACGCGAGGGCATAAAATATTGTACCTGAAGAGCAAAAAGAGTGTCAACGCGAAGGGCTTTCCACAATCAGCGTCACCGGGCCGTCATTAATTAGCGAGACGGCCATCATCTCCCCAAACCGCCCCTCTTGTACGGGAAGCCCCCGCGCCGCGAGCGCCTTGACAAAGAGTTGATATAACGGCAGCGCTACCTCGGGAGGGGCGCTGCTGGTAAAATTGGGGCGCCGCCCTTTGCGGGTATCGCCATACAACGTAAACTGAGAGACAACCAAAACCTCCCCGCCGATCTCCTCGACCGAAAGGTTCATCTTGCCGCCTTCGTCGGCGAAGATCCTGAGCCCAGCCACCTTGTCGGCGAGGTAGCGGGCATCGGCCTCGGTGTCGCCTTGCCCCACACCGAGGAGCACCAAAAGGCCCCGGCCGATCTGGGCGACCCTTTCTCCGCCCACATCGACCGCGGCCTGGCTCACTCTCTGCACAACGGCTCGCATCGTCTTCCTCCTACGTCGGATGGGCGCGGGTGACGGTGAGGACGCCGCTGACCTGCTTGATCCGGTTCATCAAGGTCTCCATGTGCTGGAGGTCGTGGATGTCGACCACCAGATTGATGATGGCCATGTTGTTTTTCGTCGTCCGGGCGATGACCGATTCGATGTTGGTCTTTTCCTCCGAAATCGTGTTCATGATTTGCGAAAGGAGATTCACCCGGTCGATGGCTTCGACCTCGAGCTCGACGGCGAAAGCTCCCGTCTCACCGGGTCGCCACTCCACCTCAATCTTGCGCTCCGAGTTGCCGTTGAGCGCGAGGATGTTGGGGCAGTCGACCCGGTGGACCGAAACACCCCGTCCCCGCGTGATGTAACCGATGATCGGATCGCCTGGCACCGGGTTGCAGCACTTGGAGAAACGGACCAACAGGTTGTCCATCCCCTTGACCAAGACGCTCTGGGTCGTCTGAGAGCGCTTTTTCGCCGGCGTGGCTTTCCTTGCCGAACCGGCCCGTTTTTCAAACTCCTCGCGCCCCAGGAGTTTGGAGAGGACTTGTGATACAGCGACCTTGCCATAGCCTACCGCTGCGTACAGGTCTTCGATCTGGCTGTGACCATACCGCTTGAGCACGTCGGCGACCCGCTCGGCCTTGAGGCACTCTTTGGGCTCGAGTCCCAGTCGCTTGAGCTCCTTCTCCAGCATCTGCCGGCCCCGGTTGACGCTCTCTTCCCGCTCTTGCTCCTTGAGCCACGAGCGGATCTTGCTGCGGGCCCGCGAGGTCTTGACGAAGTTGAGCCAATCCTTGCTGGGATTGGGGGTTTTGGAGGTGAGGATTTCGACAAACTCACCGTTGGAGAGCTTATAGTTTAAGGGGACGATCCTCCCGTTGACCTTGGCGCCGATGCAGCGGAGCCCGATGTCGGTGTGCACGCTAAAGGCGAAATCCACGGGCGTCGCGCCCGCCGGCAGTGACTTGACGTCGCCTTTAGGCGTAAAGACAAAGACCTCATCTTCGAAGAGGTCGATCTTGAGGGTCTCCATAAACTCCTGGGGATCCCTCATCTCCCGCAGCCACTCCATCACTTGACGGAGCCAGGCCACCTTCTCCTCAAATTCGGTCGTCGTGCCGCCTTCTTTGTAGAGCCAGTGGGCTGCAATCCCCTTCTCCGCGATGCGGTGCATCTCCCACGTGCGGATTTGGATCTCCAAAGGCTCGCCCCGGGGGCCGATCACCGTGGTGTGGAGCGACTGGTACATGTTGGACTTGGGCATGGCGATGTAGTCCTTAAACCGCCCCGGCACCGGTTTCCAGATGGTATGGACGAGGCCCAACACACCGTAACAGTCCTTCACCGAATCGACGATGACCCGCACGGCGACCAGGTCGTAGATCTCCGAAAGATCCCGCCCTTGCTTTTTCATTTTCTGATAAATCGAATAGAAATGCTTCGGCCGGCCCTGAATCTCGGCCTTGATGTTGACCTCGGCGAGCCGCTGGGCGAGGGTCTTCATGATCTCTTCCAGCTCGCCCTCGCGCTCCTGGCGCTTCTTGGCGATGCGGCTCACCAGGTCGTAGTAGCCCTCGGGATCGAGGTAGCGCAGGGCGAGGTCTTCCATTTCCCACTTGAGGCTCCACATCCCCAGCCGGTGGGCCAAAGGCGTATAAATTTCCAGCGTCTCGGTGGCGATGCGCTTTTGCCGGTCGGGAGGCAGATGCCGCAGCGTCCGCATGTTATGGAGCCGGTCGGCCAGCTTGATCAGGACGACGCGCAGGTCTTCCGCCATGGCGAGGAACATTTTGCGCAGCGATTGCGCCTGGTGCTCCTCTTTGCTTTGAAAGGGAATCTTCGACAGTTTGGTGACGCCGTCCACCAAGCGGACGATCTCAGATCCAAAGGCCTCTTCCAGCTCCTCCCGGGTGACCTCGGTATCCTCCAAGACGTCGTGGAGGAGGCCCGCGGCGATCGTGGTGGTGTCCAGTTCGAGGTCGGCCAGGATCTTGGCCACCTCGTAGGGGTGGCGGAAAAAGACGTCGCCCGAGTCGCGAAACTGCCCATCGTGGGCCTGGCGCGCGAAGGTATAAGCCTTTTCGATCAGCTGGAAGTCGGCGTCTGGGTTGTAGGCTTTCACTTTGTCGATCAGGACGCTAAGACTCACCGCTGATCACCTCCGCTCCCAGGCGACGTTTTGCCATGCGCCCTTACTCCGAGTCGTAGGTCACAAGGCAGTGGACCTCGTATCCTTCGAGCTTCTTTCTCCCTTGCAAAAAGGCCAGTTCGATAAAAAAGCTAAAGCCGACGATCTCTCCCGAGAGCCGCCGGACGAGCTCGGCAGCCGCGGAGATCGTTCCCCCTGTGGCCAAAAGGTCGTCGACCAGGAGCACCTTTTGCCCCGGCTGGATCGCGTCCTTGTGGATCTCAAGCGTGTCGCTGCCGTACTCCAGCTGATAGGTCATGCTGATGGTTTCTGCGGGCAGTTTTCCCGGTTTGCGCACCAGGATAAACCCGCATCCCAATTCGTAAGCAATGGGAGCTCCGAGGATAAAGCCCCGGGACTCGACTCCGACCACCGCTTGCACGCCGCGATCCCGAAACGGGGCCGCCATCTGCTTGACCGTCTCCCGAAACGCTGCTCCATCTTTCAGGACGGTGGTGATGTCTTTAAAGCTGATCCCCGGCTTAGGAAAATCGGGGATCTCGCGAATCAAAGCCTTGAGGTCGACTGCGGCCACCACGGGGTTCCCCTTTCGATGATACGATCAATGACGTCCAAGGGCCTCGCTGACGCGAGACCCGTCGCAAACTCAAGATAACCGGTACGTATCGTGGTACCCTCATTATACCGCTGGGACTGCGCCAAGTCTACTTTCGCCCCGGTGGGGAGCAGGACGAAGCCCCTGGCGTCGCCCTCTGCCAGACCCAGCTCCGCAAAGATCGCGATCGCTTCGACGATCGTCTCCATTGTGGCGACCCCCGGCCAGCGCGCCCCGACCTGGCGGGCGATCTCGGCGACGGTGAGGGGGGTTCCCGGCGGCGCAGCCTCTTTCCACGCGACCCAGATGCGCCCGAGCCGCTCGCGATCAGGGTAAAGGTACTCAAGCCGGTGGGCGACCCCTTGATCCCGGTGGAGCTCGGTCGCAAGGACCAGCGGTGCGTTGGGAGCGCGCGCGCGCAGCCGGTAGAGGCAGTCGAGGCCGTAGACAGGATCGGCCGGAGCGTGCCAGAGCACGATGGCTGCCTCGCGGAAAGCGATGGGATCGGTTTCAAAAAGCTCGTCGACACCGCCGGCGGCCTCAATCACCACGATCGCCGCATCCGCTTCGAGGGCCGCCTTGGCGAGCTCCTCCAGGGGCCCCGGGGCCCGCCAGCGCCAGACGATGGTCCTTTTCCGAAACTCCGGAACGAGCGAAGCGATCTCGCCAGCAGCGTCGCGGGCCAGCGCCGGGTGGGCTGGGACCACTACGGCGTGGCGACGGCGCTCAAGCAGAGCTCTAAAGGTCGAGGCTGGATGCTCGCCGCGCCAGTCGATGAGCTCGCCTTCCCGGAGAGCCCGGGCCACCTCTTTAAGGTCTGGCCTTGGGATCACAGCCGCTCCGTGCCGTATGAGATCCATCCGGAGCGCTTCGCCTTCGACCTCACCCGAGGCCGCCGCGAGCTCCCGGTAAGCCGAAAGGAGCCGCGCCGCAGGGCTGTGGAGCGCGGCGCTCAACCTCACATCCTTGACCAGCATCTGGGCGCTTCGGTTCCCGTTCCACTCGTTGATGGAAGGAACAAAGGCGATGTCGAGCCACGCCTCGGGCCCAAGGTGCGGCAACACGTCCTGGGCCAGCCCAAAGCCGATGCCTTCCACACGGCGGCCCGAAGCAGGATCGGTCGCCCATAGCTTGAGGTGGGTCTTATCTTTTCCGATCGCGCTGGCCTCCACGGCGAGATCCCGCACAACCACGACGGGCGTCGGGTTGCCGGCGCCGAAAGGCTCAAGTTGCCGGACGGCTTCGACCCACTCGATCCCCACCTCGTCCAAAGACACCTCAGCGTCGTACTCGAGGACGGGAACAAGATCCTCCGGTGAAAGGAGGCTCTTGGTCACTTCGAGGAAGCGCTCGCGAAACGCGTCGATGCGGTCCGCCGGCAGCGTCAAGCCGGCCGCCGCCTCGTGCCCGCCGAAGGACGTAAGCAAGTCTGCGCACTGGCTGAGCGCCCCGTACAAGTCGAAACCAGGGATGCTGCGGGCCGAGCCTCGCGCTTCATCCCCTTGCAGGGAAAGGACGACCGTCGGCCGATAATAAGCCTCAACCAGCCGAGACGCGACGATCCCGATGACCCCCGGGTGCCATCCCGGGCCGTGGACGACCAGCCCATGATCCCGTTGCGGGTCGAAGAGGCCGGAAGCCACTCGGTGGGCCTCGTCAAGCACCTTTTCTTCGATGAGGCGGCGGGCCTCATTCTCTTCTTCGAGCCGCCGCGCCAAAGGGAGCGCTTCGTCGTAGGAGCGGGCCAAGAGGAGCTTGAGTCCAGTGGCCGGATCGCCGATCCTCCCCACGGCGTTGAGCCGGGGAGCCAGGATAAACGCGATGTGGCCGGCGGTCACGTCGGCGTGAGCTCCGGAGACCGCCCGCAAGGCCAAAAGCCCCGGGATCGCGCGATTGGCGTTGATCTTGGCCAGGCCGGCTTTCACCAGCGAGCGGTTTTCCCCCAAGAGGGGCACCACGTCGGCCACCGTGCCGACGGCTACCAGATCGACGAAGCGGTGAGGAAGGGCCCTCGACCCGGTGGCTGCCTCGGCCAGCGCCTCCGCCAGCTTAAACGCCACCCCGCATCCCGCAAGATGGGGCGTCGGATAGTCCGGATCGAGCCAGGGGTTGATAATGGCCAAAGCATCTGGAAGCTCTTGGGGGAGCTGGTGGTGGTCGGTGATGATCAAGTCGATCCCGTTTTCCCGAGCCCAGGCGGCTTCTTGGATCGCCGAGATGCCGCAGTCTACGGTGATCACCAGGGTGCAGCCCGCCGCCTTCAACTCCTTAAGAGCCTGGACGTTGAGGCCATATCCTTCTTTGATCCGGTGAGGAATGTAGGGGCGTACCTCGGCGCCCAAGTGTTGGAGCACCCTCACCATCAGGGCCGTTGCGGTTTGGCCGTCGACGTCGTAGTCGCCAAAGACGCCGATGATCTCCCCGGAGGCCAGCGCCCGCAGGATCCGGTCCACCGCCGCGCCGACGCCCGAGAGGCTTTTGGGGTCCGCCAGGCGGTGCAAACCAGCGTCGAGGAACTCCTCGGCGTCACGGGGCGTGACGATGCCCCGGCCCGCCAAGAGCTTCGCGATAAAGGGCGGGTAACCCGCTTCGACCAGCCTTTCCGCGCCCGCTCTTGGCGTGCGCTCGTGCCAGCGCCGTCCAAGCAATGAAACTCGCGGTCGTCGTTCGTCCATGGGTCTTGGTCCTTAACTTGAAAGGGTCGTTGCTTGGTCCTGTTCGGTTCAAAAACTATTCGGGCCAAGAAGGATCCCGAGACCGTTCCTTTTCGGTCCCCAGCGCCTCGCCGTCCTCGAGCGGTTCGCCGGTCTCCAGGGCTTCAACCGGCGCCTCTTCGCCTTCTTCGCCCGTCCCTTTTTGCTGCTCTTTAGCCAACGCCGCTTCTTTGGCCTGCTCCAACTGGGCAACCAGCGCGCTTTTGGCCGTCCGCTCTTCTTCGAGTTCACGCTGGATCCGGTCGAGTTCGGCTCGGAGGTGCCGAGCGCGCAGGCCCATACTGACTTGCCGGAACACCCCGGCAAGGATGGCCGTGAGCGCGCCCACCATCGCCGCCCCCAACGCGATCACCGCTACCGAGGTCTCCCGCTGCCAGCCGAAAAACCGGATTGGCACCGTTTGCGCGTTTTGCAAGGCAAAGACCGCAACCACGCTGGCAAAGATCAGCGCCGCCACCAACAGAAGCTGCATCTTCCCGCTCCTTTCCGCTTTGTCTCCTCCCAGGCAACGTGCTCCGGGCTCAAAGCCGCCCCGAACGCACGATGGAAAGGATCAACCCCATGCCAAAGATTCCCGCCACCACGTACCCGAGGACGCCGAGGAGCGGCAGGTCAAAAAGGAGCGGGCCCCTTTGGGTCTGGATGATGAGCGACGACCCCACGATGAGCGCGCCGATGATCACCGAAAAACTGATGCGATTGCTGACGATGTCGATGCGGTTGATCAAGCGATCGAGACCCCGGTGTTGAAAGGCGATCTGAAGTTCGCCGCGGTTGAGGCGGTCCAGCGCCTGGTCAAGAGAGACGGGGATGCGAGCCAAGAGCTCCAAGGCCTCCTGCGTTTCGCCGGCGATCCTCTTGGCCACCCGAACGGGGTCTAGTTTCCTCCGCAGGAGGCTTTGCACAAAGGGCTGTGCGATGTCGACCACGTTGAAGCGCGGGTTGAGGCTCCTCCCTACCGCCTCCATCGTCACAAAGGCCCGGGCCAAGAGGTACAAATCCTGGGGAAGCTTCAGACGGTGGCGGTAAGCGACCTCCAAGGCTTCGGAGATCACCTCGGAGATGACCACGTCTCCAAGCGGACGGCCGTGGTAATGGTCGATGAGATCCAAGAGGTCGTCCCGGAGGGCCAGCTCGTCGATCCCGCTGCGAAAAGCGCCCGCGCGGGCTAAGGCTTTCATCACCCGTTCGACGTCCGCGTCGACAAACCCGACGAAAAGCTCGGCCAGATGGCTCATCGTCGCCTCGTCCAGCCGCCCGACGATGCCAAAATCAAGGTACGCCAGCGTACCGTCCCGCTGGACCAGGAGGTTGCCGGGATGCGGGTCGCCGTGGAAGCAACCGTCGAGCATCACTTGCTTCAAAAACGCCTCGGCGCCCCGGCGGGCCAGCTCCTCGCGATCGATCCCCCAAGCGTCCAGCTGCTCCAGCTGATCGATCTTGACCCCTTCGATGTACTCCATGACCAGCATGCGGGGAGTGACAAACCTCCAGTACACCTTGGGGATCTTGACGCCCGGAAAACTGGCGAAGTTTTCCCGAAAGCGCATGATGTACCGGCCTTCGATGGTAAAGTCCAGCTCCCGCCGGATCCCCCTGGCAAACTCCCGCACGAGCTCCACGGGGTCGACAAGCTCAGGCCGCAGCCGTTCTTGCACCAGGTGGGCCAGGCCTGTGAGGATCTCGATGTCCGTAGCAATGGTCTCGTCGATGCCGGGGCGGCGCACCTTGACAACCACTTCGCTCCCGTCGTGCAGCACCGCCCGGTGCACCTGAGCGATCGAAGCGGCCGCCAGCGGCTCGTGGTCAAAGGAGGCAAAGCTGGCTTCGAGGGGCTCGCCCGTCTCGCTTTCAATGAGAGCGATCACCTGGTCGACGGGAAAGGGCGGGACATTGTCCTGCAACTTGGCCAGCTCCTCGGTGATTTCAGGCGGCAAGACGTCGGTTCGGGTGGAAAGGAGCTGGCCAAACTTGACGAAGGTGGGGCCCAGCGACTCCATCAGCATGCGGATCCTGGCCCCGAGAGAGAGGGCCTTGGGCGGCTCACCCCGCCAAAAGAAGCGGCGCCGGACGGGGATAAACGGAAACAGCTCCAGCTGTTCCACCAAATACCCAAAACCGTGGCGGATCATCGCCTCAGTGATCTGCCGGTAACGACGGTAGTGTCGAATGCGGCGGTTGAGCCCCAAGATGGGCATCGCGGCACCCCTTTCCACCGCATTTCCCTGCCTGCTGCGGTCGATGCATGGCGCCTTCTCCCCGCCCGTTCGCCGGCGTCACGCGCTTTTCGCGGCCCGGGCCGGCAGCTTCTCCCTGAGGACCATCCAAAGCGCCCCGACGACAAAGATCGACGAGTACGTGCCCGCGACGACGCCGACCAAGAGCGTGAGCGTGAAGTCCTTAATCGTGCTCCCGCCAAAGAAGTACAGCGCCACGACGGCAAACAAGGTGGTCAAGCTGGTGTTGATCTGCCTGGCCAGGGTCTGGTGAATGCTCGAATTGACCAGTTCGACCAAATTCTTTCGCGGGTTGAGCCGCAGGTTTTCCCGGATGCGGTCAAAGACGACGATGGTGTTGTTGATGGAATAACCCACCACGGTGAGGATCCCCGCGATAAAGGGCGTGTTGAGCTCTCTGCCCACCAACGCCAGCACGCCGAGGGCGATGAGAACGTCATGGGCGATGCCCAGGACGGCGGCGAGGCCGAAACGGTATTCAAAGCGGAGGGAAATATAGATCAGCATGCCGACTCCGGCGACGACGAGCGCTAGCAGGGCATTTCGCACCAGCTCCCGGCCGATGACCGGGCCCACCAGTTCCGTCCGGCGGATCGTCACCTCTCCGAAGCGCTCCCGGAGCGCCTGGTCGATCTGCTCGATGGCCGCGGTGCCCCCTTCGGCGCGGGTGCGGATAATCACCACGGTCTGCCCTTCGACGGCCTCATCCAGGGGTTGGACGAAGCTTCCACCCAAGTCCAAAGAGGCTAGAGCTTCGCTGGCCAAGACCTCTTGCACCTGGGCCGCGGTGGTGCCGGCCGGAAGGCCCCGCTCCAGCAACGTGCCGCCGGCAAAGTCGATGCCGAAGTTGAGCCCATTGACGAGCAGCAAAATCACGGCGACGAGCACTAGGCCGCCCGATATCGCAAAAAAGAGCTTGCGATTCTCGACGATGTTCACCGGGCGACGACCTCCTTGACGCCGAAGTAGCGGACAAACCGGTCAGGATCGCGATCGACCAGCGCTTGGAGCAACGTCCTGGTGACCACGATAGCCGTAAACATGCTGACCAAAATCCCGAGGGAGAGCGTCACGGCGAACCCCCTCACCGGGCCGGTGCCGAAGTAAAAGAGGACCGCCGCCGCGATTAAAGTCGTCACGTTGGCGTCAAAAATCGCGACAAAGGCCCGCTTCCACCCCGCGTCGATGCTGGCCCGGAGCCTCTTTCCCGATCGGAGCTCCTCTTTGACCCGCTCAAAAATGATCACGTTGGCGTCGACCGCCATGCCCATCGACAAGATAAATCCGGCGAGCCCCGGCAGCGTCAGCGTCGCCCGGAGGCCCACCAAAAGGCCGAGCAAGAGGACCACGTAGATCGCCAAGGCCACGTCGGCGACCCCGCCCGGCAAGCGGTAATAGGCGAGCATGTAGATCAAGACCAGGGCGATGCCCGCAAGGCCCGCCGTAAGGCTGCGCTGCACCGACTCCCGACCGAGCACGGGCCCCACGTTGCGCACCTCCATGACCTCGAGGGGGACCGGCAAGGCGCCCGACTGGAGGAGGATGGCAAGCGTTCGGGCCTCTTCTAAGGTGAAGTTGCCGGTAATGATGGCCCGTCCGTCGTTGATCGGTCCCTGGGGCACCGGGGCCACGAGGACCTCGCCGTCCAGGACGATCGGCAGGGGAGCTATGTTCGCGTAGCGCGCGGTCAGCTGCGCAAACTGGACCGCCCCTTCGCGGTTGAGCTCGATGGCCACCGCCGGGCGGCCAAATTCGTCGTTGGACAAGGTGGCGCTACGCAGCGCTGCGCCGGTAAACACGGTGTTGCCGTCGGGATCCTTAAACTCCAGCAAGGCGGTGCGGCCGATGGTCTCGATCGCCTGCTCCTGATCTTGGACCCCCGGGAGCTCAACGATGATCCGGCGATCGCCCTGCCGCTGAATGATGGGCTCAGCCACCCCCAGAGCGTTGACCCGCCTCTCGATCACCGCCTGAGCCCGTTCCAAGACCTCCCCGGTCACCCGGATGCCTTCGACGTCTTGGGCTTCGAGGACCACTTGCACCCCGCCTTGCAGGTCGAGGCCCCACTGGACCGGCATCGTGTACAGCACCGCCACGGCAACCGCGACCAACAGGGCGATCCCAAGTAACCTCCATCCCCTACCTCGTTGCAATCCGAAACTCCCCTTTCACGCAAAGAGTCCCATTGGCAACCGGCGCCAGGGACCCTCAGCGTGCATTGTGAAGACTCGCGTCCTCCCCGAGCCGAGATGGCGAGCGCGTCCCGGTGTCAATTTGGCAAGCCTCTTAACCGGTCCTGCTAACTTCGCTACAACAAGGCCGCGCCGTTGATTTCCAAGTGAAAGGTGCAGCCCAAAAATTCGGCCGCCCGCCGGCACATCAACATGCGGCTCAAAAAGATCTCGAAGTACTCCATCACCGGGCAGATCTCGGTCTCGATGGTCAGCTCGAGCGTGATCGTCCGCTGGCTGGGCTCCACATTGAGAAAGGAGTGGACGACGGCGTAGTTGACTCGGTCGTGGATATCAAAGGTCGCGAGATCTTCTTTGCGCACTCGCGTCCTATGGACATCCGACTTGTCCGCGAGGATCAGCGCGGCGGAGACGTTATTGACGGGGCTACCCGTCTTTTCCTCGTGATTGCCCACCGCGCCCGCGACGATGGCCACTTCGTCCAGATCCATCCCCAGTTCCCGCAGGACCATCGTCACGATCACCGCGCCGGTGCTCTCATGATTGGCCCGTCCCACCGCGTTGCCGACGTCGTGGACGTATCCGGCGATCTCGGCGAGCTCCGCCTCGCGCTTTGGATGCCCGAGCCGGACGAGCACGTTTTTCGCAATGCGGGAGACCAGCTCCACGTGGCGGTAGCCGTGCTCGTTGTAGCCCATGGCCGCCAAGTGCTCGTCGGCTTTACGGATGTACGCGTCGATCAAGGGATGGGCCTTGACCTCGGCGATCGTCACGCTCATCCTGCAAGCTCAGTCCTTCCCCTTGATGCGGCCGACCCCGGAGCGGGAGAGGCGGATCTCCACCTTGTCGGCGATCCGCAGGCCCACCTCGTCATCGTGCACTTCGGTGATCTCCCCGTGGATCCCCCCGACAGTGACGACCTTGTCGCCCTTTTTGAGACTTGCCAGCATCTCCTGCCGCTTTTTCTGTTGCTGCTGCTGCGGGCGGATCAAGAGGAAGTAAAAGACCACGAGGACGATGATAAACGGGATAAAGGAACTCCAAGCCGAAACGGCTCCTTCAGCCTGTAGAAACGTCAATCGCGCTCCTCCTTGATCGAGCGCCCGGAGCATCCCGGGCGCCAGTTTGTCTCACGTAGGCGCCAAGGGCCGGCCTTGCGGTCGAAACGACCCTTGGAATTTCGACGCTGCTCAACTCATTCCTTTCCCCGCAAGCGGTTGAGCATGCGCTTTTGCCACGAAGAAAACGTGCCGGCGGCGATGTGCTCCCGCGCTTCCTTCATCAAACGGATGAGAAAGGCGAGGTTGTGATAGGTGGTGAGCCGCACGCCGAGGATCTCGTTGGCTTTGAGCAGATGCCGCACGTACGCCCGGGTAAACTTCGTGCAGGCGTAGCAGTCGCACTCCGGGTCCAGCGGAGAGAAGTCCCGGGCGTACTGGGCGTTGCGGACGGTTACGTTGCCCGTGCGGGTAAAGATCGTCCCGTGCCGCGCGTTGCGGGTGGGCAGCACGCAGTCAAACATGTCGACTCCCAGCGCGATCCCCTCGAGGAGGTCCTCAGGCGTGCCCACCCCCATAAGGTAGCGAGGTTTTTCCCGGGGCAAGAGCTGGGTCGTCCACGCGAGGGTCTCCAGCATGAGCTCGGTGGGTTCGCCCACGCTCAAGCCTCCGATCCCGTAGCCAGGAAAGTCCAGCGCGACCAGCTGCTCGGCGCTTTGGGCCCTGAGGTCTTTGTGGACGCCGCCTTGCACGATGCCAAAGAGGGCCTGATCCTCCCGGCTCCATGCCTTTTGGCACTCCTTGGCCCAGGCGTAGGTGCGGGCGACCGCCTGCTCCACCACGGCCCTTTCCGCCGGATAGGGCGGGCACTCGTCAAAGGCCATCATGATGTCGGCGCCTAGCGCTTGCTGAATCGCAATGGCCTCTTTCGGCCCGATGAAATGCGAGGAGCCGTCGAGGTGCGAGCGAAACCAGACGCCCTGCTCCTCGATCCGCCGCAGGTGAGAAAGGCTAAACACCTGAAAGCCGCCGCTGTCGGTCAGGATCGGGCGGGACCAACCGATAAAGGTATGAAGTCCTCCTGCCTCCTTCACCAGCTCGTGCCCAGGGCGAAGATAGAGGTGGTACGTGTTGCAAAGGATGATCTCCGCCCCGAGTTCTTCTAGCTCCTCGGGCGTCATCCCCTTGACCGTCCCTTGGGTGCCCACAGGCATAAAGACCGGCGTCGCGACCTCCCCGTGGGGCGTGACCAGCCGGCCGAGCCTGGCTCTCGTCTGGTCGTCTTCTTTCAACAACTCAAAACGGAAACGCTCCACGCCAGCACCTGCCTTTACCCGTTCCCGTCGTAGACGGATCAAAGGATCAACATAGCATCGCCAAAGCTGTAAAAGCGGTAGCCCAAGGCGATGGCCTCCTGGTACGCCCGGAGGACCTGCTCCCTGCCGGCAAACGCGCTCACCAGCATCAGCAGGGTCGACCGAGGCAGATGAAAATTGGTCACCATCGCGTCGATCACCTTAAACCGGTATCCAGGGTAGATAAAGATCTCAGTCCAACCCGAGCCGGCCAGCACCTCGCCGTCATCCGCCGCGACGCTTTCCAACGTGCGGACAACGGTCGTGCCCACCGCGACACAACGGCCGCCCCGGGCTTTCGCCCTGTTGATCGCCGCCGCGCTCTCCTGAGGCACCCGGTAGTACTCGGCGTGCATTTGGTGCTCCTCGACCGTTTCAGCCGTGACCGGCCGGAAGGTGCCAAGCCCCACGTGGAGCGTGATGGAGACCACCTCGACGCCTTGTTGCCGGATCGCCTCGAGGAGCTCAGGGGTAAAGTGAAGCCCGGCCGTGGGGGCGGCCTTGGAGCCTTCCTCCCGGGCGTAGACCGTCTGGTACCGTTCCGGGTCGGAAAGCCGCTCCTTGATGTACGGAGGGAGGGGCATCTCGCCCAGCCGGCGCAAGACGTCTTCAAAGACGCCTTCCCAGCGAAAGCCCACCAACCGGCCGCCGCCGGGCATGGCCTCCAACACCTCCCCCCGCAACAGCCCCCCGCCAAAGACGAGGCGGGCACCGGGGCGTAGCCTTCTCGCCGGCCGGGCTAAACACTCCCAAGTGTCGTGGGAGCGGCGCTCGAGAAGAAGCAGCTCCACGCTCCCGCCTGTCCCGTCTTTGACACCGAAAAGACGCGCCGGTATGACCCGGCTGTCGTTGACGACCAGCACGTCCCCTTCTTTCAAAAACCGGGGCAACTCCCGAAAGATCCGGTGCTCAAGCTTGCCGTCACGACGGTGGAGGACCAAAAGCCGCGATGCATCCCGCGGCTCCGCCGGGTGCTGGGCGATGGCCGACTCGGGGAGTTGGTAATCGAAATCGGAACTTCTCACATGTATCCCAGCGCCCTGAGCGCGCTCTCCTTGTCCCGCCAACCGGGGTTGACCTTGACCCAAAGCTGGAGGTAGACGGGGCTACCCAACAGCGCTTCGATCTCGCGGCGGGCGAGGCTCCCGATCTCCTTGAGGCGGGAGCCCCCTTTGCCGATGATGATCCCTTTTTGCGACTCCCTCTCCACGAAGATCGTCGCCTCGATGTCCACCAGGTCTTTGTTGGGGCGCTTTCCCATGCGCTCCACCACGACGGCGATGGCGTAGGGCACTTCTTCCCGGGTGAGCATGAGCGCCTTTTCCCGGATCAACTCCGCCACGACAAACTGCTCGGGATGGTCTGTGAGCCAGTCGTCGGGGAAGTACTTGGGGCCCGGCGGCAGCATCTCGATCAAGCGCTCTAACAGCTTGTCGACGCCCTCGCCTGTCACGGCGGAGATCGGCAAGACGCCGGCAAATTCCCCGAGAGTCAAAAAGGCTGCGACGGCCTTTTCCCGCTGGGAAGCCGGGACCAGGTCCATCTTGTTGATCACAAGGAGCACGTCGGACGACACCTGGGCTAGCTGTGCGGCGACCTCCTCGTCGCCCTTCCCAGGCCCACTCGCCCCGTCGACCATCATGAGAATGACGTCGACCTCCTCCAGGGCTTCCAGCGCCGCTTCAACCATCCGCTCCCCCAGGCGGTCGTAGGGCCTGTGGATCCCGGGAGTGTCCAAAAAGACGATCTGGGCCTGGGGCGTGGTCCAGACGCATTGGATCTTGTTGCGCGTGGTCTGGGGCTTATCGGAGACGATCGTCACCTTTTGGCCGACCACCCGGTTGAGGAGCGTCGATTTGCCGACGTTGGGCCGGCCGACAATTGCGCAAAAGCCTGAGCGGAACTGGCCCCCGCCGTCAGCGCGCGGAGGCTCTTGAGACTGGTGGGTCAAGGGTTTCTGCCCTCCTTCGAAAGGGCTTGCGGCCCAAAGGCCTCAGGCAACAGTTCGCCGGCGGTCTTCTCCTCGATCGCGCCGTCCACGTTGGCCATGATCACCCGGATCGCTTCCCCAAACTCCACCAGGGCCTGCCGGCACGCGCCGCAAGGAGCGCAAGGTCCCGGCGTCGCCGCGACGATCGCGATGGCGACGAAGCGGCGCTCGCCGCTCGCGATGGCGTTTCCGATCGCCGTCCGCTCCGCGCACCACGTCAGGCCGTAGGAAGCGTTTTCCACGTTGCACCCAAGGTATACGTTTCCGCTTTCACCCAGCAGGGCGGCGCCCACGGGAAATCCTGAGTAGGGGGCGTAAGCCCGCTCCCGGGCCCTCAAGGCCGCGTCGATCAGAGCTTTTCGATCGATCCTCACGCCAGCATCTTTCAGCATCGCTTCCTCCATTAGTGAACGAGGAGTTGGAAGGCCACCACCGTCACCAAGACGCCCAGCGCGGCGCCAACCAGCACCTCGAAGAGCGAGTGGATCTTCCCCTCGATCCTGGCCTGGCCCACCAACGCCGCGGTCGCGACCGCGAGCAACGTGATCCGGGGATCTTGGCCGATGAGCGCGATCGCGGTCGCGAGGGCGAAGGCCGTGGCCGTGTGGGCGCTAGGGAGCCCGCCTTGAATGCGAAACGGCACCACGCCCGCCTTCATCAACACGGCGACGACGACGACCGCGCAAAGGGCGAGCAGGGTAACGAGCTGCGGCGCCTGCGTGAGCCGCTGGAGCGACGTGTGGGCCAGCGCCGCCACCCGGTCGAAAAAGATCAAGTACCCGACAAAGACCGCGCCCACCGCGGCCAGCAAGACCGCGCCGGCCGCCACGTGCTTGGCCACCTTGGCCTTTTCATGATACTCCTGGGTGATGAGATCGACGGTGGACTCGATTGCCGTGTTGATCATCTCCGCCACGAGGACCAAGGCGATGGTAAGGAGCAGGATGGCGAGCTCCACGCGGCTGACGCCCAGGAGGATCGCCCCGGCCAACACCACCAAGGTGGCGAGGATATGGATCCTCATGTTAGGTTGAGTCCGCACCACGTGGATGATGCCTTCGATGGCGTCGTTAAGCCGGTCAATGAAGCTCCGGGGACGCAGGGCTACTCCCTCCCGAGGTCCAGCGAGGCGAGGATCGCCTCTTCCTTAGCCCGCATCACCCGCTCGGGCTCCTCGGTCTCATGATCGTAACCCAGGAGGTGCAAGAGGCCGTGCACGGTCAAGAAGGCGATCTCCCGCTGGAGGCTGTGGCCGTATTCCTCCGCTTGAGCCTTCGCCCTTTCCAGCGAAATGACGATATCGCCCAGAGCCGGTACCTCTCCCGCCGTCCAAAGGGCATGCTGCGGTCCGGGAGGGGCGCCGGGGGGGAGCTGCTCGCCCAGCTCTTCGAGGAGCGGAAACGATAGGACGTCGGTAGGGGCGTCGATGCCCCGGTAATCCCGGTTGAGGCGGCGGATCTCTTGGTCTCCTGTCACCACCACGCTCACTTCGGCGGCGATCCACCCTTCGCTTTCCAGGGCCCGCCGGCAGACCCGGGTGATCAGGTCGACCACTTCGCCAGGGCTGATATCGCTTAGCAAGCAGCGGATGTCGACATCGATCTCCATCGGCACGTTACGCCCGCCGGGCCTCCATTTCGCTGATCACCGTCTCAGGGTACTCGACGCGTTTGTGGTAAATCCCCGTCAATACTTTGACAAAGGCCTCGCAGATCTTGTCGAGGTCTCGCAACGTGATGTCGCTCTCATCAAGCTGCCCATCGGCCAGGTGATCTTTGACAATCTTGCGCACCAATCCTTCGATGCGGCCGGGCGTCGGCCGGCTCAGCGCCCGGGTCGCCGCTTCGACGCTGTCGGCCAAGAGGACGATGGCCGCCTCTTTCGACTGGGGTTTGGGCCCCGGATAGCGGAAATCTTTTTCGTCGCACTGCTCGTCGCGCACCGACTCCTTGGCCTTGTGGTAGAAGTACTTGATCAGCGTCGTCCCGTGGTGCTGGCGGATAAAGTCGATCACCACTTCGGGAAGCTTGTACTGGCGCGCCAGGTCGACGCCGTCCTTGACATGGCTGATGAGGATCAGCGCGCTCAAGGAGGGCGCGATCTTTTCGTGGGGGTTTTCGCCGCCGTACTGGTTTTCGATGAAGAAATACGGCCGCTTGGTCTTGCCGATGTCGTGGTACATGGCCCCCACCCGGGCGAGCAGCCCGTCGCCGCCCACCGCTTCCGCGGCAGCTTCCGCCATGTTGCCCACGATCACGCTGTGGTGATAGCTTCCAGGCGCCTCCATCAGCAGCTTGCGCAACAGCGGCTGGTTGGGGTTGGAAAGCTCCAGCAGCCGGATGTGCGACGTGATCCCAAAGATCGTCTCCAGGTATGGGAAAAGTCCTATGGCCCCGATGGCGGAGAGCAGGCCGCTCACGACTCCCAAGAAGGAGGAGGTGACCATAAACCGGTCCGAAAGGAACAAGCCCAGGCCCACCATGGCCAAAAAGGAGACCGCTCCTACCGTGAGGCCAGCCCGCGTCAACTCCGAGCGCTCGCCCACCTGACGCACGCTAAAGACGCCGGCAAGGCCGTTCATCAGCGCGACCACCGCAAACCTGGCCTCCTGGCCGCTCACCAGCGCGACGATAAAGGCCAGAAACACCGCCGCCATGATCGCGACCTGCACGTCCAACAAGATGGCGATGAGCATGGTCGCGAGGGCGACGGGAGTAAGATAGAGCGCCCCCTCCCACGGGATCAAGCTCAAGAGCTTGGCGATGCCGGCCACGAGGACCAAGAGGAGCCCCAGCAAGGCGAAGTGCCTTTCATTGGCCAGGATCTGGCTTTTCTGCTGGTACAAATAAGTGCCAAAGAGCCCCATCGCCGTAGCCAGCAGCAAGAGGAGCCCCATGGCAAGGCCGATGTGGGACGTCTCTTTCAGCAAGCCCAAGTCGTGCAGGATTTGCAGGTGCTCTTCGGTGACCGGGTCAAACCGGCGGACGATCATTTGTCCCCGCTCGACGTACACCGGCTGCACCTCGCGCATCGCCGCTTCTCGGATGCGGTTGATCCGCTGCAGGTCGAGCACCAGGTTGGGTTGGACCATCAGGCCCACGAGGCCGGCGACCAAAGAGACTTCGGCCGGCTCCAGCACCGTGCCGCCTCGTGAAGCCGCGATCTTAAGCAAGCGCTCCTCCAGCCCGAGGCGCACTTCGTGCAGGTTGTTTTCACTGATCCGCTCGTTTTCCAGGACGTCGGTCACCAGTGCGACAGCAAGCTCCCGGAGCTCGGCAAGGCGCGCCGCCCCCATCTCGAGGGCCTCGGCGACAAACACCGTGGGCACTTCGAGCCGGGAGCCGTTGCGAAGCTGCGCGGCAACCTGCTGGACGAGGCGGTCGTCCGGCCGCCAGGCAGCAGGAGCCTCCTCCCCACCCCCTTCGCCGGGGGCCGGGAGGTCGGCCGGGATCGCCTCGATCAGCGTGGCAAAGATCGTCGCGATTTGCTCCCGCGCTTCGACGGCAGCCGTCTGGTCAATGATGTAGTTGGCCGGATCTTGCACCGCCTGGGTGACGGCGCGGTCGGCTTCGGCCGCCCGCAGGCGATCGGTCTGGTAGCGGTTGATCACCCTCTGGGGGGCTTGGATATCTTTGGGCGAGATTTGACCGACTTTGAGGTCGACCCTCTCGGTCACAGCATTGGCGAGGAGTATGCCCGCCAACGCAACAAAAACCAGAGCCGCCAACCCCCACTGGCGGACTCCGGTCTTGCGAAACGTATCGACAGCCCAGCGCCCAAGGTTTTGGCGCAAGGCCTTCATCCACTTCATCCCTTGGTCACCTCGACCGCGGCCCCTTCTCCGGACCATTCAAGTGGCGGCGCCCCGTTTTCCCCCCCGCCACCTTCCTTTCGAGGTCCAACGCTACCCGGGGAAGCCGCCGGCGCGGCCTTGGCAGCGGCTGCTTGACTTTCATACCTCTCGTAGGCTTTGATGATCCGCTGCACCAGCTCGTGACGGACGACGTCACGGTCCGAAAGGTAGACAAATGCGATGCCAGGCACGCCTTTTAAAATCTCTTGCACCTCGACGAGGCCGCTCATCCTCCCCTCGGGCAGGTCGATCTGGGTCACGTC
>PKEU01000197.1 GCA_002919195.1 bacterium
TCTGGCCGCCGCCGACGCGGATAAACCGGATCTGGGACGAGTCGGCAGACGCTTTTTCCAGCGCGGCGACAAGGCCCAACTCCGCTGCGACCGGCGACTCGATCGCGGGGGGCAAGAGATCTTGAAGGAATGTTTTGATCGTGGAGCTTTTGACATTCATGCTGTTTCAGGGAAATTCGACAGGGGGCCTCGATTTCCCTGGGGCGCAGCGTGAGCGCACGGCGTGGAGCGCACGGGCGGTAGAAAAACCCGCGCCTCCAACAGCGCGCCCGATCGGAACCGTGTTTGTACGCTCCCAGATGCTCCAAGTTGGCCTTGGCGCCAGCTTGACAGGAAGGCGGTGAAGGGATACGATTTTTCCGTAGTCTGTAATTATTGATAATCGGTAATCGGTCGCGGCGCGTCGCCGCGGCGTGTTTGCCACGTCGCGGCGTTACTGGACAATCGATTTTGTGAATCGATTTTATTAATGACACTGCGCGACGTCACTTGAGCTCACTTTGGAACGTTTCGGGAGGGCATCCCCGTGGCCATTCGTCATCGACTTTTGCGGGATCAGATCGTCGACTCCTTGCGGCGCTCGATCTTGACGGGCCAACTGGAGCCCGGCGAAAGACTCGTCGAGCTGGAGCTGGCCCGTCGCTTTGAGACCAGCCAGGGGCCGGTGCGGGAGGCGCTGCAGCGCCTCGCAACCGAGGGGCTCGTGGTCCTCAAGCGGCACAGCGGCACGTATGTGGCGCCCCTCAACCACCACGAGCTGCGCGCCATCTGCGAAGTGCGAAAGACCGTGGAGTGCGTGGGCGCCGCCGCGTCGGCTCGCGAGATGGACGAGGAGCAGCTCCAGCACCTCGACCGCACGCTGGCCGAGATGTACGCAGCGGCCGGCAAGGGCGACCGCTCGAGCCTCATCGCCCTCGACATGAGCTTTCACCGGTTTATCTGCGAAGGCTCGCGGCTTCCGACGCTGATCCGGGTATGGGACATCCTCGCCAACCAGATCGAACGATTTTTGCACATCGATCACCCCAAGCACTTTCCCGACCAGATGGAGATCGCCCGCTCGCACGAGCCCATCGTCCGAGCGCTGAAAGCGCGCGATGCTGAAGCCGCGTCTTTAGCGGTAAGAGAGCATATCGATTTGATCTGGAGGCGCATCGAAAGCGTGGGAGACAACGTTGCGGATCACTGAAGTGAAAAGTTACATCGTCTATGCCGAGTGGCGCAACTGGATCTTTGTCAAGGTCGAGACCGACCAGGGGATCCACGGGGTGGGCGAGGCGACCCTGGAAGGCAAAGAGCACGCCGTCACCGGGGCGATCCGCGACCTTAGCTATTACCTTGAGGGGAAGGACCCACGCGAGATCGAACTCCACCTGCGCAATATGTACCGGGACCCCTTTTGGCGGGGCGGCGTCGTGCTCAACACCGCGATCAGCGCCATCGAGATCGCGCTCTGGGACATCCTCGGAAAACACCTGGGGCAGCCGGTTTACCGCCTCCTGGGCGGCAAGCTCCGCGATCGGGTGCGCGCCTATGCCAACGGGTGGTACTTTGGCGCCTCAGAGCCCGGCGAGTACGCCGAGTTGGCCCGAGAGGTGGTGGCCCGGGGGTATACGGCGCTCAAGTGGGATCCGTTCCGCCGTTCGGACCTGGAAGTGAGCCGGGAGGATCTGGAGTTTGCGGTCGAATGCATCCGCAAAGTGAGGGAGGCGGTGGGTCCCCGGGTCGATTTGCTGATCGAAGGGCACGGCCGGTTTTCCCCGGCCAGCGCGCTGAAAATCGCCCGGGCGATGGAGCCCTACGACATATTTTGGTTTGAAGAGCCCGTCCCGCCTGAAAACCTCCAAGCCCTCACGAAAGTGGCCGGCGGGACGCCGATTTCCATCGCCACGGGAGAAAGGCTCTATACCAAACACGATTACCGCCGCCTCCTCCCCCTGCAGGCGGCCGCCTACATCCAACCCGACGTGATCCATGCCGGCGGGATCTTGGAACTGAAAAAGATCGCCGCTATGGCGGAGGCGTGGTACGTGCAGGTCGCGCCCCACAACCCCAACGGGCCCGTGGCCATGGCGGCCAGCCTTCAGGCCGCGGCGTGCACGCCCAACATCGTCTTGATGGAGTATTTGATGGCCGATCCCCCGTGGCGGAAACAGGTGGTGACCTTTGATCCGGACATCGACGCCGAGGGGTACTTGCGGATTCCTGATCGGCCGGGCCTGGGCGTCGATCTCGTCGAGGAGGAGCTCGTTAAACATCCCTATCAGCCCAAAGCGCTCAACTTCTTTTCGGAGGAGTCGGTCCTCGAGCGGCCCATCGTGCCCCGGCAGGGGCAGGGGGCCTGATCCAAGGAGGCGTCGTTTTCACGGAGGCGCAACGATTTTTGCGGGAGGTGGGCTCATGCGGCTCAAGGATCAGGTGGCCATCGTCACGGGGGCGGGATCGGGCGGAATCGGGCGGGCGGTCTGCGAGCGGTTTGCCGAAGAAGGAGCCTGGGTCGCGGCCTTTGACATCAGCGAAGACGGAGCCCGCACGACCGCGGACCGGATCGCCGCTCAAGGCGGCCGGGCGATCGGCTTGGCCGTCGACGTGCGGGACGAGGCGGCCGTCAAAGGGGCCGTCGAGGAAGTGGCGCAGGCCTTTGGCGGTGTCGACATCATGGTCCACTGCGCAGGCGTCATGCACAACGTCTCCACCGAAGAGGAGAGCGTTGAGGGATGGGACCGGATCCTCGACACCAACCTCAAGGGCGCCTTTTTGATCTCCAAGCACGTCTTGCCGCACATGCGCCGGCGGGGCCGGGGAGCGATCGTGCACATCGGTTCGGTCACCGGGATCATGGGCTACACGCACCTGGCTGCCTACTGCGCCTCCAAGGGCGGGCTCCACGCGCTCACCCGGGCTATGGCCATCGAGTACGCCCCTTTAGGCATCCGGGTCAACGCCGTCGCTCCGGGGACGGTGGACACCCCCATCCTGGCCGGGTTTTTAGCGGGGACCCAAGACCCTCAAAAGGCCCGGGCTTCCTTTGAAAGGATCCATCCCCTGGGACGGATCGCCACGCCGCGGGATATTGCCAACGTGGCGCTCTTTCTTGCCTCCGACGAGTCCGCCTTTGTCACCGGGCACGTCCTTGTCGCCGATGGCGGCTTCACCGTCCACGGGGTCCAGCCGAGAGAGTAAAGCCGCGAAACAATCCGCTCCGGGATCCCGGGGGCCGAGCTTGGCCCCGTGTTTCTCACGCAAAAGAGAGTTCATCAAGTTGTTACAGGCCGGTCATGGGCTTGTCATATGTTCCGGGCATCATGGGAGTTGCCGGTACAGCGATGCGAAAGCAACACTCTCGGATGCAAAGGAGCGTGTCATATGAAGCGAAGAGCCCGATGGTGGATCACCCTTTTGGTGGTGGGCGGGATCGTCGCGGGCGTGTTGGCCCCGGGCCTTGCCCAGGAGCCAGCGGACCTGAGGCGGCTGGCGATGGAAAACTACGCCGCCCAAGTGATCGGCGACCTCAACCTCACGCCGCAGCAGAAGCTTGAGCTGAAAGAGATCATTGACCGTTATCAAGGCGTGGTCGAAGAGAGGCGCGCCGAGCTGGCTCGGCTTTTGACGGAGCGCCGGGACGCGCTGCTTGCGGGCGATCAGGAGAAGCGGAACGAGGTGGAGGAGGCGCTGCGGCAGCTGGCCCAGCAAGATCCGTGGGAGGGCGACGAAAAAGCCCAAGCGTTTTTCTCCGGGTTGACCGAGCGGCAAAAACAAGTGCTGGGCCGGATTTTGCCGGACATTGAAACCCGTCGGGCGAAACAGATGCGATCTCGTGCCGAGTCGCGGATGGCGCCCCACGCGGGTATGAGGTTTGAGGAGAGCAGGATGCCCGCCTGGCGTGGACCGGTCCCAAGTTGGAGAGAATCTGGGCCTTTCCGCCGGACCTTTGTGACGTCCCAGCGCATCATTGACGCGTACGGAGGCCGCACGGAGCTTCTCGATATCTTCTCTAAACTGCTTGAGCAATAATCACACCTCGCGAGAAACCACGTGGATCTCTCACCCAGCGCGAAGAGCTTGCCGCTAAGATGGGTGGCAAGCTCTTCGCGCGTTTTTGTGTTCAGAAGAGGAGGAATCGGCCGAATCAGTGAAAACATAGTATGTATTGTCGCGCGGAATTGGAGGTGAGCTCTTGGCAAGAGAAGGCGTTCGCCTGGATAAGTGTGTCTGGATGAAATCCTTTTAACACCATCATCCGTTGTAGTGATGTCGTGTTGAGAGAAAACGCGCAGAAACATAATATGTTTTTACATCCTGTGGATGTCGTTGGCCCGGGCACGGCTGATTGTTGGTCGAAAGGACGGTGATGGTCCCCGTGACAGGCCGGGTCTTGGATGCGGAGGAGAAGGGAGCAGCCCGACGGCGTATTCTTGCCCGGCTCATCCAAGCATGGGCGGTCGCGGCGGGAGCTCCCTTCTTCCTTTCGGGGTGGTGGCGGGCGAGCCGGGCAAGCGTGGACGACCAGAAACTCGATGTTGAAAGAGGAGCGACTGCCATGACCTTTGAGCAGACTGACGTCTTTGTGAGCGGAACGGGTGGATATCACACATACCGGATCCCCGCGGTGGTGGTGACGCCCAGCGGAACGTTGCTCGCTTTTTGCGAGGGAAGAAAATACAGCGCTGCGGATGACGGCGATATCGACCTGCTCTTGAGACGAAGCTTTGACGGCGGAAAGACGTGGGAGGACGTTCAGCTTCTTTGCGACGCTGGCCCGCACACAGCGGGCAATCCGGCTCCCGTGGTGGACTTAGAGACAGGCAAGGTTGTCCTCGTATTCTGCGTCAACAACGACTCGGTTTGGGTCACCGAAAGCGGCGACGACGGCGCAACCTGGAGCCCACCGCGTGAGATCACATCCCAAGTGAAGCTGCCAGGGTGGACTTGGTATGCGACGGGGCCCTGCCACGGGATCCAGCTTGCGAGCGGGCGGCTCTTGATTCCGTGCGATCACACAGGCGCCTCGCACGTGATCTACAGCGACGACCACGGGCAGACGTGGAAGCTCGGCGGATCAGTCGCTGGGGGCACCAACGAATCGGTGGCAGTGGAGACGGTGGACGGCCGGGTTTACATCAACTGCCGCAATACCCGGGAGAACGGGCGCACCCACCGGGCGTACGCCTTTAGCTCGGACGGCGGGGAAAGCTTTGGCGAGACCCGCTGGCACCAAGAACTTATCGAGCCTATCTGCCAAGCCAGCGCGATTCGCTATACCACCGAGGAAAGCCACGGTAAGAACAGGGTGCTCTTTTCTAACCCAGCAAGCCTGAAGAGGGAGCGGATGACCGTGAGGCTGAGCTACGACGAGTGCCAGTCGTGGACGACCGGCCGGGTCATCCATTTCGGGCCTTCGGCTTACTCTGACCTGTGTGTTTTTAGCGATGGCACGATAGGCTGCTTTTATGAACGGGGGCAGTACAGCCCCTACGAGCGGCTCACTTTTGCCCGGTTTACCCTCGAATGGCTAACCAACGGAGAAGACCGCTTGTGAAGCCCTTAGAGTTACGCCGCTTATCTTATCCGAGGGGGAAGAGAAAACATGTTGCAGGTGAGCTTTGGCAAAGAGAGGCCGCTGTGGGCTGCGCGACCGCCACTTGAAAGGATCGCACTTCTGGTGGCGCTTCTCTTCGTAGGCATTACGAGCAGTGTTCGCGCGCAATCCGAACCGGTGGAGCTCCGCATTTGGGCGTGGACGCCGGGGACGATCCACGGTGACATCTTTGCCCGCTACATCGAGGAGTTTCACCAAGAACATCCCGACATCCGCATCGTCGTCGAACGGGGCTCCAACGAAGGCGCCCTGCTCGTCGCGTTTGCAGGTGGAGTCGCTCCAGATCTCGTCCAAGGAATCGGGCCTTGGGCCACGGCGTTGGGACCGAGGGGCATTTTGCTCCCGCTCGATGAGTTTATCGACGGGCCAGACGGCGTACCAAGGGAGGCTTTTGTCGACGATCTTTGGTCCTTCAGTGTCGTCGACGGCAATACGTATCAGCTGGCCGTCGATAGTAATGAGCGGGCACTCTTCGTCTCAGTGGACGCCGCCGAGATGGCTGGCATCGACCCGTATGAACCCCCGCGGGATTGGAACGATCTCCTCGACTGGGCGAGGAAGATGACGGTGCGGGCAGGAAATGAAGTGAGCCGCTGGGGTTTTGACATGCATCAAGAAAACGGCGGCAACCGCTGGCACTGGGTTTGGCTCAACGAGGGCGAGCTCTTTACCCCTGAGAAACAGCGGGCGTGGTTTGATCACCCCAACACCGTCGAAGCGCTGCAGTGGGCCTACGACATGGTTAACACCTATCAAGTTTCGCCAGCGCCGGGCGCGGTGCAGGGCGGCCACCGGGGCAACTTCATCAGCGGAGTCTACGCGATGATGATCACGTCGTCGTCTTTTGTCCCCGAACTCAAACAGCAAGGCATCCGCTTCGTGACACACCCAGGTCCGCCCGGTCCGGGGAAGAACGGATACCGGTTTTCGGGTGCTACGTCGAGCACACTGAGCATCGTCAGCTCGACCCAACACCCCAAAGAGGCGTGGACGTTTCTGCGCTGGCTGGTCTATGAAAAAGGCCTCGAATTTGCAGAGGAGCGAGGCGGTATCCCGTACTTGATTGAAGGCCTGCAGTCGGGTAAGTACCGCGCGCAGCCTTGGGAGGCCTTTGCCACCTCGATCTTGACCTATCAGCCCCGCAACAACTACATCTATGGGGTCTCGGAAGCCGACTGGCTGCCCGCATTCCAGGCAGCGTGGGACGCGGTTATCCGGGGAGAAGGGGATGCCCGCGTCATGCTCCAGCAGGCCCAGGAGGCGGTCGACGCCCGGTTGGTCGAGATCGCCCAGCAGATCGGTCAGGGTTCTTTGTAGGACTGCCTCGGATCAGCGTAGAAGTGGCGCATGACGAAAGGAACGCCGGGCCCAAGAAAGGTGTGGGAAGGCCTGGGCTGTCCCGGACGGAACGAGTGGGGGTCGTGGCGCGTCTGATGTCCGCGCGGAGCGTTTCGGTGACCCGGAAAGTGCAGCAGCAGATCCTGGATTACATCGTCGAAGCCGGCTTGCAAGTGGGGGATCGTCTCCCGACCGAACCGGAGCTCTGCGCCAAGTTTGGCGTCAGCCGCACCGCGGCCCGGGAGGCGATGAAATATCTTGAAGCGCTGGGAGTCGTGAGCATCGAGCGGGGCAGGGGCACGTTTCTACGCGCCTTTGACGTGGGCCAGCTTGTGGGAAATATCCCCACGCAATTGGTCTTCCAAAAAGGCGACATCCTCGAGGTGGTGCGGGTCCGGCAGACACTGGAGGAGTATTGCCTTGAACAGGCGATCGTCCACGGCGAGGAAGAGGATGTAAAGAGGCTCGGGGCGATCGTGAAAGCGATGGAGAGGCGGGCTGCGCATGGCGTTTCGATGGAAGCGGAGGACCGTGAGTTTCACCGTCATCTTGCCAACATGGCCAACGCGCGGCTCGCCTTGATGATCCTCGAGATCTTTTGGGACTTGCGGGGTAAACTTCCCGTCGACAACTCGCCCGAAGCCCTCAAGCGACGCTATCTTTGCCACTATCGGATTTACCAGGCGGTGAGGATGAGAGATCTTCAACTCGGTCGAGTGTATTTGGGTGAGCATTTCTCGGGCTCCTACGAAGAGCTATTGCCCTCGCTCGACCCCGCGCGTGGCGCCGCGATCGGTGCCGAGCAAGCGGCAACAAACGACGACGACAGCACGAGCACATGCAAGAGGTGATTGAGAATGGACCGCCTACACGCATCTAAGAGCGGGACGCTCTCCGGTCTCATCGCGGCGCCGTTTACCCCGATGGACCCCAGCGGTGAGTTGAACCTTGAGATGATCGATCGTTTGGTGGAAGCCCTTGTCGCCGACGGAGTGAAAGGAGCGTTCGTCTGCGGCACGACGGGCGAAAGCCTTTCGCTTACGGTAGAAGAGAGGAAAGCCATAGCGGAGCGGTGGATCGAGGCCTCGGGCGGGCGGCTTAAGATCATCGTGCACGCCGGGCACCCGTGCCTGCAAGACGCCAAGGAGCTGGTGCGCCACGCCGCTTCGGCCGGCGCCGACGCCGTCAGCGTCATGCCGCCCAGCTTCTTCCGCCCGGCGACGCTGGCCGACCTCGTCGATTGGTGTGCCGCGGTGGCCGCTGAAGCGCCCAAGACGCCTTTTTACTACTATCACATCCCTGAGATGACCGGTGTCACGTTTCGGATGATCGACTTCTTGGAGCAGGCCGAAGGAAGCATTCCTACCCTGGCAGGGATCAAATTTACGCATTGGGACCTTATGGATTTTGCCGCGTGCGCGAGCTTCAACGACGGCCGGTATGCGATGCTCATCGGCAAGGATGAGATCCTCCTTTCCGCGCTCGTCGCCGGGGCCCGGGGCGCTGTGGGAAGCACGTACAATTACGCCGCGCCCGTCTACCTGCAGGTGATCAAGGCTTTGGAAGAGGGCGACGTGCGCAAAGCCCAGGAGGCGCAGCTCAAGGCTGTGCAGATGATCCGGACGATCTCCAAGTACGGCGGCCTTCCCGCTCAAAAGGCGATCATGAAGATGCGCGGGCTCGACTGTGGTCCGGCGCGCCCGCCCCTTCGAAATCTCAGCCCCGCAGAGTACCAGCGGCTCCAGGAGGAGCTCGCGGCTTTGGGCGTGGTTCCTCGAGCGTGAACCGGTACCGGTCAAGCCGGTTAAAGGGCTGTGAAGACGGCTCGCCGGCGGCCTGCCGCAAGGCCAACGGCGCCCCAACGTGGGTTGGGCGAAAATCCTACGGTCTAACGAACACGTGCGGCTTCAAGCAGGGGTCAGTCGGGGGAATGGCCCCTGGAGGCGCAAGGGGACGGTCACGGTCACGGTCGTCCCCTGGCCCGGAGCGGAAGTGATGTCCCACTGCCCGTCCAAGTCGGCGGTGCGGGCAGCGATGAGCTCCAGGCCTAACCCGTCGCGAACGGCGCTGGGGTCAAAACCGACGCCGTCGTCCGTGACCTTGAGCTCAATGGACCAGTCGCCGTGCTCGCCGGTTATCGCCGGCTTAAGGCCCAGCGAGATCGCGACGTGACGTGCGAGCGCGTGACGCCGGATGTTGCTCACCGCTTCTTCGACAATCCTGTAAAGGCCGAGGCGGATGCTCTCTTGGATGCCGGCCCCTCCCGGGTCGTCGAGGTCGGCGAGGCGAGGGTCGACCTTGAAATCGACGTCAAGTTCGCTGAGGAGCTGCCGGCAGAGGACATCTATGGCGGCTACTAAGCCGGCGGCAATGGCTGCGGGGTGAAGGCGGTGGCTCGCCTCGCGGATATCGTTCTCGCGCACCTCTTCGACTAGGTGCCCGGCCCGACGGATCAGCTTCGCCGCTTCGCGCGGGTCATTTTCTACCAAGAGAGCCGCCTGTTCCAATGTTTGCACCGCTTGCAGGAGCCGGGTTTGGGCGCTTCCGTGGAGCGCCTCGGCGATCTGGCGGCGCGTCTTTTCGTCTTGCTCGGAGAGGAGGCGGTAGAGCCGGTTGTGTTCGGCGAGCTGCTGGCGGGCCTCGTCAAGCAACTGCCCGTTTTCCACCGCCAGCTCCGACGCCCGGCGAAACGCGGCCGAATACCGCTGCGATAGGGTGAGGGCTTGCGAGAGCACCAGCGCAAAGAGGCCGTGAGGCACAAGGTCGAGTTCGATCCAGAGCTGGTTGTAATGAAGCATAGAAAGGACAACGGTGGTCAAGAAGGTGAGGCCGCCCACCAGCGTGTACTGTGACGCCGGTCGCCGGCGGAACGCCGCCCGTACCAGCACGTAGACAGTGTAGGGAACCGCCAAAAACGCCAAGATGGTATGGTAGGGAACGAGCAACGACGTGATCCGCACGGGAAAGATCGTCACGAGAAAGCAACCCACCGCGCCAACCGCGAGGTAAAGCCACGGTACCCACCGCAGGACATCGCGCGGGTAAAGGGATTGGAGGAGAAGCATAAACACCGCGGTGCCAAAGTACCCCGTGAAGTATTCGATCCGGAGCTGGATTTCCCATGGAAAGCCGGGCAGGATGATTTGAACAGGCAGGTCGCCCATGAAAAACGAGCGTACGGCGATGGCGGCCGAAAGGAGCGCGAAGTACAGCATCGATCGCTCGCTGGGCTGCCCGGCGTACAGCGCCCCGTAGATGATGGCCATAAGCCCGAGCGCGCCGATCAGGAACATCTGTGAGAGAAGGCGCGCTTTTTGGTTCCGGGCGACGACATCCGCCGGTCCAAAGATGATGCTGCGCGGCAATCCGCCGGCGCGAAAGTGCGCATTCGACACTTGAATGATGATCTCCAAACTTCCCGCCGTGGGTGCTTGGTGCAAGCCTTGAGACATGGCGCTTTCGAAACCGTCCCGGCCGAGCATCATGGCGGGAGCGACGGGCACCAGGGTGGGCCGGTACTCGGGGCGCATCGCGCGGGGGTCGGCCGACACGGTGCCGTTGGCTGCCATGAGCTCTCCGTTGATCCAAAGCCGGTAGGCGGTGCGGGCGTATGGCATTTCGAGCAACCAGAGGGATTGGGGCGACGGTTGCGATGGCGGGGAGGATAAGGCGTGAGCCGCAAGAGGCACTCCGTGTACGATCAGGCGGTAGGTGGCCACCCCGTGGCGCGGGGGTACTGGGCCTTCGCCGGCGATGGCTTGCCACGATCCGGGGACGGTGACGTACCCCGTGAGGCGAGGACCGGCCGTTTGACGCGACGAGGAACCCTCTCTTGACTCAAGGCCGGCGAAGTCAGAAGGTTCCAGGAGCTGGCCGAAGTAGAGCTCCCACTCGCCATCTAGTTGAACGGCTCCTCGCGAAAAGTCCCAGCCCGAGACGTCGATATGGCCTCGTTTTGCGACAGGAGGGCGCGGGCTTGCAGCGTTTGCTCCGGATGAAAGCTCGGCCATCTGCGGGCCGGCAGCGAAGCAAAAACCGACAGCAAACGCAAAGATGAAAAAATACGGACGGGAGGAAAACCGGCGTCGCACGGCTAACGGTGCACCCCATGGAGACCCGCACACGCTCGACAATCGACGTGGTGGTCGTCGAAGATGAAAGCCTGTACCGGGACATGCTCCAACGAGCCCTTGAGCAGGATCCCGGGATCCGTGTGATCGCAGCGTACGGGGACCCCCATGACGTGTTGGCCGATCACGCAGCTCTCAGCGTCGACGCCGCCATCATTGATATCGAGCTTTCTTCGGATCTCAACGGCTTTGAGCTTGCGATGCGCCTTAGGAGGCGCTCTCCCCGGCTTGGCGTCGTGTTTCTCTCCAACCATCGGGAAGAAGCTTTTATCGCGGCTATGCGGCGTCGCCAGATGACGGGTTGGGCGTATCTGCTCAAAAGGTCGGTAGCGGATTTGGAAACGTTGATCCGCGCCATCCGAGGCGCGGTCGACGGGTTGATTGTCGTCGATCCTGCATTGGTGAATGCGTTAGAGCCACGGCCACGCACGACGCTTTCGCAACTTACGCCCCGCCAGCGGGACATCTTGGGCTTAATGGCCCAAGGTTACAGCAACCAAGCCATCGCAGAGCGTCTCGGCATCGCCACCAAATCGGTGGAAAACCACATGCATTCCCTCTTGATGCGCCTCGAGATCGACAGCCACGATCCCGAGATCCACCCCCGAGTTGCCGCCGTCCTGCGCTACCTATACGAAACCCGTTTAAAATAATCCTCTCGTCTTATAGGGGCTAACCCCCAAGTGCAGGGGTTGGCACTCGTGACGCATCCATTTTCAAGAAGTATGATGCAGCTTAGACGCGGCGGGGGTGTGGTACGCCGCCTTGGACACTCGGAGTGTCCAAACGTCTGGGGGACTCTTTTTGAAGCGGTCTGGCTCAAAAAAGGGAATGCGAGGCTGCCAAGGCAAAATGGCTGACGCCAAAGCGTCAGCCATTTTGCTTTCAAATTCAAAACTCCCACCCAAGCATTTCAAGTTGTTGTCGAAGCTTTGCCCGGTCGGGGTTGAGCCTGGCCATGCGGCGAGCCGAGTGCTCGCACCAGCCGTAAAGCGCGGGATCCTGGCGCTGCCTGCCGCCTTCCCCGGGCGCGCCTTGCGCCCGGCCTTTTGCTCCAGCGTCGCTGGCGCCGGTCGCCTGGGTCGCGCCGCTGGGAACCGCCACTTGCCGCCCCGCGTAAATTCCGCTTTGAGCCGTCACCTCGTCATAGCGGCGCAGGCCTTCTTCGAGATTGTCGTCGCTGTATACCTCGCGGTGGAGAATCACGTCGAGGGGGAGGCGGTGGCGAATCTTAGGCGGCGTGGCCGGGTAGCCCACGGTCATTCCCACCAACGCAAAAGTCCGGGGCGGCAGACGCAGGACTTCGGCCACTTTCGGCACGTTGTTGCGGATGCCGCCGATCATGCAGATGCCAAGACCCATGCTCTCCGCCGCGATGGCCGCGTTTTGCGCGGCGAGGGCGGCGTCGACCACCGCTTGCAGAAACATATCCATGTAGCGGTCCGCGAACGGATGCCCCTGGCGCTGGCAGACGACTTCGAGCCGGTGCAGGTCGGGGCAAAAGACGAGAAAGAGCGGCGCATCGGCGACGTGGGCGTTTCTTGTCAGTTCGGCGAAAAGGCGCCTTCTTTCCGCGTCCTCGATCGCGATGATGCTGTATGTCTGCAAGTTGGACGACGTCGAGGCGCTCTGGGCGGCGGTGACCAGCACCTCGAGAGCGCCCGGGGGCAAGGGATCAGGCCGGTACGAGCGCACCGACGCGTGGCTGGTGATCTGTTGGATCACCGCGTTGAGGAGCTCCGCCGGAGGGCTCAGATTTTCCAACTGAAAGCGGTTGAGGTTCATCGGGCACCGTTCCTTTCGCTCTGAGACGACATGGAGGAGCATGGAGTTTAGCTGCCGAGATTGACATTGACGGCTCCGGGTTGTAGGATACTTGACCGTTGGGAATTGTCAAGTTGAGGGGGACGGCAGCGAGCCGGCGGTCGGAAAACGGGTCCGTCGTCTGTGACAAGGAAATCCGCTGAAGACGGCTAAGGACGTTTACCGACGGATGGCCCCGGGGGGTTCAAACACGAAGTCCAAATTTTCAGCTTGGTGATGCGACGCTGTTGGATGAAAGCGGGGGCGACATCGTGAATGACCAAGAGATAGTCGTCGAACTGGTCGACGTGACCAAAGTGTACCCTCTGGGGAAGACGGAGGTGCACGCTGTCCGGGGCGTCTCCTTTACGATTGAAAAGGGCGAATTCATCTCGATCACCGGGCCTTCAGGCTCGGGCAAATCGACCATCCTCAACATGATCGGGTGCATCGACACGCCGACGTCGGGCATCGTCAAGATCAACGGAGTAGAGACCAGCCGGCTCAAGGACAAACAGCTGACGGCTCTGCGGCACAAAGTTTTGGGATTCATCTTTCAGACCTTCAACCTCATCCCGGTGCTCGACGTGTACGAAAACATCGAGTTTCCCCTCCTGCTCGGCAAAGAGAAACGCAACAAGGCCGAGACGCGGGAATGGATCGACTTTCTCATCGAAGCCGTCGGCTTGCAGGACCATCGAAAACATAAGCCGAGTGAGCTCTCGGGCGGTCAAAGGCAGCGGGTGGCGATCGCCCGGGCCTTGGCCACCAAGCCGATGATCGTCCTCGCTGATGAGCCGACGGCCAACCTCGATTCAAAGACGGGCAAGTCGATCATCGAGCTCATGAAAAGGCTCAACCAGGAGCTGGGGACGACGTTTATCTTTTCCACCCACGATCCTGAGATCGTCGAGATCGCAGACCACGTAATCCGCCTCCAGGACGGCATCGTGATCGAGGACGTCCGCCGAAGCGGCTCACAAGGAGCTAGAGAAGCGGAAAAGGCGGGCAAGTCGTCATGAGCGTCGTCGCCAAAATCGCGGTGCGCAACATCTTCCGCCACCGGACCAAGACGCTGATCATCGGCGTGCTCATCACGATCGGCATCACCGTGCTGGTGGTGGGCAATTCCCTGATGGACACGGCCTCCCGGGGCATCGAAAAGACTTACGTCGAAAGCTACACCGGGCATATCGTCATCACCGGAAAGTCGGAGCGCTTCCTCTCGCTGATGGGCCTCGAGGACGCCGAGACGCTGGACGAGCCGCTGCCGACGATCCCCTCCTTTCAGGAAGTGCTGGCATACGTTTCGGCGCAGCCTTTTGTGCGGCAGGTCAATCCCCAGGCCACGGTGATGGCCCTCGTCGACTACGGAGAAAAGCGGGGCTTTACGCTGGCTTTTGGCATTGACCCTGCCTACTATGTGCGGATGTTCCCCGATAACATTGAAATCGTGGAAGGGCGCATGCTCGCCCCGGGCGAGGAGGGGATCCTCCTTTCGGCGGAGATCGCCCGGATCTTGGAGAAAGACGGCGACGTCGATCTTGCGCCCGGCGAGCCGTTGCTCCTTACGAGCATGAGCCAGGCCGCCGGGATCAAGGTGCGGGAGGTGCCCATCCGGGGGATCTTTCGCTTTCGTCAAAGCAATCCGCAGCTCGATTTTGTCTCGCTCTTGGACATCACCAACGCCCGGGCGCTCGCCGGCATGAACCTGTCGAGCCTGGCGGTGGCTGAACTCACGGAGCAAGAGGCGGCGCTCTTGAGCAGCGACATCAATGAGGAGGCCCTGTTTGGCGGGGCGTTTGACGAGCTCTTTGGAGGCGTGGTCGTCGAGACGGACGAGGCGTCTGCAGCCGTCCTCGACGAAGAGGAGCTCTTGGCGACCTTTGACTTCGGCGCTTGGGCCGGTGAACCCCTTGAGGAGCAGTCCGACGCGTGGCACTTCCTCCTGGTCAAGCTCGAAGAGGGTGTCGACCCGGCGTGGGCCATCCAGCAGTTTCAACGCTATTTTGACGAGCAGGGAATTGAGGCTGTGGCCTCCGGGTGGCTTCGGGGCGCCGGCTCCATCGCCCTGCTCGCCAACGGCACCAAGGCGATCTTTAACGTCATCGTCCTGGTCATCGCCGTCGTCGCCGTGATCATCATCATGAACACGCTGGTGATTTCGGTGATGGAGCGGACCACCGAAATCGGCACCATGCGCGCGTTGGGGGCGCAAAAGTCGTTGATCCGGCGGTTGATCGTCTGGGAGACGGTGATCACCTCGGGCGTCTTTGGGCTCTTGGGCGTCGGCGTGGGGCTGGTCGTCCTCTGGGTGCTCCATGCGACGGGAATCGAGGCGCCCAACGTCTTTTTCGAGATCCTTTTTGGCGGAAAGGTGCTGCATCCGGTGCCGTCGCTGGGCTCCATCGTCACGTCGCTGGTGGTGGTGCTCGCGATCGGTGTCGTGGCGAGCCTCTATCCGGTCCGGATCGCGCTTAAAATCCCGCCGGCCCAGGCGATGCAGGAGTGATGGTCGATGTGGGGCGTCGTGCGCATCGCATTTCGAAACACCCGCAGGCAAGCTAGGCGCAGCGTCCTTTTGGGCGGCGCCATCGCCTTTGGCGTCATGATCATCACGCTGGTCAACGCCTTTACCCAGGGCGCGGTGGGCAACGTGAGGAGCAACTTTTCCTACGCCGCCGGCGGCCACATTTTTGTTACAGGCACTGAGCTGACGGAGAGCCGGCGCGAGGTCGGGCGCATCGGAGATGACCGGCCGCTTAGGGCCGCGGTGGACCCCAGCGATCCCAGGATCGCCTCCGTGCACCGGCGTTCGGCCGCCTATGGGTCGCTGATCTTTGGCGCCAGGACCGTCTCGCAGCAGATCGAGGGCGTGGATTTTGCAGCGGAGGAGCATTTTCG
Organism: bacterium; assembly: GCA_002919195.1. Lineage (GTDB taxonomy): Bacteria > Bacillota > Limnochordia > DTU080 > RSA5 > RSA7. The sequence goes on from PKEU01000197.1 coordinate 15,775, forward strand.
CCGGGGCTTGCAAGTGCGGGAAGGGTCGGTGGAAGATCTCAGCGATCCGCAGCTGCTCATCTTGCCGGCCAAAGCGGCCGATCGGCTCGGCATCCGAGTGGGCGAGAGCCTTTTGGTCAGGCTCCAATCGGTGACGGGGCAGCAAAACGTGGGCGAGTTTAGGGTCGTCGCTATCATCGAGGACACCGGGAGCTTTGGTCTTTCCTCGGCGTACACCAGTCTCGCTTACCTCAACAGCCTCATCGGGCTCGAGCCGTGGGAGTACCAGGTGTTTAGCATCTTTCTTACCGACATGCGGGAGATCGAGGCGGTTGCCGGCGAGATTTACCAAGCGCTGGTCGACGCGGGGGCCCTGGTCGAAAGGCCTTATTCAGACAGAGCGATCACCTACGACGACGAGGTGGAAGAAGGCGTCGCCGTGTTGGGGCAGATGTTTGGCCAGGCGGCCGCGATCATTGCCGAAGAGCCCTGGGAAGGAACCAAGTTTGCCGTTATGACCCTTGACGAGCTCATGAAACCGGTCGTTGCGGCGATGGGTGTCCTCGACTCCATCGCGCTGGGCATCTTTGTGATCTTGCTGGTCATCACGGGCGTGGGGATTCTCAACACCTTCCGGATGATCATCATCGAGAGGACCCGGGAAATCGGGACCATGCGAGCGTTTGGGATGCAAAAGGGAACGGTGCGGAGCATCTTTCTGTGGGAGGCGGCCTTCATCAGCCTTGGCGGTGGGGCGGCCGGGCTGGTTTTAGCCGGCGTCATCGCCTTTTTCGTGTCGCGGGCGACGTTTCAGGACGTGCCGGGACTGGACTTCTTCCTGGACAACGGCCACTTTACGTTTATCGTCACCCCCGCGGATCTTGTGGTGAACCTGGGGATTCTCTTGTTCATCAGCCTCTTGTCCGCGCTGCTGCCCGCGAACGCGGCGGCGAAAATGGCGCCGGCCAAGGCGCTTGGGTCGCATTACTGATGGGAAAGTGAGGCGGAGCGTCACGTGTTAAGTGGTGCGCGTACCTTCGGCATGAAAGCATTGACGGTCTGCGTGTGGGTTGGCATCCTCTTTGCAGCCGGTGCGCTGAGCGGCCTGGGCGGTCCGGGCGTTCGGGGCGGGGTAGCCCTGGCGGCGGAGGCCGAGCCCGATATCGACGCCATCATCCGGGCGATCGATGAGCAAAGCAGCATTTTGGCGTCGGATTTTACGGCGACGCTCACCATCGTGACCCAGGACCCCGAAAAAGGCGCCGAGAAGTTTGTGGTGCGCGAGTTTCGCAGGGACCGGGAGAACAAGTTTCTCCTCTTGATCCTGGAGCCCAGGGCGCAGATGGGCCAAGGGTACCTCATGGACGAGGAAAACCTCTGGTTTTACGACCCCGAAAGCCGCAAGTTCTCTCACACCTCGCTGAAAGAGCGGTTTGCCGGGAGCGACGCGCGCAACGAGGACTTCACCCAAAGCACCCTCGCCAAGGATTACCGGGTCACAGGGTATCAATCGGGGACGCTCGGCAATTACCAGGTTTACATCATCGACCTCGAGGCGGTTCACAACGAGGTGGCTGATCCTTACCTCAAGATCTGGGTGGCGAAGGAGCACAACCTCGTGCTCAAGGTGGAGAGTTACAGCCTGACCAAGCGGCTGATGCGGACGGCCCTCTTTCCCAATTACATCAAAGAGGGCGATGTGGTCATTCCCCGGGTGATGATCTTCGTCGACGAACTGGTGCCGGGAAGGCGCACGCAGATCACGGTGACGGAGCATTCTCTTGCCGACCTGCCCGATACCGTCTTTACCAAGGCCTTTGTCGAGCGGGCCAACCGGTGACGCGGTGACCCTCGGGTTTGGCGGCGCAAGAGCCCGGGCGCGATGGCTGGACTATAAGGCGATGGGAAATCCGCCGAGGGCCGCAGAAAGCTTGGGAGACGCAGCGAGGCGCAGGTCGTCCGAGGGACGGTGAAAGGGCAGTGCATCAGTGGCAGTTAACCAAAAGACGGGCGAGTGGAGCGCGGGCCGGCGTGAGGGCCGCGGGTGGTACGGCGCGCCGGGCGGCGGCGCTGATGGTTTTCGTGCTCCTTTGGGCTGCGCCGCTCGCCACAGGTTGGGCCGCGGCGGACGAGATGGATACGGGAGAGGCCGGCCAGGGCGGCTTTGACGCTCCTGGGGACGACGCTTGGCTTTGGGCCGACCCGGACGAGCTCTTTCTCCTCGACGAAGGCCTGCTTTTTGGCGGCGACGGGCTCTTTTCCGAAAGTCAAGAGGCCGAGAGCGCCGCGCCTCATGAAGTGTTTTTAGTGACCGAGGGCGTGGACGTCGGGGGATCGTACGATCTATCGACCAATCTTGCCTGGAGTAGGGGTGCGGAAGGCAGCGGATCCTCCGGCGGGGAGCTTGAGGCGCAACGCTGGGCCGAGCTTGCCGGCTCGCTGTTTTTCGATTACAGGCCGAGTGTGGACTTCCGGGCCTTTGCGAAGCTCAAAGGGGACGCCGTCCTGGACGAGAGTGGACCTCAAAGCAAGATTTGGCTCCACGAGCTCTTTGCCGACTTTGACGTAGGCGACCGGGCGTTTTTCCGCGTGGGGAAACAGACGGTCAACTGGGGTGTAGGCTACTTCTTCAGCCCGGCGGATATCATCAACATCGGGCGCATCGACCCCGAAGAGCCCGAGGCTGAGCGGGAGGGGCCGGTGGCCGTCCGGATTCACCTTTTGGCGGGCCGAGTCAACTACGATGTCTATACCCTTGTGCACGGCAAGCCGGGCGACTACCGCATCGCCCTGGCGCCTAAGGCCGAGTTTGTCTACGGGGGAAGTGAAGTGGGCCTCGGGCTCTACTACCGCGCCGATCGAGCTCCACGGGCGATGGCGACGCTCTCGACGAGCCTTTTGGGCCGCGTCGCCGTCTTTGGAGAAGCCGTGGCCAGCTTTGGGTCGGACAAGCGCTTTGTAAAAGAGGCGCCCGGGACGTTGCTGGGGCTTTCAGTCTATGAAGATCCGGACACCGTCCGCTTTCACTTCACGGCGGGCGCACGGGTCAATCACTCCGACCCCGACGGCCGCTTTACGGTGATGGCCGCCGGCCAGTACTACTACAACGGCGAGGGTTATGACGGCGAGTTCCTCAAAGAGAACCTGGGCAAGATGTATGGCCTTGTGGCGATGGGGCAACTTGCCAGCTCCGACGTGCTGCCCCTCACCGTAGGCCGCCACTATGCGGCGCTGAGCGTCAGCGGCACGAGCTCGTCACTGCGCAACGTGACGCCCAGCGTCTTTTGGCTTGGGAACTTAAGCGACGGTTCGGGAATGGTCACGTTTTCGCTGGGTTACACCGGTTGGAAAGACGTGCGCCCGTCGGTGAGCGTCAGCCGGATGTATGGGGCGGCCGGAAGCGAGCTGGCGCCGACCGGCCCGTCGACCCGCTTCACAGTAGGGGTGTCCTTTGGTCGCAGCTTTTAGGGCGCGCGTTTGCCGCGATTACTCTCCTCCTCGCAGAGCGGCCCGCCAAGCGTCGGCCATCAGCCGGGCCGCCGTTTCAGCGGGGATCTCGTTTCGCCATAGGCTTGCGAGAGCGTCCGAGACGGCTTGGGGCCTCTGGACTCCGGCGGGCTCAAACTGGAGCATGACGTCGACAGCTTCGCCCGCGACAAACGGCGTCAGGTCGTAGGGCGGCCGATCGAGGTAAATGTACTCGGGATTGAGGGCAACGGACTTAAGGAGGACCGCCCGGTCGTCGTCGGCGTTGATTTTCTGCCCTGCTTCGGAGAGAAAAAACCTGAGAAAAGCCCAAGCCTCTTCGAGGTGCTCCGTCCGGGGATTGATGACAAACGGGTTCATCTTGGTCAGCCCGACGGAGCCTGCCTTTCCTCTCGGCATGGGTGCCACGCTCCAGTCAAACTTGTCCTGGATGTTTTCGGGGGCGCCGGCCGACACGCGTGAGCGCCAGTAGATGTTGGTGGCCACGTTGCCCTGGTTTTCAAACATGTAGGTATCCGGCGCGCTGTAGTGGTTGTGGATCTCTTGTAAAATGTCGAGGACCTCGATGGCCTCGGGCGTGTCGATCAAAGTGTCCTTATGGTCGGCGGTAAAGACGCTCACGCCGTTGGAGGGCAAAAAGAAGTACCAGCGCGTGGTGCGAAAGTGAGTGCCCCACTGTTCGGGCGCGCCGTCGCCGTCGCGGTCGATGGTCAGCCTGCGGGCGGTTTCGAGCCACTCGGCGAAGGTCAGCGCGTCCTGGATATTGGGCCCGGGCGGGACCATGCCGGCCTGCGCGAAGAGGTCGCGGTTGACAAACATCGCATCTTCGCGGTAGCCGCCGCCCTCGGCCGGGACGCCGTAAAACCGGCCGTTAAAGAGGACGGAGCCCCAAGCGGGGAGGTAATCTTCGAGCACGATGTCGCGCTCGTAGAGTTCGGTGAGGTCCTGGGCCCACCCCTGGGCGACAAAAAGGGGCATCGACTCGGCGCGCACCATGTAGATGTCGGGGGCGACGCCGCCGATCAGCCGCACCTGGAGCCCTTCCATATCGCCGCCAAACTCTTGGAGTTCGACGCGAATATGGGGATGTGCCGCTTCAAAGGCTTCGATCACTTTGAGAAGGGTCGTCTCGCGAAAGTGCCCCCAGCCGCCCCAGAGGGTGATCGTGACGGGCTCTTGGTGATCGTGGGCGGCCTGTGCCCATGCTGGGGACACCGGGGACGCTAGCGTCGCAAGGAGCGCCGTGAACAAGAGAGAGAGTAGAAACGCCGCGATCGTCTTTTCAAACCGGGATGACACAGCGAGTCCTCCTCGTTAAATTGGTATGTACCGGACAGCTGGCGGAAGACTCGACCGTGACTTGTCGCTAGCTTCGCTTCTTCAACGAGGTTTGAGCGGTTGCAAGGAACCCGCCGGCCTTCCCACCCCATTTTTTGCCAACACAATGTGTAGGTTCGAGAGAATTCTCGCCTCTCCTGGGTGGTTGGGGGCGTGGTCGAAAGAGCAGCTAGCCGGATGAACGGCGCTGCCCCGGCAGGATTACCGGGTGACGAGCGCCTGCTTACCCCACTCCAGGTGCTCTTGGACGAGCCGGGCTGCAGTCTCGCCGTCGCCTGTGAAGATCGCGCCGGCGATCTTGCGGTGCTCCTCGTAGGAAGTGGCAATCCTTTGCCGGTTGTACTGGAGCACCCGATAGACCACGCGGTAGAGCTTGTCTCTCAAGTGGACCATCGTCCGGAGGATCTCGCGGTTTCCCAACGCTTGGCACAAGAGGACGTGAAAATCTGTGTCCAGCACCGTCGCGCGCTCGTAATCGCCGTTGATCGTCGTCTCAAGCTGGCCATCGAGGTTTTCCTCAAGCTTTTCCACGTACGCCTCGTCGATGCGGTTTGCAAGGCTCTTGACGACAAAGGTCTCGAGGGCGATGCGGATGTCAAAGAGGTCGACGATCTCCTCCACGGAAAACTCGCGGACGACGACGCCTTGTTGAGGAGAGATGGTCACAAAGCCTTCGTTGGCCAGGCGTTCGAGAGCTGAGCGCACGGGGGTCTTGCTCATGCCGAGTTGAGCGGCAAGCCGCCGCTCCGAGAGAAAGGTGCCGGGCGTGAAGGTCCAGTTGAGGATGAGTTCCTTGATCTGCTCATAAGCCCTGTCTTTGAGCAGGGCGCGCTGCGCGTTCACAGCGCCGTCACCCTCTCCTCGCAAGCAGCAGGTTTGTTTTTATCATGGTACTGGTATTCCTATGGAGTGTCAATTGGAGGTCACGTCCTGGTACGTTGGTCTTGAGCCAAGCGTAAGAGAGAGCAGCTCTCGCCCTCCTCCTTTCGGTGAGGCGGGCGAGAGCTCCTAATACTACTCCTCCCAGCGCGCCGCAAGTTCACGCAGCGCCGCATCGACGCGGGCTTGCGCCGTTTCGAGGGCCTGGCGGACGGGGATTTCCCCGGCCAGCGCGGGCGCGAGCTCCTCTGTGACAATGGGAAGCCACAAAGCGGCGCCGCCGATCACTTCGTCGTAGGCCACGACACTGTGGTTGAGCGCTCCGGCCAGGGCGGTGAGCACCTCCGACGTGGACATGCCCGAAGCAGCGCTCACAGTTTCGAGGTACGCATCGAGCGCGCTCTGGCGGGAAGGGGGAAACGCCACGTGCCGGGCGAAGCTGTCGAGGCCCTCGACCCCGGTGACAAACTTGACAAATCGCCAAGCCGCCTCGACGTGTTTGGTGGAGGTGGAAATAAACCAGGGGTCCGTATAGCGGGTGTTGGCCCGGGTCTTGGCCCGGGGAACCGGAGCGATGCCCCATTCAAAGTCAACCGCGTCAAGGTAGTTGCGCACCTTCCACCAGCCGGTCCAGTCCATGGCGATGTCGCCGCTCCAAAAACCGTTCCAGCTGTCGACGCCCGAGTTGGGGCTGGCCGACGAGACCCTGAGTTCGGTGTAAAGCCGCTGCACCTCGTTGTACGCCTGCTCGACGGCGGGATCGAGGAGGGTTGCTTGGGTGGCGATGCCCGTCTCAAAGGCTTCGGGCGGGAACCATTCTCCGCCAAACATCCTCGCGACGTCTTGGAGGATGACCTCGCTCACGCCCACTTGGTCCAGGGTGCCGTCGGGCAGGGGTCTTGTCAGTTTCTTCGCGTACTCGACAAATTCGTCCCAGTCCCAGCCGGGATCGTCCCAATCGATGGGCGGCGGCGCCAGGCCCGCTTCGGCGAACATCTGGGTGTTGTAAAAAATCGCCTGGCCCATCGCGATGGCGGGCACCCCGTAGATGCGGCCCCGGCGGGTGGCCGCCTCAAAGATGCCGGGAAAGAACTCGTCCAAGTTGATGGCGTCCCGGTCTCGCTCGATCAACTCGGTGATGTCACGGGCCCAGCCGTTGAGGATGAACCCCGCTTTGTCGGTGGAACCGTAAAAGACGTCGGGAGGGTTGCCCGAGGCGAAAAGGACCGCCAGCCGTTCGGCGTAGCCCGGTCCACCGCCTTCGATCCCTTGGATGAGCTCGATCTTGATGTCGGGGTTGGCGGCTTCAAAGGCCTCTTTGACTTGAGCCATCCACTCGATTTCCCGTATCTCGTTGCGGTGGTACACCGTGACGACCGTCTGGGCGAAGGCGGCCGCCGAGAGGCTCGCCGCGACGAGGAGCGCGACGATCAGGATGGCAAAAAACCGGCGCATCGTGAGAACCTCCTTTGGACGCTCGTGTGGCAGCGATCAGGCAACAGGACCTTGGAAGCTTGGGTTGAGGAGGATAAGTCTTGCGGGCCGCCTGCCGATGGCACCACCTCCTCCGCCCACCGTGGGGAAGGAATCGATGGCCAACCGGGGAATCAGATTCAACTGAGATACCAGTGATATCTTTATTCAGAGTGCTGGCGGGTATTCCTTTTGAATGATCAAAAAATAAGGAGGAATTGTTGTTGATCCAACGGGCACCCCTTCCCTACTTCTTTGAAGGCATTTTTGAAAGCCCGCGCCCGTATGACGATCCGCTGCAAGGGGTGGAGGCATGGGTTGAGCTCACGGCGCCGTCGGGCAGGACGCTGACGATCCCCGCCTTTTGGGATGGCGGCCGCATCTGGCGCTTTCGCGTGGACGCTCGAGAGCCGGGGGTGTGGAAGTACCAGTTGAAGGTTTCGGACGGGACCGAGACGGAGTGGCTTGGTCACCGTTCGGAGTTTCGCGTCTTGCCCTACGCTGGCCCCAATCCCCTCTACCGGCACGGGCCTTTGCGCGTGGCCGAGGAGGGGACCCACCTTGTACACCAGGACGGCACGCCCTTCTTTTGGCTGGCAGACACAGCTTGGAACGGCCTGCTGAAAGCAGAGCCGGAGGACTGGGAGTGGTATCTCGACAAGCGAAAGGAGCAAGGGTTTACGGCGATCCAATGCGTGATGACCCAGTGGCGGGCGTGCCCGGTCGACGCCTGCGGCGAGCGGGCTTTTGAGGGGGAGGAGCCAATCCGGATCAATCCGGCGTTTTTCCGCAGGCTCGACCCCAAGGTGGCGGCGATCGCCCGGCGAGGGTTGGTGCCGGCGCTCGTGCTCCTCTGGGCGCTGACCCAGCGGGATCCCGGCCGTTGTCTTTCCGAGGAAGACGCGATACATCTTGCGCGCTACATCGTGGCCCGCTACAGCGCGTTCTGCCCGGTGTGGTTTCTCGGCGGCGACGGGGTCTACGGCCAGGATTTGGAGCGCTGGCGCCGCATCGGGAGAGCCGTCTTTGTCGCCGGCGAGGGGCAGCGCGGTCTTGCCACCATGCATCCAGCGGGAAACCACTGGGTGGGCGGCGGGTTCCGGGAGGAGCCCTGGTACGATTTCATCGGGTATCAGAGCAGTCACAGCGGGGATCTGCAGCGCAGCTTCACGTGGATCTACGACGGCCCGCCGGCGAAAGAATGGGCCGAGGCGCCCCGGAAACCAGTGATCAATCTCGAGCCTTGTTACGAAGAACACCTGCAAACCGGGACGGACCAGGTCTTCGACGCCCGCCACGTGCGCATCGCGAGCTACTACAGCTTGCTCGTCTCGCCGGCCGCCGGCGTGACCTATGGCCATGCGGCAATTTGGCCGTGGGCGGAGCAGGCGGAGTCGCCGCTAGATCACCTCGGGGCGGGCATTACCCCGCTCTGGCACGAGGCGGTCGTCGCCCCCGGCGCCGCTTGCATGAGCGTCTTGAAGCATCTTTTCGACGGGCTGCCTTGGTGGAGGCTGCGTCCTGCGCCGCACCTGGTGGTCGAGCAACCTCTTCCCGGGGACCCGCTGGGCTACGTGGCCGCCGCGTTGGCGGAGGATCAAAGCATCGCCTTGGTCTACCTCCCACAAGGGGGAAAGGTCGCGCTCGATACCGCAGCCCTCAGAGGCGCTGCAGCCATCTGGTTGAATCCCAGGACGGCGGAACGGGTCGAGGCCCCTTTGGCGAGCGGCGAAAGGCAGGAGTACCAGGCGCCCGATCGGGCCGATTGGCTGCTGCTTTTCACACGCGCCTCAGAAAGTTCATCGACTTGACATGGATTGGTCACGGGGACGTCACAGGAGCCTTTCATAATGGAGGACACAAGGCACGGTTCGTTGGAGCCGGTGCCGACCGCCGGGACGTCCCCGTGGTGGAAGAGCCTGGCTGACCTGGGCGCCCTCGCCCCCGGGGCGCTTGGGAAGGCATCCACCCGGAGACACCGGGCCACACGCGTACCTAGCGCACGAGCCCATGTCCACTCCATCCAGGCAAGAGCTTGCCGGCCATTGCGGTGCGGCAAGCTCTTGCCTTTCTCTTTAAAAAAGGTGTGTGCGGGCGGACCGGCAAACTCTTCTGTTGAGTGCGACCCTTGTCTGAATCCCTGCTTTTCAGGCGGCTCGAAGGTCAGGCGGTTCGAAGGCGAGTCTAGGACGGCTTTGGGGTGGCTTTGGTGGCTGCTGAGACCACTCCGGCGCACGCCGGGCGAGCAGGCAGCGAAGGGGCGCAAGGGGCGCAGGCGAGCGCAAAGGACGGGCTCTACGGCGCCCGTGGCCAAACGAGGTTCCAAGAAAAACGAGGGGGTTGAAACATGATGGAGGGGAAGCTTCGCGCCGCGATCATCGGCGCAGGCGGCGTGGCGCGATCGCAACACGCTCCGGGGTTGGCACGGCTTGCGGGTGTGGAGATCGCCGCCGTGTGCGACATCGACGAAGGGCGGGCGCGGGACCTCGCGTCCCGGTGCGGCGCCCGGGCGTACACGGACTACCAAAGGATGCTGGCGGAAGTGCGTCCCGACATCGTGCACGTGTGCACGCCGGAAGCGTTTCACTACGAGCCCGTGATGGCCAGCCTCGAAGCGGGGGCGCACGTCTTTTGTGAAAAGGTGATGGCCGAGTCGCTGGCCAAAGCCCGGACGATGGTCCAAAAGGCGCTGGAGTCGGGGCGGATCTTGGCCGTCGATTACAACTACCGGTTTTTCCCCGTCTTTCGCAAGCTCAAAGAGCTCATCGCCGAAGGGGCGTTGGGCAGGATCGCTTTTTTTAACGTGTACGCCCACTCGTACTGCATGCACCACGCGATCGATCTCATCCGCTATTTGGGCGGCGAGATCGTCGAAGTCGCCGCCATGCACACCCGTTGGGACCGGCCCGAGGGCGCCTTGCCGCTCCCTGTGGGGGACTTGGTCTACACGCCCACCCGCAACGAAGGCGTCGTCCTGCGCCTGGAAAACGGCGCCGTCGCCACGCTCTCGGGGTCGCTTTACATGGATCTCAACGAGACGATGATCCAAATGGAGTGCGTCGGCGAAAAGGGGCGGGTGCTCATCGACCAGATCCACATCCGCGACATCTCGGGGCGGCTGAGGCTCTTTCCTGAAGGAAAGGAGATCCCGCTCGTCACCCCCGAAGAGCAGGCGAAAGGGTTTTCGCTGGCCTTTGAGCGTTCGATCGAGGCTTTTGTGGAAAGCGTGCGCGCCAACCGGGCGCCGAGTCCGTCGGGCATCGACGGATTGCGGGCCGTCGAAGTCGAGGAAGCCATCGTCCGTTCGCAGCGGGAACGGCGGTTTATCGCCCTGCCGCGGACGGCCGCGAGCGCGCTGGCCTTTTCGAAACTCCCGCTGGAGGAGGCCCTCGAGCGCATCGCCCGCCTCGGTTTTCCCTACGTGGATCTCGCCGTCCATGAGGGATGGGCCCATCTCAATCCCAGTGAGGTCGCGCAGGACGTGGGCGGGACGCTCAGGCGGGTGCGAGCGGCTCTGGCCCGGACGGGCGTCGTGCCGGTTTCGTTGAACGTCGGCCTGGGGACGAGCGATCCGGATGAGGAAGAGAGGCGGCTTGTGGCCGTCGCCAAGCTCGCCCGGGAGTTGGGTGTGCGGACGCTGACGCTTCCGGCGGCACGGAAGGGCACGCCCGTCGAGCAGGAGGTCCGGCGGCTGCAAAGGCTCACGCAGGCGTTGAAGCCCCACGACGTGCAGTTGACGATCGAAACGCACATCGGCCAGGTGACCGAAGATCCGGGCGCTGCGGCCCAAATCGCCCGCAGCGTGCCCGGGCTGGGGCTCACGCTGGATCCTTCCCACTACTATGCCGGCCCGGCTCAAGGGAGCGGGCTGGAGGAAGTGCTCCCCTTCGTTTCCCACGTGCACCTGCGGGATGCGGGTTCGGGATGGGAGGAGATCCAGCTCCCCGTAGGGAGGGGGCGCGTCGAGTTCGCCCGGCTCTTTGAGCTCTTGAAGCGGCATGGATACACGGGCGATTTTGTCGCGGAGTACATCGATTCGATCGGCGAGGTCCAACCCGCGCCTGAGATGCTGGCGATCCAGTCGCTGGTCCACGCGCATTGGCCCTGACGCGCGTGCGTTTTTGGTGCCAGGTTTCTTGCGTTTTTCGCCGAATGTTGTGATAAGTTGTGAGCTTGTCGGGGGGGTGGGCCATAGGGCCGGCCCCTGTGGAAAAAACCTTGAGGAGGCGCGCCGGGATCGTGCAAGCGGTCGAGTCTTTTGGGATCCGTCCTGTCAATCTCCGCTGCGAGGGCATGAGCAATCCTCTCGGAATCGATGTCGTCAATCCTCGGCTTTCGTGGAGCCTCGAATCGAGCGAAAGGGCGCAAAAGCAAGCGGCCTACCAGATCCAGGTGGCAAGCAGGCCCGAGCTTTTGGAAAGGGACGAGGCCGACCTGTGGGACAGCGGCCGGGTCGAGTCGGACGAGTCGCTGCACATCGTCTACCAGGGCCGGCCGTTAACGTCGCGCCTTGTCTGCTACTGGCGGGTGAAGGTGTGGCCTGAAAAGGGGAGCGGCCCTGCCACGAGCGACGTGGCGACCTGGGAGATGGGGCTGTTGGAGAAGGGAGACTGGAGCGCCCAGTGGATCGGTGTACGGACGGGCGAAACCGAGCCTTTGACTGATTTCAGCGCCAATCACTGGATGTGGGCCAAAGGCGCTCCGGCCAGAGGGGCCCAAGAAGCGTACTTCCGCCGCAAGCTGGTCTTGCCCGACGTCGCCATCGAGCGGGCTTGGCTGCTCATCAACGCAGATTCGCTCTTTCGCCAGTACACCAACGGCATCGAGACGACGCGCAACACCTTTTATGTTCCCCGCCTGCAATGGGCGGATCTCACGTATTTCCTGCAGCCGGGCGAAAACCTCCTCACCATCGAGGCGCGGCGCAAGAGCGGGCCGCCGGCCGGCGTAATCGCCCGGTTGATCGTCCGTTTGGCTGACGGCCAGACGATCCAGCTCGACTTGGACGAGACGTGGAAAGCAAGTCCCGTCGTTTGCGAGGGTTGGCAGCGGCCCGATTTCGACGATAGCGGCTGGGAGGCTGCGGTAGCCGTCGCTCCTTACGGCCGAGGGCCCTGGAAAGAGCAGGTGATCGAAGGGAACCCGGAGCCTCCGGCTTATTTGCGCAAGCCCTTTGTCATCGAAAAAGAGGTGGCCCGGGCCAGGCTGTATGCCACGGCTTTGGGAATCTACCAGCTCCGCCTCAACGGCCAGGACGTGACGGACGAGCGTTTTTCGCCGGGTTGGACCGACTATCGCCGGCGGATCATGGTGCAGGCGTACGACGTGACCGCCAAGCTGGCCCGCGGGGAAAACGTGTTGGGGGCCATCGTCGCCGACGGCTGGTACGCTGGCTACGTCGGGATGATGGGCCGGCACAAATACGGCGGCTACCCGCTAGGACTCTTGGCGCAGCTCGAGATCGAGTACACCGACGGGACCAAGGAGACGGTCGCGACCGACGGCACGTGGATGGGAAGCGCTGGGCCGTTGGCCGGCGCGGACCTTTTGATGGGCGAGATCTACGACGCCCGGCTCGAGATGCCGGGCTGGGACGCGCCAGGGTACCAGGCCGGGGTTGAGGTGCCAGGAACTCTGGCCGCGGGCAGAGGAGAGCCGTCCGGGGACGGGCAAGAGGCCCGGCCGGCCCAAAGCGCGCCGGCAGAGGGAGAGGAAGCAGCTCGCGGCTTGAAAGCTCCAGGGCTTGCGTTGCGCCGCTGGCGGCCGGTTGAGATCCTCAAGCCTGAGGTGGGCGAGCTGGTCGCGCAGGTCGGCCCGCCGGTCCGGGTGACGTTGGAGCTCAAGCCCGTCGCGATCACGCATCCCGAGCCGGGGGTGGTGATCTTCGACTTGGGCCAAAATATGGTGGGCACGGTGCAGCTCACTATCCGGGGAGGCGCGCCGGGGCAGCGCGTCGTCCTCCGCTACGGCGAAATGCTGGAAGAAGACGGGCGCCTCTACACGCTCAACCTGCGGAGCGCCCGGCAGACGGATGTGTACATCTGCCGGGGCGATGAGGTGGAGGTGTTTGAGCCCCGCTTTACGTTTCACGGGTTCCGCTACGTCGAGGTGCGGGGCTATCCCGGCGAGCCCACGCTGGACAGCCTCGTCGGCAAGGTGATTCACTCGGATACGCCGATCAAGGGCAGCTTTGAGTGTTCGCACCCGATGGTCAACCAGCTGCAGAGCAACATCGTGTGGGGGCAGAGGGGCAACTTCCTGAGCGTTCCCACCGACTGCCCGCAGCGGGATGAAAGGCTCGGATGGCTGGGCGACGCCCAGGTGTTTATCCGGACGGCCTGCTTTAACGCGGACACCTCGACCTTTTTCACCAAGTGGATGATCGACGTTGAAGACGCACAGCGCCCCGACGGCGCGTTTACCGACGTTGCGCCCTACCTCGGCTTTGTGGGCGCGGGGACGGCGGCGTGGGGCGACGCGGGCGTCATCGTGCCGTGGACGATTTACCTTTGCTACGGCGACACGCGGATCATCGAGCGCCACTACGACGCCATGCGCCGCTGGATCCGCTACCTTGAGGAGCACAGCGACCATTTGATCCGGCCCGCTCAAGGGTACGGCGACTGGCTGTCGGTGGGGGCCGATACGCCCAAAGACGTGATCGCGACGGCGTATTTCGCCTACAGCACGCGGCTTCTTTCCCGGATGGCGCGGGCGATCGGGAAAGAAGAGGACGCGGCAGAGCTCGAGGCGTTGTTTCAACGGATCAAAGCGGCGTTTAACGAGCGGTTTGTCTCGGCCGACGGGCGGATCAAAGGCGAGACGCAGACGGCGTACCTTTTGGGGCTGCGGATGGACCTCTTGTCCGAAGAGCACCGGAAAGCCGCCGTGCGCTACTTGGTGCAAGATATTGAGGCGCGAGGCGGCCGCCTCTCAACGGGGTTTGTCGGCTGTTCGTACCTCTTGCCGGAACTCACCGACGGCGGCGAGCTGGATCTCGCGTACCGGCTGCTCTTGTCGACGGAGTTCCCGTCGTGGGGATACACCATTGAGCAGGGCGCCACGACCATGTGGGAGCGGTGGGACTCGTACAAAGCCGGCGAAGGTTTCCAAGACGAGGGGATGAACTCGTTTAACCACTACGCCTACGGCTCGGTGGGCGAGTGGCTCTACCGGTACGTCGCCGGCATCGACGTCGACCCCGGCGCGCCCGGGTATAAGCGGATCATCGTGCGGCCCCGGCCGGGCGGCGGCATCACGTGGGTGAGGGCCAGGTACGAGTCCGTCAGGGGGCCGATCGCAGTAGCCTGGCGGGTGGAGGATGACACGATGACGCTGGACCTCGAGATCCCTGCCAACACCACGGCCGAGGTGCACCTGCCGACCAGCGATCCGGCCAGCGTGGAAGAGGGCGGCAAGCCCGCCGCGACGGCTACCGGCGTGCGTGAGATCGGCGGCGGAGTGTTTGAAGTCGGATCCGGTCGCTATGAATTTCGCTGCCGGTTGACGCAATAGGGCGCAGGGCGCGGCATGGGGCGGCGGGACGCCCTCCGAGCGGCCCGAAACGCTCGTCGGAACGCGCTCTGGGGCGGCCTCTGGGCGAGGCGCTCTTTGGGACTCGCCCTGGAACGACTTTCGGGAGTTGTTCTCCAACGCGACTTGGGACGGCTATGGAGCGCCCTTCTTGAGGCGCTCTGGGGCCCCCTTTGGGCGCGCCCCACACGGGACGGCTTTTGGAAGCATTTCGGGACGCTTTCCGGGAGGCGGACCGGAACGCCTGGCGACGGTTGGCTCGCGAGTCGTGGAAAGGACCGTGAGGATGGTCCAGCAAGCCCCTTGAGGAAGGGTCGTGATCGGGGGATGAGGGTGCTGATCACCGGCGCGACCGGGTTTGTCGGGCGGCGTCTGACACAATACCTGACCGGCCGGGGACATGCGGTTTCGGTGCTGAGCCGCCGGCCGGACCGTGCCCTTGAAGCTTTGCCCGGGATCGAGCGGGCCTGGAGATGGGATGCCCGCGCTGCGGCGCCCGCCGAGGCTTTCCACGGTGTGGACGCGGTGGTCCACCTGGCCGGGGAGAGCGTGGCGGGGCGGTGGACCGCCCGCAAGCGGATGGAGATCCAACGGAGCAGGGTGGAAGGGACCCGCGCCTTGGTGGAGGGGATCGGCAAGGGGATCGCCGAGAGGCGTGGCGCGGATGCCAAGCCCCGCGTCCTGGTTTCGGCCAGCGCGATCGGGTACTACGGTGATCGGGGCGATGAAGAGCTCACTGAGGAGGCGGCGCCGGGCGACGATTTTCTCGCCCGGGTGTGCCGCGCGTGGGAGCGCGAAGCGGACGCGGCAGGGGAGCAAGGGATGCGCGTCGTGCGGCTTCGCATCGGCATTGTCTTGGGGCCCGGCGGGGCGGCGAAGCCTTTGCTGGCGCTCGGCCGGTTGGGCCTCGGCGGGCCGCTGGGTTCGGGCCGGCAGTGGTGGTCGTGGATCCACATCGACGACCTTTTGCGCCTCGTGGAGCATGCGATCGTGAACGAGATCGCGGGCGCGGTCAACGCTGTGGCGCCCGAGGCCGTGCGCCAGCGGGAGTTTGCCCGGCGGCTCGGGCGGGTGTTGGCCAGGCCCGCGGTGACCCCCATGCCGGCTTTTCTCCTGAAAATCGTCCTCGGGGAGTTTGCCAGCGAGCTTTTGAGCAGCCGGCGGGTCGTCCCGCGACGGGCCTTGGCGTCAGGTTTTGAGTTTCGCTATGGCAACCTGGATGAAGCTTTAGCCCAGGTCGTCCAGGGGTGATCCGCTAGGACGCGGGCCAAAACTCTTCGAGGATGTGGGCCACCCCGTCTTGGTCGTGGCGGAGTGTCACCCTGTCGGCCACGGCTTTGACGTCGTCGACGGCGTTGGCCATGGCGACGCCGTAACCGGCGGTCTCTAGCATGTCGATGTCGTTGAGCTGGTCGCCAAAGGCGATGGTTTCCTCGCGCGAAATGCCCAGGCCTTCGGCGACGGTGCGGACGGCTGTGCCTTTCGAGACCCCGGGGGCCATGATCTCAAGGAGCGTCGGCGTGGAAAGCACCACGTGCATTTGGGGCAAGAGCTCCCGGACGGCGGTAAGAAGCTCGCGGCTTTTCGCGCTCGGGAGCTGGGTCATGATCTTGGCGGCTTCGATGGCGCGAGTTTCAGGTAGCGGGTAAAGCTCCAGCGTCAAATTGTGGACATACTGCTTGAGCTGGTCGTCGAGCGAAGAGGCGTACCACGCATCCAGCGTCAAGACGTCCCAGCGGCTGTCGGGAACGAGTTCGTCCAGGACGTTTAAGACAGTCTTGGTTTCGCCGGGCTGGAGAAAGGCGCGGTGGGTCACGCGGCCCGATGGTTGCTCGATAATGACCGCGCCGTTCATCGCGATCATGGTGTAGGGAAAGTCGAAGCGCGAGGTGATCTTGAGCGCACTCGCGGGATGCCTTCCCGTGGCGACACAGACGTGTGCCCCTTTCGCGACCCATGACTCCAGCGCCGCGAGGTTTCTCGGCGAGATTTCGTGCCGGTGCGCGACGAGGGTACCGTCGAGGTCGGTGACGATGAGGCGGAAACGCATGAACATGCCCCCGTTTCTTCCCTGATCCAATCGGCTCTTTGGATATCAAGTTAAACTTCCCTCTCGACACCGGTTGGCCCTGGCGTGTCGAGGCTTTCGGCGGAGGGCTGAGGCGTAAGCCGCGACGGGCACCGTTTAGGCGCGGTGGGCTCGGAAAGGACCTTATGGAGACCTGCGGAGCGTTGGCGGCCCTTTGACGAGCTTTTCGACGTGCGGCAATCGATCGACAGACAAGGAGCGGATCGGCGATGATATGGCAAGCTCGATGGATCTGGACGGACCAAGACGACAAGCTTGCTGAGCGAAACCGGTTCGTCCGCTTCCGCCGGCGGTTTGCGTGGAACGGCGGGAAGGCGGTGCTCCACATCACGGCGGACTCGCGTTACATCTTGTATGTCAACGGTGAGTACGCCGGCCAAGGCCCGGTGCGGGGGTGGCCCCAGTACTACCAGTACGACTCCTACGATCTCACGTCGTACCTCCGGGAGGGGGAAAACACCCTCGCGATCCTCGTGCAGCACTTTGGCGAGGGGAACTTTCAGTACATCGTGGGGCCGCCGGGCCTTTTGGTCCAGTTGGAGGACGGCGAGGGCAACGTGCAGCTGGTGACGGACGCGAGCTGGCGCGTGAGCGACGAGCCTTCACTTATGCGTACGGTCCCCAGGATCAGCGTGCAACTTCCCTTTGAGGAGCAGGTCGATGCCCGGTTGATGGACGGGTGGACGCAAAGCGACTACGACGACAGCGGTTGGCACGAGGCCCGGGTGGTCGCGGAGGCTGAGGCGCCGCCCCGGAAGCAGCTCGTTCCCAGAGACATCCCCTTCCTCACGCTGGAGCCGGTCTCGCCGGTGCGAGTTGTCTCGGTGGACGAGGTGCGAGCCGTTCCCCAGGAGCACGTCTGGACGATTCCGATGAAGCTCTACCTGGCGCCTGAGGACCTCACATCCAACCGGCCGTTTTACCACGCCTACTTGCACACCCAAGTGTATGCGCCCCGGCCGGTGAAAGGGTGGATCATCTGGCCTCACCTGCGGCCGCTGCCGTGCAAGATCAACGGCGTCGCCGCAGGAGACGCCGTGCCGCTGCGGCCCGATCAGCAGCGCAACGCCACGCCCATCGAACTCAAAGAGGGTTGGAATACGCTCTTGCTCGCCGCCCGGGGATCGGACCACCTGCCGGAGGTGGTCATGGTCTTTGATGTGCCGGAGAAGCTGCGTTTTGCGACCCTAGGCGAAGACGGGGGAAGCCCCTGGGCGCTCGTCGGTCCCTTTGCGCTTTCGGAGAAAGAGTTGGAGCGGGCCCGGACCGGTATCGACCGCCACGTGGTCCTCTGCCAGCCGCGCCACCAGGAGGCGACCGTGGAGGCCGGCGAGCGGTTGTGGGAGGAAGGCGGCCTGGATCGGTCCCTTTTCCAGAAGCCGTTTTACCAGCCGATCCGTCCGGAGCACTTGCCGGCGGTCAACGTCTACGCCTTGTCATACGCGGACCACGTCGAAGCGAGCTACAGCGTGGCCGAGGCGGCGGACAAGGGGTTGATCCAGCAGCCTGAGGCTCTGCTTTCGCAAAGCCAGGAGTGGACGACGATCCACCCGGCTGCGGACGGGCGTGATGTCCGGATCTTGCTCGACTTTGGCCGGGAGGTTTTGGGGTACCACCGCTTTGAAATCGACGCCCCGGCAGGGACGATCCTCGACTTTCACAACTTTGAGTTTATCCAGCCCGACGGGCGGATCAATTTGGCCGAGGGGATGAACAATTCGTTTCGTTATGTATGCCGCGGCGGCCGGCAACGGTACCAGAGCTTTGTGCGCCGGGGTTTTCAATACAGCTGGCTGACGCTTCGCCAGATGACGGGGCCGGTGCGGATCCGCTTTGTCGACGTGCTCTTTAACTCGTATCCGCAGGCTCGCCAGGGAAGTTTTTCTTCGTCGGACGAGCTGCTCAACCGCATCTGGGAAGTGGGGCTCCACTCGGTGCGCTGCTGCTCGGAAGACACCTACACCGACTGCCCCACGTACGAGCAGACCCACTGGGTAGGCGATGCGCGCAACGAAGCGTTGATCGACTGGATCGGAAACGGCGACGGCCGCTTGTGGCATCACTGCCTGCTCCAGGCGGCCCGGAGCCTCGAGCGCTCGCCTCTCGTGGAGTCGCATGTGCCGAGCTCGTGGCAAAACATCCTCCCGGCCTGGAGTTTTCTGTGGATGAGATCGGTGCGGGAGTACGCGCTCTTTACCGGTGACACGCCTCGCGTGCGGCACCTGCTCGGATGGATCAAGAAAAATGTGGAAGGGATTGCGGCTCACCTCGACGAAAACGGGCTCTTCAACATCCATGCTTGGAACCTGTTTGACTGGGCTCCTATGGATACGCCCAGCATCGGGGTGGTCACCCACCAAAACTGCTTGGCGGTTTTGGCCTTGAAAGACGCGGCAGAGCTGGCTGCCTGGTGCGGGGAGGCGGCGCTGGCAAACCAGTGGACGGCGATGGCCGAGCGGCTGTCGGATGCCATCAACAAGCACCTGTGGAACGAGGAAAAGCAGGCGTATACCGACTGCCTGCGGGATGGGGTCCAAAGCCCGGTGTTTAGCCAGCAGACGCAGACGGCGGCGTTGATTTCGGGCGTTGCTCAAGGGGAGCGTGCCGCCCGCTGCTACGATCTCTTGCGCCACCCGCCGGAGGACTTTGTCAAGGCCGGCAGCCCGTTTTTCGCCTTTTTCCTGCTGGAGGCGTACATGCGCGAAGGCGCCGACCTGGAGTTTCTCGATCGCATCCGCAAGGATTGGGGCTTTATGATCGCGCAAGGAGCGACCACGTTTTGGGAGATGTGGTCGTGGAGACTACCGGGCGGCCGCCTCACCCGCAGCCACTGCCACGGCTGGTCCGGGGCGCCCACGTACTTTCTCAGCACGCACGTACTGGGTGTGATGCCGGTGACGATGGGTTTCGCCAAGACGCGGGTGGCGCCGCATCCGGGCGATCTCGAGTGGTGCCGGGGAAGGGTGCCGACTCCTCGTGGACCCATCGAGGTCCAGTGGGAAAACCCGAAAGACGGCCCCTTCCGCCTGCGGGTGACCGCGCCTCGAGGGATCGAGCTGGAGCTCGTGCCGCCGCGAGACGACTATGAGGCTTGGGTCAACGGAGAGAAGTGGGGGTGAGCATTTCGGTCGCGGATGGTCAAAAGATAGTCAAGAAAAAATAAAGGAATGGGAACGGGTCGGCGAATAGGTCTTTTTCTAAAGGAAACCTTGTAAAGGAAATATTTCCCAGAGCTCCGCTTGTTGCATCTGTCCGGGGTCAACATCAGCGCGTGACGGGTTGGGGGACGTCAAACGCGATTGGGCGCCAAGAGGCGCCAAGGGGTGTGGGAATATGCAACGACTCGCACGCAGGTTTCACCGGGAGTTGCAAGGGCGTAAGCCGCCTATCTTGTTGCTGGGCTGCGCCATCGTGGGAGGCGTGCTGATCGGATTTGTCGTGCCTCACCTGCTGTTGAGGTAGCCGGGTGAGCGCGCGAGATCGGGCGTTAGCCTCGCCGTTATAATCGAAATGCTTTTGAAAGCAATCGAGAGCCGAAGAACTTCATATTCGCAAGAGCTCGTCAAGCGCTTTCAAGTTTCTACAAAAGACTTTCGCAGAGGATCTTCGCGCTGCGTTCTTGGTCGCGCTTTCTTTTTCGTGTGCCGCTCTTCGTGAAGAAGAGGACGCGAAGGCAGGGCACAGGAGCGCGAGGCATGAAGGCGCGTGCCCCGAACGGGATTTTTTGATGGGGGGCCAGAACGGGCTAGTTCGGCCCCCCTATCCGTGGAGTTTTGCGATGCCAAACTCGAACATGCGTGCGCCCTACAAAGCAATCTCAGCTTGACCGCCTCCCTCACGGGTTGATAGCGTGAACGTAGAAGACGGGATGCTGCTCTCGTGGGCTTCTTCTCGTGAGGAGTTGTTGATATGAGCATGGCAGAACTCGGCTCGCTCAGGCGGCCCTGCTCGGAGACCGAGCCCAACCGGCCTGGGCGGATCGCCCGGTCCTGGGGACAGATCTGGCGCGAGCACAACGAGGCGATTTTGACGGGCCTGAGCTTTCTCCTGATCGTCGCGGCCTGGCTCTTTGAGCGCGCAGGCGTGATGGCGGCAGCGATTCCTCTGTACGTCGGCGGTTTCGTCGCCGGAGGCTATCACAGTGCCCGTGAGGGCTTGACGACGCTCATCAAAGAGAAGGATCTGGACGTCGATCTGCTGATGGTGGTGGCGGCCATCGGGGCGGCCGGCATCGGGTACTGGGTGGACGGCGCGATCCTGATCTTGATTTTCGCATTCAGCGGTACCCTGGAAGGATACGCCCTGCGGCGCACCAGCAGGGATATCGCGTCGTTGATGACCCTGAGCCCTGAGACGGCGACGGTCCTCCGGGACGGCAAGGAAGTTGAGGTGCGCGTCGACGAGATCGAACCGGGCGAAATCGTGCTGGTGCGGGCGGGCGAGCGAATCGCCGCCGACGGCATCGTCGTCGAAGGATTTTCCGCGGTCGACGAGTCGTCGATCACCGGAGAGTCGATCCCAAAGGAGAAGCGGGAAGGTTCACAGGTATTCGCGGGGACGATCAACGGCCAGGGGACGCTCAAGGTGAGGGCGACCGCCTCCGCAGAAGGCACGCTGCTTTCCCGGCTGATCAAACTAGTGCAGGAGGCTCAAAGCCACAAGCCGGCGACGCAGCTTTTCATCGAACGGTTTGAAAGGCGCTACGCCCGGGTCGTCGTCTTGGGGGCGCTCCTGGTGGGGACGCTGCCGCATTACCTTCTCGGATGGAGTTGGGAGCAGACGATCTACCGGGCGATGATCTTTCTCGTCGTCGCCTCGCCGTGCGCGCTCGTCGCCTCGATGATGCCTGCCATCTTGTCGGGGATTTCCAACGGCGCAAGAAACGGCATCCTCTTTAAGGGTGGCGCCCACCTCGAGAGCATGGGAGAGCTAGACGTCGTCGCCTTTGACAAGACAGGCACCTTGACCCAGGGCACTCCGGTGGTGACCGATGTGATCCCCCTCGGGCGCTTTGCCGAGGCAGAGGAGCTCCTGCTCACGGTGGCGGGGTCGCTCGAACGCTGGTCGGACCACCCACTTGCCAACGCGATCGCCGCTTTCGCTCAAACGGCCGGGGTGGAGCTTAAAGAGCCTGCCGACGTGCAAGAAATCGCGGGCTTCGGCCTGCAAGGGTGGGTCGGGGAGCAGCTGTATTACGTAGGCAGCGTCGACTTTATCGCTCGACAAGGTATCGCGATCTCGGAGGACGCCCGCCGGGCCATCCAACGGCTCCAAAGCGAAGGGAAAGCCATCGCGGTCGTCGCCGACGACGGCGGTGTGGTGGGGGTCTTTGCGCTCCAAGACACCTTGCGGGAACAGGCGCCGAAGGTGATCAACCGGCTAAAGCAGCTTGGGATCGATGAGGTGATAATGCTCACGGGCGATTCCAAACCCAGCGGGCAGGCCATCGGCGCGAGGGCCGGGGTGGACCGAGTCTACGCCAGCCTCTTGCCCGAAGATAAGGTGCGGATTGTGCGGGAGCTGGCGGAGTCCGGCAAGAGGGTCGCAATGGTCGGCGATGGCGTTAACGACGCTCCCGCGCTGGCCTCGGCGACCGTGGGCATCGCCATGGGCGGGGCCGGAAGCGACGTGGCCTTGGAGACCGCCGACGTCGTGTT
>PKEU01000001.1 GCA_002919195.1 bacterium
TGGGCCTTGTCGCCGCGCTGGAAAAAGCGTCTGCCGACTCGTCCCAGATCCGGTTTATCCGCGTCGGCGGCGGCCAGATCAACGACGTGTACCGCATCGAGTTCCCCGGCGGGGCGTCTTTACTCATGAAGTGGCATCCCGATCCGCCTCCCGGCTTTTTCGCGGCGGAAGCAGAGGGCCTCACAGCTATCGCGAATGCCAAGAGCCTGCGGGTGCCCGCCGTGCTTGCCGTCAGCGAGCGCGGGCTCCTCTTGGAATGGCTTGAGCACGGCGCCGAGCTCTCAAGGCGCGCCGGCCGCATCAACGGCCCCAACGGCACCGGTGAGGCCAGCGATCCGGGCAAGGCGCTGGGCCAGGGGCTCGCTGGGTTGCACCGCGTGAGCGCGGACGCCTTCGGTTTTCCCAAGGACAATTACATCGGCGTGCTTCCCCAGCCCAACGGCTGGATCGCCCGCTGGAGCGACTTTTACCGGGAGCGGCGCCTTGTGCCCCAGCTCGACATCGCAGCCCAAAAGGGCCGCCTCAATCCCAGGCGCCGGCGGCTGGCGGAGCGGCTCCTCAAGCGCCTCACCGAATGGATCGACGACGAGGCGGTCCGTCCATCGCTCCTTCACGGCGATCTTTGGGGCGGCAACTGGCTCGTGACGCCTACGGGCCCCGCTGTCATCGATCCGGCGGTTTACTATGGCGACCGGGAGATGGACCTGGCGATGGCGTCGCTCTTTGGCGGCTTTCCCCAGAGCTTTTACGACGCTTATCAAGAGGCCTGGCCCCTTCCGCCCGGCCACCAGCAACGGCGCCCGCTGTACCAGCTCTACTACCTGCTCATCCACCTCAACATCTTTGGGGAATCCTACGGTCCTTCGGTTGACCGCATCCTTTCCCGGTACGGCGGGTGATGGGAAAAAGAGGCCCCAAGCTTTGCGAAAACGCGGTAGCATAAAAAGAGAGTAGGGCCTTTCGCTTCAAGACCCGCGAAAGGTCAACCGGAAGTCAACGGTAAGGCCTTGCCGGGCTCAAGCTGAAAGGGGTGACGCCCGTGCTTTTTCACGCCGCCCAAAGCCAAGGAAAGCGGTGGATGCAAGGGATTTTTATCGGGACCGCCGCGATCGCGATAGGAGCCATCGCGCTCATGGTCTACACGATCTGGGGCGCGCTCACGATGCGGTACGACGTGACGCCCCGGGGCCTGACGATTCACTTTGGCCCCTCGCGCATCGAGATGGCCCGTGACGAAATCACTGAGGTCGAGATCCACGCTTCTTTGACCCGGGCGCGACGGCGCTTTGGCACCGCCTTCCCAGGCTTTTATCAGGGGCGCTGGTCCTTTGCCGAGACCGGTCCCATCTCTCTCTACGCCACCTCGCTCGACACGCTGGTCGTCATCGAGACGGAGCGGGAGCGTTACGGCATCAGCCCCGAAGATCCCGCCGCCTTTTTGCGGGCCCTGGAGGCGGGCGAGCCCGCC
Source organism: bacterium (assembly GCA_002919195.1). Taxonomy (GTDB): domain Bacteria; phylum Bacillota; class Limnochordia; order DTU080; family RSA5; genus RSA7. The sequence goes on from PKEU01000001.1 coordinate 1,469, forward strand.
CAGTTCTCCGCGGTGAGCCGCGACGCCGCGTGGGGCTTGTCGGCGCTGGGCGTGGGCCTTCTCATCATCCTCTTGCTTTCCGTGGTCATCGTGGGCCAAAGCCGGGTGAGAGGAAGGATTGCCTACGAGCTGGGCCCCGATGTGCTGGTGATCCACGGGGGGCTCCGCCCCGTCACTATCCCGTACGCCACGATAACGAGCGCGCGCATCGACAGCCCACAAGGGTGGCCGTGGAAAAGCTTTGGCACGAGCGTGCCCGGGCTCCACTGGGGAAGTTTCTCCTGGAAACAGGCGGGCCCCAATCTCAAGCTCTACGCGACGCGCCTTCGCCCCCTGGTCTTGATCTCCTGCGGGAGGAAGACCTATGGCATCTCGCCTGAAGATCCCGAGGCCTTTCTCGCTGAGCTTCAGAAGCGCTTGCCCCAGGGATCGTGACAGGGCGCGTGCGACGCCAAGATCTCGAGGAGACCTGTGGAAGCATGACGAGCCAACCTTCGCCGCTGACAAAGGAGGAGGCCCGCGCGGCGGCCTACCGGGGGCTGCACGAGGCGAAAGCCGCCCGCTTTCCCTTTCCCATCGAAGGGCGCATCCCCAACTTCAAGGGGGCCGAAAAGGCCGCCCAGATCTTGCGCACGCTTCCGGTGTACCAAAGGGCCCAGCTGATCAAAGTCAATCCCGACGCGCCCCAACGGCCGATCCGGGCCATGGCCCTCGCCGACGGCAAGAGCATCCTGGTCCCCGCTCCCCGGCTCAGAGCCGGGTTTTGGCTCGTCACCCCCCAGGACGTGCCGCCCGGTGAGGAGCACAAGGCCGCCTCGCTAAGCCACATCCACCGCTACGGCCGCGAGATCGATCTCGACGCGCTGAAGGCGCTCGTGACCAGCGATCCCGGTATCGGCCTGATCGTCGCCGGGTCCGTCGCGGTGAGCCGCCGGGGCGCCCGGGCGGGGAAAGGCGAAGGATACGCGGACATGGAGTACGCGCTGCTGCGGGAGCTGGGCCTCAACGAGACGCCCGTCGTCACCACGGTGCATCCCGCTCAAATCGTCCACGACTTTGCCGTCGACTCCCACGACCTCTCAGTGGACATCATCGTCACGCCACATGAAGCCATCGAGACCCACACCCCTTACCCCAAGCCCTCAGGCATCGACTGGAACCTGCTCACCAGCGAGGACCTGGCGGCCATGCCCGTCCTTGCCCGCTGGCGCGAGCGCCGGTGGGAAAGCCTGACCACCCCGGACATCGTGGCTCCGGGACTCAGGATCCTCTTTGTCGGCATCAATCCCGGGAAAAAAAGCGCGGCGGTGGGCCACAACTTCGCCGGCCCTGGAAACCACTTCTGGCGGCTTCTTTACGACGCGGGCCTCACCCCGGTGAAGTACCGGCCAGACGAGGAGGGAAAACTCCTCGAGCACGGCCTCGGCATCACCAACGTCGTCTCCCGCGCCTCACGAAGTGAAGCCGACCTCAGCTGGAAAGAGCTCAGCGAAGGCGGCCGCGCCTTGAGGGAAAAGGTAGCGGCCCTTCGCCCCCGCATCGTGGCGCTGCTCGGCAAAAACGTGTACCGGGCCTACGCCAACCTGCGGCCTTCGTCCCCGGTCGCCTGGGGCGTGCAGCCCCGCCCGGTCGTGCCGGGCTCGATCGATTTTGTCGCGCCCAACCCTTCGGCCCGGAGCACCCTTTCCTATGGCCAGCGCCTCGAGCTCTTTCGCTCCCTCAAGTCTTTGAGCTCCGGCCAAGACAACGCCTAAAGCGCCTTGCTCCTTCCAAAATCCCATTGAGCATGCTTTCGCCGGCCCTCTTAAGAAAAGGAGCGCCAGATTATCAAGCCGGGCGCCCGCTAGCCATAGCCTGCCATAAAGCGCCTCCATGTTGTTTGACCGTGACCTTCGCCGGTTAGGAGGGACGTGCTATGGCAGGACTCGAAATGGGCTGGATCCGCGCTCATGCGGCCAAACTCGACCGCCACCTACGCCACGAGATCTTAGCGACCTACCGGCCGCTGCGGATGCTCCCGTGTTTTGTCAGCCGCCTTCTCATCCCCTGGCGCATGCGGCGCCGGGTTCCCGTCATCATCCAGCTCCGCCGCGAGTGTGAAGTCACCGAGTGCCGCAACTTCGCGCAGGCGCTCACCACCGCCGACGCGTCGAGCGCCGTCGTGCTCGAGGTCATCCGCGGCGTGGCCACCGAAGTTTCGATCCAGCGCCTTGCGACATTGGTCAACGATCCCCGGGTCGCCCGGATCACCTACGACCGGCAGGTGAGGGCCTTTCTCGATTCGGCCGCTCCTGCGGTGCATGCCCCCGCGGCCTGGGAGAGCGGCTTCACGGGCGAGGGAGTGACGGTGGCCGTCGTCGATACCGGCCTTTATCCCCACTCCGACTTCACCCAGCCCGAAAACCGCATCGCGGCCTTTCACGACGTGGTCGGGGGCCGGCGAGCGCCCTACGACGACAATGGACACGGCACCCACGTGGCCGGCATCGTCGCCGGCAACGGCCTGCGTTCCGGCGGCCGGTACAGGGGGATCGCGCCCGGAGCCCGGCTTGTCGGGGTTAAAGTCCTCGACGCCTACGGCAGCGGCGCGCTCTCCAACGTGATCCGCGGGCTCGACTGGTGCGTGCGCCACAAAGAGCGCTTCAACATCCGGGTCGTCAACCTCTCGCTGGGCGCCCCCGCGGTGGAGTCGTACAAGACCGACCCGTTGGCCCAGGCGGTCGAAGCCGTATGGGAGAGCGGCATCGTCGTCTGTGTCGCGGCCGGAAACGACGGGCCCGAACCGGGCACCATCGCGACGCCGGGCATCCACCCCAAGGTGATCACGGTGGGAGCGACGGACAGCCGTGGCGAAGCCGGCTTTCCCCGCCACGAGGTCGCCCCGTTCTCCAGCCGGGGACCCACCATCGACCAGATTGTCAAGCCCGACTTGGTCGCCCCAGGCGTCGCCATCACGGCGGCCGCCGCCCGCAAGTCGGTCCTCTCCCTGCAGCACGGCGGCAAGCGGGTGGATTATATCACGCTTTCCGGCACTTCCATGGCGACGCCGATCTGCAGCGGCATCGCCGCCTTGCTCCTGGAAAAAGAGCCGTCGCTCGACCCTGACACGGTCAAGCGGCGGCTGGTAGAAAGCGCGCGGAGTTTAGGGCTTGAACCCACCATCCAGGGAAGCGGCCTCGTCGACGCCGGGCGGGCGCTGAGCCTGCCTGGCGTTTTTTCATAGGCGCAGCGTTGAGCGCGGCTTTGCCTCGAGTTGAATCATCAACGCCTAAAGCCTGAGTTTCCAGCCGATCTGCAAGGAGCTTCCCAGGTCCTCGGACGACCACTGCGGGCGGTACTTGACAACGACGCTGTCGACGATACTCACCCCGGCCAAGACGTAAGGCGCAACGCCTCCCGCGCTCCACTCCATGCCGTACCCGGCAAAAAGCGTCACCGCGGCGCTCAGCGAGCGCTGCTCGTAGACCAGCGCCGACCGGACGGCGTCGATGCTGTAGGGCGCGCTCACCTGCAGCGTCCACCGGGGAGCGATCGAGTAGCTGAGAGCCGTCTCCCGCAGGTAGAGGTCGAGCCCTAGGCGCCAGCGCCAGCGCAAGGACCCAAGCACGCGCTCATCCAGCACGTCGACGTACTCGTGGGGGTCGGCCGCCGCCACGGCAAACAGCCGGGGCACCGAATGCAGCCCGATGGCAAAGCGGCCCGCGGCCGGCTCCCAACGAGCAAACTCCTGGAGCGCGGCGCGCTTTCGCTCGTGATCGGCCACAGGCACCCTCGTCGCGCTGTCTAAGCCCTTGAGGACGGCCGCACGCTCGCTTTGCCCGGCCGCGGCGTCTTGCGTGCTGGTGGCGTCGTACTGGTACACCCGGTAAAAGGCGACATCGAGCTGACGCCCCGACGTCGCCGCCAGCTCTTTCAGCCGGTAGAGGGCTCGCGCCAGCACCTGGTGGTCGTGATGTCGATCGGTCACTGAAGTGGTGCGGTGCTGGGCGCCAGGAAAACGCTGGTCCAGCTCCTGCATCACCGCGAGCACAGGAGCCATCTGGAGTTCCCCGTCGGGAAAATCGAGGACGATTACGTCCTCGTCGGCGACACCCAGCAGCTTGAGCGCCTCGCGGCTCTCCCGGACCCGCGCCGCTTTAAAGGCCTCCAAGTCGAGGGGATGGTACCCTTCCGCCAAAGGGTCATGGTAACGCCCGTGGATGCGGCAGAAAAACACTCCGTTGAGCACCAAGCGGACATCCGAGCTGCCCCCTTGGGTGTATAAGACGACGACGTTGCGCCGGCCGGCGGCCCGGGCCGCTAAGATCCCGCCGGCCATGCCCAGCGTCTCGTCGTCGGGATGGGGGATGTGCCACACCGTCACAGGCCTTTCCTCGGGCAAGGCTCGGGCTTCGCCCGCCGCCTTCCCTTGGAAAAAGACGCATGCGCCCAGCAAGATCCCTAGGAACAAGGCTAGCGAGCTTCGCCTAAAACGATCGCGAGTGCCCACGGCGAGTCACCCCCCCGGTAAGTGAGAGCAAGGCGCGAACGAAGGGGATAAATGCCGAAAAGCCGCACGCCAAAGTCTAAACCCGCTTCCACCCGCCACTGGTAGGGCGAGGCGGCGTCGCTCAAATTTTTCCGGACGCCGGCCCCCACGTAAGGCGCGGGCTCGAGGACGGCCAGCTCCCAAACACCCCGCTGCTTCAGGGGAAACGACCACTCCCAATCGAGGTCGATCTCAAAGGCCGGCTGAGGGTCCAAGGCGCGCCACTCGCCGCCGAGGAGGAGGCGCCCGCCAGATTCCTCTCCCCACCGGAGCTCGATGCCGGCCCCCGGTACAAAGCTTAAGTCCCCAGGCTCTTTCCGCCAAAAGACTTCCCCCACGAAACCTTCCGCCTTGAGCCCCAGCCCCAGTTGATGGGCGCTTTCACGCTCGCGAGCCAGCCGCCGGCTGACCTCATAGCTTGCCACAACCCTTCGATCGGCGCTGCCGGCAAGCCCCAGGTCCACCTCGAGGTCGAGCAGCGGCCTCTTCCCCGCTTCGAAGGTGAGCGCCGAGGCGACGCTGAGAGGGCTCCCCTGGCGGCCTTTCTCGGCGGCGGCGAGAGCCCGCTCAAACCTGGCCCGAAAAGCCTCATCGACCGTTCCGGAGCCATTTCGCGGCACAAACTCGATCGCCGGATCCTTTTCCCTTAAGAGCGCTTTGATCTCAGGGATGGCCGCCTTGGCCGCGGCGTACCCCTCCGCGATGAACTCGGCGGCCCGGCCGTACTCCATGTACGACGCGGTCTCCACACCGGGCGCGATGACGATGTCCGCGTGCTCGAGCTGGACTTCAGTGTTGTGGTCGAGGACGAAGTAGAGCGTGAGCTGGAGGTTGGTGAGGATCGAGTCGTGATCGATCTCCTCGAGCTCCCGGCGGACGTCGACGGCGATGACGACGTCGGCGCCCAGCCGGCGGGCGGTCGCGGCCGGTACCGGCTCCATGATGCCGCCGTCGACATACATCCCCCCGTCGATCTCCACGGGCGGAAACATCCCGGGAATCGACATGCTGGCGATGATGGCCCGGCTCAGCGGGCCGTGGCCCAGGGGAATCGTTTCGCCCGTGACGATGTGGGTGATGACCGAGTAAAACGGGATGGAAAGCTCCTCCATCGTCAGCGCGCCGGTGAGCTCGTGCAAAAACCGCTCAAAGGGCCCGGTATCGAGCACTCCAGCCTTGAGCGGCAGCCTCGGCGCAAAGAGCTCGCTGAGCTCGACCTCCTGGACCATCCACTCGAGTTGCTCCGGCGTCATCCCGGCGGCGTACAAGCCTGCGACGATGCTCCCCATGCTGGCGCCCACCAGGAGGTCGACAGGGATCCCTTCCTCGTCAAAGGCTTTCAAGAGGCCGATGTGGCTCAATCCCCGGGCCGCACCGCCTCCCAACACCACCCCGACCGTGGGCCGCGCGAGCGCCCCTTGGCTGACGACCAAGACCAGCAAAAGAGCTACAGCGAGGTTACCAAAAGAGGAAATTGATCTTCTCAGCACTGCGCCACCCCTTCAAGTCCTGAGGCTGGACGCGGCCACTGCGAGATCGCGGGCGGATCGGCTCCCTGGCTTATCTCTGGAGAGCACGCCGCCCGCCGGCGCCACTTTGCCCGCGCACAAGCCACGTTTTTATCGTACAAATAGTTGGAGGAATCCCCTTCTTCGTGGGGAATTGAATTTACCACCACTCATTGCTCTATTAGAAATTCTATTATGTACGCATCTTCTGCACGTCTCCGAGGGGTTTAAGGGGGTATATGATGGCTTCCCCGGCGAGGACATTGCAACCGCCCTTCTCTTTCCTGCTTCGCCTGCGGAAAAGCTACATCGTCCGGAGGACGCTCAACGCCTTTTTCAAGGTGTTTTTGGTCACCACGCTCATCTTTTTCTTGATCCGGCTCATGCCGGCAAGCCCCGTCGACGTCTACATCAATCTCTTGATCTCCCAATACGGCATGCCTTATGAAGAGGCGCGCAACATGGCGGCCGCCTTGTTTTCCCTAGACCTGGACGCCCCGCTGCACTTGCAGTACATCGACTTTCTTCTCAATCTCTTGAAAGGCGATCTTGGCATCTCTCTGGTCTCCCGAGGCACCCCGGTCATCCAGATGATCGGCCGCTTCCTCCCGTGGACGCTTTTTAGCGTCGGGGTTGCCATCTTGCTCTCTTTTAGTGTCGGCATGCTGCTCGGAATGTTTATGGCCTACCGCCGGGGCTCGCTCCTTGACACCCTTCTCACCACCTTCGCCTCGGTGATGTCGTCCATCCCCAACTACCTGGTGGCCATTCTCCTGCTGGTCTTTGTCGGGGTCCAGTGGCAGTGGGTCTCCATCCACGCGATGCGGGGCTCGCTTTCGCCCGGAGTCGTTCCCGGGTTTAATTGGACCTTTATCTCCGACGCCCTGTACCACGCCGCATTGCCGATTTTCACGTACTTTATCACGACCGTCGGCCAGTGGATGCTCTCCATGAAGAGCAGCACCATGAGCACCCTGGAGGAAGATTACGTCACGGTCGCCCGGGCGCGGGGGCTGCCCGACCGGCGCATCGCCCTGATGTACGTGGGGCGCAACGCTTCGTTGCCCCTTTTCACGCAGCTCGCGCTGCAGATCGGCTTTGCGGCGGGAGCAGGCCTATTGATCGAGACGTTTTTCGTCTACCAAGGGGTCGGCAAACTCCTCATCGACAGCATCAACCAGAGGGATTACACGGTGATGCAGGGGTGCTTTCTCATCATCACCGTGATGGTGATCTTCGCCAACCTCTTTGCGGACCTCTTGTACGGCAGGCTCGATCCCAGGATCCGGATCGTAGGAGGAGGCTCTTAAGGCCATGATGAGCTTTTTCCGCACGCTTCGCAGGCACCCCTCGGGCTTGCTGGGCTTTCTTGGCATCATCTTCTTCCTCTTGATGGTCCTGGTCGGCCCGTACGTCATCCCCCTCGACACCAAGGTCAAGGTCGACCGGATCTACTCGCCGCCGTCGCTGCAGCATCCCTTGGGCACCGATCACCAAGGGCGAGACATCCTGTCGCAGATCGTGCACGGGGGCGCGGATCTCCTTTACGTCGCCTTTTTGGCGAGCCTCCTTTCGACGATGATCGCCGTGGTCCTGGGGGCTTTAAGCGCGCTGATCGGCGGGCGGGTCGACTCATTGCTCACCGGCATCGTGGACGTGATCTTGACGATCCCCCAGTTTCCGCTTCTCGCGGTGCTGGCCGGATTTGTGCAGCTCGACAGCTCCACAGGAATCGCCATCTTGCTGGCTTTGCTCAGCTGGCCTCACTTGATGCGGCCGATCCGCTCGCAAGTCCTCTCGCTCAAAGAGCGGGATTACGTCGAAGCGGCCATCGGCTTGGATCTCGGAACGCGGCACATCATCTTCGCCGAGATCCTGCCTAACATGGCCAGTTACATTATCATCCACTTCATCCTGGCCATGACCGGCTCGATGTACGCCCAGATCGGCCTGGTCTTTTTGGGGCTGGTCCCCTTCTCCTCCAGCAACTGGGCGACGATGATCCAGCTCGCCTGGGTGAGGGGCTCGATCTTCTTTGCCGACAGCGTCTATTACATCCTGGCGCCCATTGCGGCCATCTCCCTCTTTCAGCTTTCGCTGGTCTCCTTCTCCCGGGCGCTGGATGAGATTGTCAACCCGCGGCTGCGCGCGGGCGACGCGTGATAAAGGTGGCAGCGATGGACTCGGACAGCATCCTTAAAGTCGAAAACTTATCGGTCATCTACCAGAGCCGGCGGGGTCCCGTGCGAGCCGTGCGCGAAGTGAGCTTTGACCTGAAAAAAGGGGAAAACCTCGCTCTCATCGGCGAGAGCGGCTGCGGAAAGACGACTTTGGGCCTGGCGCTCATCCGCCTGCTGTCCAAATCGGCCCGCATCGTTCAAGGAAAGATCCTCTATCGCCAGGGCGACCGGATCATCGACGTCCTGTCGCTGTCGGACGACGAGGTGCGCCGTTTCCGCTGGCAGGAGTGCGCCATGGTGTTTCAAGCGGCGCTCAACGCCTTTAACCCGGTGATCCGGATCTGGGACCACATCTACGAGACCGCGAAGTCGCACGGATGGACCAACCGCAACGAAGTGCGGGAGGAGGCTCTCGAGCTTTTCCGCATGGTGCAGCTAGACCCGCACCGGGTGATCGACGCCTATCCCCACGAGCTGAGCGGGGGGATGCGCCAGCGGGTGCTGATCGCGATGAGCCTCTTGCTCAAACCCCAGATCCTCATCCTCGACGAGCCGACGACGGCGCTCGACATCTTGACGCAGCGGACGATCATCGAGCTCTTGCGCCGGCTCAAAGAGGAGTTCCACTTTTCGATGATCTTTATCTCGCACGACCTGGCCCTGGCGGCTGAACTGGCTGACCGGGTGGCCACCATGTACGCCGGGCGCATCATCGAGCTCACCGACGTGGATAGCGCCTTCGAACGGCCGAGGCACCCGTACACCTACAGCTTGATCCGCACGGTGCCCACGGTCCACGGCGATTTCCAACAACTCCAGTCGATCCCGGGCTCGCCGCCCGATCTGATCACCCCGCCGCAAGGATGCCGCTTCCACCCCCGCTGCGCCTTTATGACCGGCTCGTGCTTGGACGAAGATCCCAACCTGATGCCCGTCGACGAAAAGAGCGCCGTCGCCTGCTGGCGCTGGCGGGAGATCGACCTCAGGATCAAGGAGGCGGCGGAGCGATGACGGCACTTTTGCGCCTCGAAAACGTCACCAAGAGGTTTCCCGTCGGCCGGCGGGAGATCACGGCCGTCGACTCGGTCTCTTTGGAGATCCACGAAGGCGAGATTCTCTGCATGGTGGGCGAAAGCGGCTGCGGCAAGACCACCACCGGTAAGATCATCAGCGGATTGCTCCGCCCGACCTCCGGGACGGTCCTTTACCGGGGGCAGGACATCTGGCAGATGGACCGGACGGCCTTTAGCCGTTTTCGCAAGGATGTGCAGGTGATCCACCAGGACCCCTACGCCTCGCTCAACCCGGTGCGCACGGTGTACAAGACCTTGAGCGCTCCCTTGTTTCGCCATCGTCTCGTCAAAAACCGCAAAGAGGCAACCCAAAAAATCATTGAGCTTTTGGAGATTGTGGGCCTGACCCCGCCGGAGGATTTCATCCACAAATACCCGCACCAGCTTAGCGGCGGCCAGCGGCAGAGGGTCTCGGTGGCCCGGGCGCTCACAGTCAATCCCAGGCTGATCGTGGCCGATGAAGCGACCTCGATGGTCGACGTCTCGATCCGCATCAGCCTGCTCAACATGCTCCTCAGGCTTCGCAACGAGCTCAACGTCACCTTCGTCTTTGTGACGCACGACCTTTCGTTGGCCAAGTATTTCGCCTGGGATGGGCGGATCGCCGTGATGTACGTAGGCCGCATCGTCGAACTCAGCCCCACGCCCCAGTTGATCCAACAGCCCCGCCATCCCTATACCCAGGCGCTCTTATCGGCGATCCCCGAGGCGGATCCCAAACTCACCCGCAGCAAACAACGGTTTCAGCTTCGCAGCCATGAGATCCCCAGCCTCCTCAACCTGCCGCCGGGGTGCGCCTTCCATCCCCGCTGCCCCTGGCATCAACCGGGGCTCTGCGACCAGCTCCGCCCGCAAGATGAGCTCCTGCAAGACGGCCGGCAGGTCGCCTGCCACGTCGTCTCCCAGCAAGACCGGGAGGCCGCGGGGTGATGGATCCCCGCATCGGCAAAAGCGTCGTCGCGATCGCGGGGTTTCTCATCATCGGATCCCTCTTTTCACTGTGGATCGTCGAATGGGGGTCAGCCGAGGCGATCATCTCCGTCATCACCATCGGAATCGGCGTCGCGCTGATCGCGCTGGTCGGGCTTTTCGCCCGGTTTTAAACGGGGGAAGGGGGTGACCTGAGAGCACCGGTCCTCAGTCCGGGGCGCTTGAGCGCCAAAAGTTTCGGACATGCCCTGCTTTGGGCTCACCCGTCGCAATCTTGGGAACGAAAAAGGAGGAGAAACACGATGCATCGGTATCGGATGGGAATCCTTTGGCTCACGCTGCTGTTGGTAGCAAGCTTGAGCGGTCTCGCATCCGGCGCGGCCTTCCACGGCGCCTGGCCGTATCAGCCCCCGCCGGTCGGTCACTTCAACACCTACGTGACCAACAACATTCCCAACGGCGGCATGTACTGGGACTTTGTCGAGATGCCCTTGGCGATGTACGTCTGGGGTGAGGATCGCTGGGTGCCGCTCCTTGCCACCTCCTGGGAGATCCAGCCCCCCGACAAGTTTGTGGTGAAGCTGCGGGAGGGCGTCAAGTGGAGCGACGGCTCCGACTTCACGGCCCAAGACGTGATCACCACCTTTGAGACCGGCCGCCTGATGAACTGGGTGGTCTGGCGCTTTGTCTCCGAGATCCAGGCGCCCGACGATCACACCGTGGTCTTCACCATGAGCACGCCCTCCACGGTGGTCGTCCGCTACGTCCTCAGGGAGCGCATCCGGGCCCACTCGGTCTACGGCGACTTCGCCCGCCGGGTCAAGGAGCTGGTCGCGCAAGGCGTCAGCACCGACTCGGACGCTTGGAACAACCTGAGGGTCGAGTTTGAGGAGTTCCGTCCCAGCGAGCTGGTGGTTACCGGTCCCTACCGCATCGACCCCAACCTGATCACCGAGGCCCAGTACACGCTGGTCAAGTGGGACGGCTCTTGGATCGCCGACAAGGTGCTCTTTGACCGCATCGTGGTCTACAACGGCGAGACGCCGACGGTGACGCCCTTGGTCCTGGCCAAAGAGGTGGATTACGCGACCCACGGCTTCCCGCCGGCCACCGAGCTCCAGTTTACCCGCAGCGGGATCCGGGTGATCCGCCCGCCGACCTACAGCGGCCCGGCCCTCTACTTCAACTTCACGATCCCTGAGTTCAACCGGAAAGAGGTCCGGCAGGCCATCGCCCATGTCATCAACCGGGAGGAAAACGGCATCGTCTCGCTGGGCGCCTCCGGCGTCGCGGTCGAGTACATGGCCGGCATGAGCGACAACCTAGTGCCGCTCTGGCTCTCGGAGGAGAACATCGCTCGCCTCAACCGGTACGAGCACAACTGGGAAAAGGCTGAGGAGCTCCTGAGGAGCATCGGGTACTCCCGCGGGCCCGACGGGGTGTGGGTGACCGACACCGGAAAGCGGATGGAGTACGAGCTCACCATGCCCGGCGAGTACGCCGACTGGTCCGCGGCGGCGGAAAACGCGGCTGAGCAGCTCAACCAGTTTGGCATCAAGGTGACGGTGCGGGCCATCAACTTCAACCAGCACCTGATCGACGTCAACGAGGGCCGCTTTGAGATGGCCATCCGGGCATGGGGCGCCGCCAACCCGCATCCGCACTTCTCCTACGTGCAAAACCTCTTTACGCACAACATCACGCCCCCGACGGGCGGCATGAAGTTCCCGATGGTCCAAGAGACCGACGTGCTGGGCACGGTGGACCTCGAAGCGTTGGTCGTCGCCAGCGCGGAGGGCCTCGATGAAGCGACCCACAAGGAGCTCGTCACCCAGCTGGCCCTGGCGTACAACGAGCTGTTGCCCAACGTGCCCCTGTGGGAGCGGTACGGCAACAACCCGGCCCTCGACGGGGTCCGGGTGACCGGCTGGCCCGACGACGAGCATCCCTACTACGGCAACAGCCCCTACGCTGACGCCTTCGCCACCTTGTTCATCTTCGAAGGGATCCTGCGGCCCGCCCAGTAAACCGTTAGGCCAAAAGAGGGCTCGAAACAGGGCTCTTGCAAGGCCCGGGAGAGACCTTTCACGGGCGTTCCCGGGGCCCTTTGGACCAAGGCGAGAAAGGCGCAGCGGGGATAAGTAGAGCAGCGAAAGCCAAGAGCGGAGAAAGAGCCGGGGGGAATTCCCTCCGGCTCTTTTCAGCTCACCGCTCTTAAGTTGCCGCCCAGGAGTTTCTTGAGGTAAGCCACACTCTCTTGAAACTGCCGCTCCTCGTACTCGGCGACCGCTTGGCCCCCCAATCCCAGCTCCACAGGCGTGCGCCACTCGGACGAACCATCCCGCTCAGCGTACTGGTGGAGAAACCTCCAGGTGCGGGCCAGCTCCACCGCGGGACGGGGCGGGTACTCGGGCCAAAAATCCTCTTCCAAGACGCGCACGTGCCGGGCCTCGAGCGCGGCAAGCTCGATCGTGGGCCGCAGGTCCGGCGCCCAGCGGCGGAAATCCGCAAAGAGGCGGGGAAAGTCGACAACCCCTTCCCCCAAAGCGCAGCGGCAGAGGAGGTAGCCTGAGGCGGTCATCCGGATCCGGTAATCCTTGAGGTGCGCCCCTTTGACAAAGGGCATCACCTTTTTGTAAAAGGTGCCGGGCTCTTCGGCAGTGCCAAGGGGGTTGGCCACGTCCAGGACCACGCCCAGCCAGGGGGACGAGACCTCCCGGAGCAAGTGCACGATTTCGTCGGCGGTGAGATCCTGGTGGTTTTCGATGGCCAGCGTCACCCCGAGGTCCTCGGCCACCCGGGCGAGCTCTTGCAGATCCCGGAGGGTCTTGTCCATAAACGACCTCCAACGCCCCTCCATGGGCCGGCGATCGCCGCCGAGCCTAGCCCCGCCGATCACCGTGCGCACGACGCTGCAGCCCAGCTCCCGCGCCGCCCGCAAAACCACCGTCAAACGCTCGACATCGGTGCCTCCCGTCGCAGCGGCTAGCCACAACCCCATGCCTTCCGCCCGCCGGCGAATCCGGCGAAGCTCCTCCGTGTCCTCGGGATCGATCCACCTTCCCAAGTCGAGCGAAACGCCCGCAAGGCCCGCCGCCGCGGCCTTCTCCAAGAGATCATCCACGGTGAGCGGCACAAAGCCCGGGGGCTGGAGATGCCGGTACCCCATTCCGGTGGAGTACGTGAACGTGTAGCTTTCAAGACCGATCTCCACGGCGAAAACGCCTCCTTGAGGCCGCCTTTCCGCTCTCCACCCCTTCCTGCGCCGCGACCGTTGCCATCAAAGAGGAAAGCCACGGGCGGGCAGGAAGATAATGCTCATGGCCCGTAAGGCGGCAGCAGCGACCCGTTTCGCAAAAAAGCGACGCTTTCTACTCTTGCCACAGTACGGCGGGAGACGGCGGGCCCCTGCCGGCAACGACCTTCGCGCCGCGAAAATCAGAGAAGGAAGCCGTAGCGCACAAAACCCCAAAGCTTTGTACATCACCGCTGGAGGAGGACGTGCATGAGCCTTGAGCTTTTCTCACTGAAAGGCCGCGCCGCCCTGGTCATCGGAGGCAAGCGGGGCTTAGGATACGCCATGGCGGAGGCCTTTGCCGAAGCCGGCGCCGATCTCGCGCTGGTAAGCCGCGAGACGGACCTCTTGAAGGAAGCTGCTCGCCGCCTCGAGGAGGCCACGGGCCGGCGGGCACTGGCTTTACCGGCCGACGCCACCAAGCCCGACGAGGTGGAGCGCGTCGTCCAAGAGACCCTGAGGGCTTTTGGCCGCATCGACATCCTGGTCAATTCGGCGGGGATCAACATCCGCAAGCCCGTCGAAGAGATGAGCCTCGGTGAATGGCATCAGGTGATGGACACCAACTTGACCGCGACCTTCCTCGCCTGCAAAGCGGTGGGTCCCCACATGAAAAGGGCCGGTTTCGGCCGGGTGATCAACGTCGCGTCGATCCTTTCCAACTTCGGGTTGGCCGAGCGGACCCCGTACTGCTCGAGCAAGGGCGGCGTTTTGCAACTCACCCGCGTGCTGGCTCTGGAGTGGGCCAAAGACGGCATCACGGTCAACGCGATCTGTCCCGGCTTTTTCGCCACAGAGCTCAACACCCCCGTCCTCCAAAACCCCGAAGCCTACCAGCGCCTCTGTTCCAAGATCCCCGTCGGCCGCTTTGGCCAACCCCATGAGATCAAAGCCGCCGCGCTCTTTTTGGCCTCTCCCGCCGCCAACTATGTGACCGGTTCGGCGGTCTACGTCGACGGGGGCGTGACGGCGGAAGTGTAAGGAGCGGCAGCGTGCGGGTAAGATTCCCTGCCCCCTCCTAAGGGGCACCCTCGTGAGCAAACCTCGCCCGAGAGGGTGCCCCGAAACCGTGAACGAGCCTGCCATCGCTCCAGGAACGGACGCGACGACTCGTGGCCCGGGCTCCGGTGGATCAGCGCGTGGCGATTTTCGAGGACGGGACGATGGCCACTTTCCACTCGACCCCGATCTTGGCTGCCAGTTCCTGGCCCTGCTGGGTCCACGAACCAAAGGCCGCGATCTCTTGGTCGCCTTGCGCGTCCAGGAGGTAGCCCATCCGCCACGACAGGGCGCTGGCCGGCGCCCTCACACCCGCGAGGGGCGATGTCAACCCCACCGCCGTCCGGAGCGTCACCCGCTCGTTGGCGACAAATGCAGCGCCCACGCCCAAGCCGACCGAACCGACCCGCTCGCTACCCACAGCCTCCCGGTTGACGTGGAGGCTGCCAAAGAGGACTAAGGGATCCCGGATCTGCGACACGGAAAGCTCCACGCCCAAGGATCGCGGCGCGGCTCGAAGCGCGACGCTCATCCCAGTGCCCCGCGGCCAGCGCGGCGCGTCAAACTGCACGCTGGCCGTCGTCACCTTGAGCGCCGTTTTCCGCCACCGGCTCTCACCTCCGCCGTCCCACACCTCCCGCTGGTGCGTAACGCCGGCCCTCGCGCCGACGGCCACCGACCAACCCGGCGCCACCGTGTACCGGGCCCCGACGGATCCGGTGACGTGATGGATCGCCTCAGCGTAGGCGACCGGCCCATCGGAGGCGGGGATCCAGGCTTCCCACCCGCTGGGGGCGAGCTCCAAAGCTGCGCTCAGCTCGAGGCGTCCCCGCTGCGGCGGGTCGATCCGGATCGCGTCGATGGGCCCCCGGTCCCCAGGAGGCGCTGCACCGGCAGCCACCGGCGCGCCGCACCAAACCGCTCCCAACAGCGCGCACGCGACCCCGAAGGCCACGAGCCGCGCCCCAGCCGCGCCCCGCCACCTTACAAGTCGCCTCACAAGCCACCTCCGGCCCCTGCTACCGCGCGCCGTCATCGCCTTACAGCCTCCAACCGGGCCCAGCGGCGGCTTTCCTGCTGGATCCACTCGGCTTGCCGCGCCTTGACGTGGGCCAGGATGGGCTCGGCTGGGAGCGGCGCCAACACGTTCCCCAGAAACCCGAACCGACCCGCAAGTTCCTGGAGAGGGATCACCCGCCTTCCGTAGGATGGATCGGCCAAAGCTAGGTAGATCCCGCCCGCTCCTTTCACCAAGCCGACCGCCACCACGTAGTGAAGCCGCGGCCGGGTGACGTGCAGGATGAGGGGCGGCCCACCCCGCTCAAAGTACGCCGCGAGCTCATCGACGCCGGCGCGGTAACCTCGCGCCGGGACGCCCAGCGCCTCCAAAGCCTCTTTTAACTGGAGCATCGAGGTGCCGGAAACCTCTATCCCCTCGCGCCTTAACCCCGCCGTCAAGGCGACGATCTCGGCTTCGGCGGTGGCCCGCCCAGCGAAAGAAGTGAGATACGTCGCAAGGGCAGCCGGCCCGCAGGTGCTCCAATCGGTCTGACCTACCACCCCTTCGTACCGCCGCTCGCGGTAGGAACGGGGCCGGTCCTCCGCTCCCCTTGCCTCAACCGGGCCCACCCCCGCAAACCCGAGGCCGATCAAGGCCACGGCCAGCCACATCTGCCAACGACGCATGGCGCTCCTCCCCACGCCTCACCGGGCGGCAGGCGGCCAGCGATCTGGGTATCGACGATCGTAGCATCTTTAGGACGAAAACACAAAAGCCGTGGAAGACGGCGACGTCAACTTTTCACCGCGCTCCCACGGCCAAAACGGGAAGATTATCTCTTGCGGACGCCTTTTTTGACGCGGTCAGTAGTAGCGGCCGCGCCTTAAGAGTTCGGCGGAGGGCATCCTGCCCAGGATGGGAAGTCCCAGGTAGGACTCAATCTCGTCGGGGCTCTTGAAGGTGGTGTCGAGGAACTCCAGCACAAAGGCGAGCCCGACCCCGACAAAGATGCCCAGGAAGCCTGCGATCGCCACGCTCAGCATCTTGCGGGGCTTGACGGGAGTTCTGGGCACGATGGCCGGATCCAGGACCGCGACGTTGGCAGCCTCCATGGCTTCGGTGATGCGAAGCTCTTCATACCGCTGCCGCAACATCGTGTAGATCGTCTCGGTCACGGTGGCGTTGCGCATCAGCCGGGTGAGATGGAGCTCTTTTTCGGGGAGGCCGCCCAATAAGATCTCGCGCTCCCGGATCATTTCATCGATGGCCTCGATCTTGGCCGTCTGGGCCATGACCTCCGCCTGCAGGGCGATGATTTCCTCGGACAACCGGCTCTCGGCGCCGGACGACTCCAGCCGGGAGATTTCCCGGTTGAGCTCGGCTCTCAGCTCGTTGATTTGCGCTTGTAGGCCGATTACCCGGGGGTGTGCGTCGGTGTACTGCTCCCTCGCCGCTGCGAGCTGCGCTTCGAGATTGGCGAGCTGCGATCGGATCCCCGTGATAATCGGGTCAGCGGCGATCAAGTTGCTCGAAACCACCGAACGGGTCTCGCTGGAAAGTTCGCCCCGCAGGGCGTTGAGGCGCTCCTGGGCGGCCTGGCGTTGGACCAGCGCCTCAGCCTTGAGCGTCTCGAGCCGCGTGATGCCGGAGAGGATCGCTTCGCTCTCGCCGGCGGGCTGCACCATGGCCGCCTGCTGGCGAAAGAGCACCAGCTCCTCCTCGGCCCGTTCCAGGTCGGCCTCAAACTTCTCCAGCTGCTCGGCCAAAAAGGCCCGGGCGGCGCGGACGTTTTCACTGTTCATCTCTTGGATCGTACGGACGAAGACATCGACCATGGTGTTGGCGATGCGCATCGCCTCTTGAGGGTCGACGTGCTGCACCGAAATCCGCAGCAGCTCCGAGCCCGTAGCCGACTGGACGGTGATGCTGTCGCGAAACTCCTGGAACTCCGGGGAGTATACGTCCCAGTCATAACCCAGCTCGCGCGCCACCCTCAAGGCCAGCGAGCGGCTCTTTAACACTTCGATCGCTCGCTGCATCGCCGTTTGCCGGGTCGTCCCCGTCAACCGTTCAAAGAAAGCGGCCTCGAGAAGCCCCATGCCTTGCTCGCTGACCAGCACCGTCGTCGTCGCCTCGTAGACCGGCGTCATCGCGCTGGTCACGAAGTAGGCTGTCGCCGCGGCAAAGAGAAAGAGGCCGAGAACGATCCACTTTCGCCGCCACAGCGCATGCCACAGTTGACGAAGATCTAGTTCCAATTCTTGATCCATCTCGGCCACGCGGGCCGGCTCTACTGCCATGCTCACCGCCCCCCAAACAAGCGGGCCAGCGCCCGCCCCATCACGGGTCTCCCGTTGGCGGCGGTCACCCGATCTTCCTCGGAGCCGTAGTAATAGTAGTAGTAATGGCTGTTGCGGCCGCTATCGATCCGGTTGGCAACGATGCCCAACACTCTGGCGTTGACCTTTTCCAGCTGCTCTTTCGCTTGACGGGCCACTTCCTTGGGGGTGTAACCCACCCTCACTACCAGGAGGGTGCCGTCCAGCGCCGGAGCCAGCAAGGGCGCGTCGGTCACAGCGATGACCGGCGGCGTGTCAAAGATCACCTTATCGGCCCGGCTGACCAGCTGTTCGATCAGGGAGCGCATGGCCTGGGAGCCCAGCATCTCCGCCGGATTGGGCGGCACCGGTCCCGAAGCCAGCAGCTGCAGGTTGGGATGGTCGGTCTTTTGCAAGGCGTCGTCCAGGGTCGCATGGCCTGTCAGCACCGATGTGACCCCGACGCTGTTGTCCCCGCCAAAGAGCTGGTGCACCGACGGCTTTCTCAGATCCGCGCCGACGATGATCGTGCGGTTTCCCACGTCAGCCAGGGCAAGCGCCAGGTTGGCGGCCACCGTCGTCTTTCCCTCCGCGGGCACCGCACTGGTCACGACGATGGTTTGCAGCGGTCGATCGAGGCTGATGTATTGCAAATTGGTCCGTAGCGTGCGAACGGCTTCGGCCAGGGGTGATTTTGGATCATCTCTGACGTCCAACGGGCGCATACGACTACGCATCCCCATTTCTCGTCCGTTTTCCCGTGACCTCGCCAAATGTCACGCGATGCCCCCAAAACCTCAACCAAGCGCACGAAAGAACGGGCAACTCCGGCTGGTTGATTTTGTTCGTCCCCCCGGAAAGCGTATCCTTTTTCAGAAAGCAAGAACTCCCTCCTAGCTGGGCCCGAGGGACGATCCCGAGGACACCGATAGGACTTTTGGACTATCACGGAGTAGGACTTTAAATTAGGACCAGAATCTTATCGCACAAGGGAAGGAGATTCCACGGAAATCGTTAACTTCTATGACCGACTGCAAGGCAACTGGAAGGCGGCGAGACCCCCGGACTCCCCACACCCCCGTCGCCTGACCAGTTCCCATGCGCCCTACCGTCATATCGGACCGCCGCATCCCCCCGAAATGCGCGGTTCCGAATGGTAGGTCCCACATGAAGGGCCGGTAGAATACCGGTCCTTCGCCCTTTTAATATCCGTTTTCCAGTCCTTGTCTTTTCCATGGCACCCTCGCACCAACAAGAAAAAGCCGGAACACCCTCCTCCAACGATGAGGAGGGGCCCCCGGCCTCGGTCAATAGATACGACGGGCAGGCTCACATTCCTTCCTGCTCGCGGCAATCCTGCCCGAAAATGTCGAAGCACGCCTAGCGATTCACAATCTCACCGCTAGAAGCAGGACTTTCCCGCTTTTTATTGAAGTTTGCACACCCACCCACTCTCCACCACGCCTCCCATGACGGGAAGCGCGCGAAAAGGGCGCGACAACCATCATGGAGGCGATCCTCTTTGACAGAGCCGCATGCAACCGCGGTGACGACGGAGGTTGCCGTCGTACCAGAGCCGCAGTGGGCCCCACCTTCCCGCCGGCCTCTCGCCCACTGGATCGTCGCCTTCGTCGTACACCTCGAGACCGCCGAAGGAAAGAGCAAGAGCACCGTGCGCCACTACGCGCACGACCTCGACCTCTTTTCCCGGTACTTGAGCGCCTACGCACCGTGGGTCGTCACGCCGGAGGACGTAACCAGCCAGATCATCACCGGCTTTCTCCGTTACATGCGGGTGGTGCGGGGCAACAGCGCGACCAGCACCAAAAGGCGGCTCTCGTCGCTGCGCCGCTTCTTCGGTTACCTCGTGCAGTGCGGCGAGATCTCCCACGATCCCACCGCCCCTTTGCCCATGGTGCAGTCCCGCTCCCGCCCGGCTCCGGCCCTCACCCGGGAGGAGGCTTTGCGTTTTCTCGAAGCCTCCAAGACGACGAGCTTTCCCACCCGGGACCATGCGATCTTTCGCCTCTTTTTGACCTGCGGCTGCACTCTCTCGGAGCTTCTCGACCTCAAGGTGGGCGACTTCGATCCGGATGAAAGCACCATCACCTTTCGCGGGCGCAGCCGCCGCACCCTCTCACTGCCGCCCGCTTGCCGCCAAGCGCTCCTCGATTACCTCAGCGACCGCCCCAAAGCGCCCGCCTCGTCCCAGCTCTTCCTCAACCGCCTTGGCCGGGGGATCAAACGAGGCGCGGTTTACTACGCCTTTGATCTCATCCTCCGGCGATCGGGGATCAACAAACCGGGCCTCACTATCCACTCTTTGCGCCGCACCTGCTTGACGCTGCTTTGGGAAGCCGGCATCAGCCTCCACGCCCTCCAGCAGATCGCAGGGCTCTCGTCGCTGGGCAGCACCCGGGAGTACATCCAGGTGGAGGCACGCCCGAGCTCCCATCCGCCGTGGAAGTGGCAGCATCCTCTCGAGGAGTGAACCGGTACGAGAAACGGCGACCGCAAAGCCCTAGCGGCCACGATGACGGATCAAAGGGCACGCGCCTTGCCCTGGGCAAACCAAAGAGGGTGGTCCGTCTTATTGGCCGGGCCACCCTCCCTCGATCCTTCGTTGCCGAAGCCGCAACAACGCATCCAAGAGCTACTTCAAATCGCCAGCTGCCACGACCGGGTTTTCCAGGGCGCCGATGCCCTCGATCTCGGCCACCAGAGTATCGCCGGGTTTGAGAAACCGGGGCGGCACCCGCGACTGCCCGACCCCATGGGGTGTGCCGGTGGAGATGATGTCGCCCGGCTTGAGGGTAAACAGGCGGCTGAAGTACGCGATCAACGCTGGGATGTTAAAGATTAGGTTGGAGGTGTTGGAGTCCTGCATGACCTCGCCGTTGAGGGCCAACACCAGCCGCAGGTTGTGGGGATCGGCGATCTCGTCTTTGGTGACGATCCACGGGCCCAAAGGAGCAAAGGTGTCCAGGGCCTTCCCTTTGACCCACTGGCCGTCCTCAAACTGGAGGTCGCGGGCCGAGATGTCGTTGAGGATGGTGTAGCCAAAGACGTGGTCCATGGCCTGCTCCACGGAAACGTTTTTCGCCGCCTTGCCGATGACGACGGCCAGCTCCACTTCGTAGTCGACTTTGCTGGTCACATCCGGCGGCGGCAGCACCACCGGAGAACGCGGGCCGACGATGGAGCTCGCGTACTTGGAAAAGAAGAGCGGCTGTTTCGGCGGCTCCATCCCTGACTCCTTCGCGTGGTCCAAATAATTGAGTCCCACCGCAATGATCTTTTCCGGGTTGAGGATCGGCGCGTGGACCGCCACCTCGTCGAGGCGGTAGACGAGACGGCTGGCAAAGGGCCCGGGATCCTCTTCGCCTTTGGCCAACGCGTATTCGACGGCGGAGCGGGCCTGGGCGAGCGCAGGCTCTCCCCGCTGGATGAATGAGCGCATGTCCGAGGGGATGAGGGCACTCGCCAGCTCCCAGGGACGCCCCTCGCCCCCTTCCTCAAAGCGGGCTGCCAGCGCCGCCCTGATGTCGACGATTCGCCCTTCGACGTGAGCGCCAACCCGGGCGTGGCCGTTGTGGACAAAGGTGACAAGCTGCAGTGAAATCACATCCTCGCCGGTGATGTAGGCCTTTTCTAAACACACCAAAATTTACATTGGGTACGTGGGGAGAAATTCCTCTACTGGTGACAGGGAATTCGCAGGAGGATCTCGGTCCCGTGCCCCGGCTCCGAATGGATGGAAAGGTGCCCGCCCAAAGAGTCGGCCCGGCGGCGCATGTTGTCGAGGCCCAAATGCTCGCCTGCGCTCTTGGGCCGGGGCGCGTCGGGATCAAACCCGATGCCGTCGTCGACGATGGAGAGGTTGATCCCCCGCTCGTCCCGGACCAAGGTGATCCGGATCTCGGAGGCCCGGGCGTGGCGGACCGCGTTGCTCACCGCTTCCCGCACGATCAAGAGGATGTCCATCATTGCTTCGGCCGAGATCAAACCGCCCTCGACGGGCTCCGTCTTGATGCGGACGGGGATGCGGGCTTCCCTTTGAAGCTCCCGGACAAACAGGTGGAGCTGCTCGTCCAAAGAGGCCTCCTGGGTCGGCTCCTTGAGCCGCATGATGTACTTGCGCACGTCTTTGATCGCCCCGTCGACCGAGCGCATGATCGACTGGATCTCATCTTTCACCGCGGCGTCCGCATCCTTGAGGCTGTAGGCCAGGCCTTCCAAGTTGAGGCCGACGGCGTACAAGGTCTGGATGATCCCATCGTGAAGGTCGCGGGCGATGCGGAGTCTTTCACCCATGATCGCTTGCATCTGGTGCGCCTCGTTGAGGCGCCGCTGAAATTCGGCGTCAAAGACGTCGAGGCTGTCCAGGATGAAAAAGGCGACGATCGCGCCGCTCACCCCAGTCCAAAGGCGCACCGGGATGCCGGTCAGCTCAAAGACGACCCGGTCGTTGAGGAAGCTCGCGGGAAAGAAACCGGCTTCGGGCACGATGAGGCCCGCGGCCGCCCCGTGCAGGAGAAAGGAATAGCCCACCCACATGAGCGGAGGGATCGAGGCTTCAAGCCCTAAGCGTTGGAGCTCGTCCTTTTGCAGCATCAGGGCCAGCGCTCCAAAGAACGAGCCCGTAAGCGCGAAAGCGTAGCGGTAAAAGGCTTCAAAGATGCGCGCCAGCCTCAGGTCTTGCTCGAGGTCGAGGCCGTTTCCCATCCAGGCTGCCAAAAACGCGACGAGCCAGAGGACAAAGAGCCCCCAGACCACCTTGGGAAGCCAAAAGAGCTCCGTCTTGGTCTCGGCGAGGAGTTTGAAGGCAAACATCAACAAAAACACGTAGGAAAGCGCCAACATGACGGTCGCGAGCATCCAGAGGACCGCCAGCACGCTCTCGGAAAAGACGGTCGTCTGAATCGGCAGAAAAACAAGTCCCCAGTCCCCGAGCCCATTGAGGATACCGAACGCGCCGAGCCACGGTAGAGCGCGCGCCAGTGTTAGCTCGCTCCAGCTCTTGGATTTCATCAACACGCCAAAGCCCATGAGGAAAAAGATGAGACCGTGGCCGAAGTTGAGGACGATGCGATTGGCTTCGAGCTCAAAGAAGTTGCGAAGGAGATTGACGACGAGCGGCTCCCCCAAGGACGGCCCCCCTAGGAAAAACCCCGGCCCAAACAGGATGACGGCTGATGGCCCCGCCCGTTGCGCAGGCCGTCAGCTCAACCGTGAGTTTTTATCGTCCGGGCAAGGGTCGGCCAGCCCGTGGCGTACGGCGAAGGCGGCCGCCTCCGCCCGGTTTGACAGCCCTAACTTGGCCAGGATGTTGCTGACGTAGTTGCGCACCGTCTTTTCGCTGAGGTAGACGATGGCGGCGATTTCTTTGTTGGTCTTGCCTTCCGCGATGAGGCTGAGCAACCGGCGCTCCTGCTCGGTAAGCGGCTCGGGCAAGTCGCTCAAGGGATCTTTCTGCCGCATCCGCTCCAGCACCCTTTGGGTCGTGCTGGGGTCGAGCAAAGATCCGCCGGCGTGCACCGTGCGAATCGCCTTGATCAAATCCTCAGAGCCCACCTGCTTCAGCACGTAGCCCGAGGCGCCCGCCATCACCGAGGCAAAGATCGCCTCGTCGTCGGTGTACGAAGTGAGCATGATCACCTTGATATCGGGATACTTGGCCCGGATTTGCCGACACGCGTCGACGCCGCTGCCTCCCGGCATGCGCACGTCCATCACGACCACGTCGGGCGCCCTGCCCTCCTGGGCCAGCTGATCGATCTTGCGCACCGTCTCATCGGCCGAGCCCGCCTCGGCTACCACCTCGAAGTCCTCGACCCGGGCCAGGAGAGACTTGAGCCCAATCCTGACGACTTCGTGATCGTCGACGATCATCACTCGGATCATGCCGCTCCAACTCCCGTACAGCCGCTCGTTGCGGCGCGCCCTATTTCAACGTGCCAACTATCCGCAATCCAATTCGGCAAAGATGCCGTTGAGCCTTCATTTGCTTCCCTGCAATACACTATTTCCAACTTCTCCATCTGAAGGTACCCCCCCTGGCGCAGAGAATCTACTCCCAAGAAAGGAGGAGGGTCGTGTACGACGTCCTGAAAAACCTCTACACCGTCTCTCTCATTGCCCTCTTGCTGCAGTTTGCCGGCCTTTACGAACCCTTTGCGGTCCTCTTTGGCCTGACACTGCTCTATTTGGCCTTCGCCGACCTCTTTATGCAAGAGGAGCTCGACCGGCTGAGACGGATGTATTCTTTCGCCTACCAGAGGCGGATCGACCTCACCATCGCCTTTGTGGCCATGACCGCCTCGTTTGGCCTGCTCCACCTCGCCCAAGGCATCCACTGGAACACCTTCTTGTGGCGCTGGTCGATGTGGTTGCAAGCCGTCGGCTCCTTGGGAGCGATTTACGTCTTTCTCCACCAGTACCTGCCTGACCCGACGCGGCGGGGCGGCCGGCGCTTCCGTCTGATCCGTTAACGCCTCGCCCAAGGAGAGCGGCAGACGAAAAAGCTCGCCGGCCGAGCGCGGGCACAGTGAGTCGCTCGAGGAAGGCCCGGTCGGGCCATCCTAGAAAAGAGCCTCTTACGGTATACTATTATATTGTAATTATCGTGGCCGAGCACGTGGAGGGAGGTCGCCCTCGTGAATCAGCGGTTGTTTAAGCTCGCAGTTGCCTTCGCCGCCATCGTCGTGGTGGTTCTCGTCGGCGCCCAGTTTGTTTCCGTCAACCGGGCCGACTCGGGAACGGCGCCTGCGGCAGATGACAATTATTTCCAAGGCCTTCCCATGGCGGGCACCACCATCGGGCGGGCCGACGCCCCCGTCCTCGTCGAGGAGTACATGGACTTTCAATGCCCGGCGTGCCAAGTCGCATCCGAGCAAGTGGTCAAACCTTTGATCCAAAAGTACGTCGCTGAGGGCTCCGTACGGTTTGCCTACCGATTCTTCCCCTTTTTGGGCCCCGAGTCGGTCGCGGCGGCCCAAGCCGCGTACTGCGCCGCGGTCGAAGGCGCTTTTTGGCCCTATCAGCAAGTGCTCTTTGCCCAGCGAGGCACCGGCAACCGGGGCGCCTACTCGACGGAAAACCTGGTCCGGTACGCCACCGAGATCGGCCTTGACGCCGAGAGCTTCCGGGCCTGCCTCCACAGCGAAGACGCCCAGGTCTACGCGCAAGGCTCCTACCAGCGGGCGGTGCAGCTGGGAATCCCCGGCACCCCCACGTTTTTCGTCAACGGCCAAAGGGTCGAAGTCAACAGCTACGCGGCTCTTGAGCGAGCGATCGAGGCGGCCCTTCGCCAGACGCAGCAATGAGCAGCCAAAACCGCCGTTGGCTCGGGTGGGCGTTGGGCCTTTCCATCGCCGGCCTCGGCGTGTCGATCTACTTGTGGCTCGGGAAATTGGGCAACGCCCCCCTCATCTGCGGTCCGTCGGGCGGCTGCATCAGCGTCAACGCGAGTCCCTATTCGGAGATCTTTGGCATCCCGGTAGCCGCCTTGGGCGCGTTGATGTACCTCTGCCTCGCGGCGATCGCCCTCTACTTGCTATTTTCTCCTAAGCGCTCTGGAAAGGAAAGCCCTCCTGGAGTTGCGTTTGCCGGCTTTGCCATCGCTCTGTCCGGCGCTCTCTTTTCGCTCTACCTCACGGGCATCGAGGCTTTTGTCCTTCGGGCCTACTGCATCTGGTGCCTCGTCTCCTGGGGGATCATCACGACGACGGCCGTCCTTTGGGCCCGAGCGCTCCTCAACAAGCCCGGCGAGGCCCGCTCGACGCGACGGACCTAAAGCGCCCCGCACACGTACCTATAAGACCCCGCAGACAACAAAACGCCCGGCAGTTGGCCGGGCGTTTTTATCCGCCGCTCAGTCTTCGAGCAGATCTTTGATCAGTTTGACGCCAGTCAAAAACGTGATCACATCCTGCCAGCGGATGCGGTTGCTCCGCGGGACCACGACGACCCCGCCATCCTCAAGCTCCACGCCGCTTTCCCGCACCTTTTCGGCATCCAGCCGGTCGTAGAGGCCCAGGTTGACCTGGAGGCGCTCGCCGCTTTGCAACACGTTGACCCGCTCCAGCGCAGCCCTTTCTCCTGCGCCTCCGGCCGCCGCCAGAGCGTCGACCAGCCGGGTGTTGCCCGAGAGGGTGTACGTTCCGGGCCGGGCAACTTCGCCGATGACGCTGACGGCCGCCACGTCGGCGGGCACGTAGATCACGTCGCCCTCGACGATCCGCAGGTTCTCGCTGGAAGCCGGCTCCCTGAGCAGAGCCTCCACGTCGACGGTATACGAGGCCGGCTCTTCACCATGGTTTCGGTAGACCCGGACCGCCCGCCAGTTGCCATGGGGCTCCGGACCCCCGATAGCCGCGACCACGTCGAGGAGCCGGCTGTCTCTGGGCACCCGGATCCGCCCGGTCACCGAGGCTTCACCGACGACAAACACTTCCATTACTTTGCTGGGAACATACACCGTCTGGCCCGGCTCCACCAGCGGATTTTGGTACAGCGATCCGCTGAAAACCTCTTGATCGTGCTCGGCGTAAAGCGTCACGTTGTCCACGTCGGCATCGAGCGTGGGACCGCCGGCCTGGTAGACGGCATCGATCAAGCGCGCCCCTGGTAGATAGGGATACGCTCCCGGACGAGCCACTTCGCCGGCTACGTAGACCACCCGCGACGTGCGGGGCACATTGACGATGTCGCCGTCTTGCAACAGCAGATTTTCGCCCCGGCCGGCCAGGATGGCCTCAAAATCGACCGGGATCACTTCCTGCCCGCCGAGCGTCGACCGGGTGACCGTCAGGCGGCTGAGGTCGGCATTTTCGGTGGCGCCGCCCGCCGCCAAGATGGCGTCCGTCACCCGGCTTTGGCTCTTGAGGCGAAAGACGCCGTTGGTGCGAACCTCGCCTGCCACCGCCACCTGGATCGTCGGCCGGACGTAGATCACGTCGCCCGGCTGGACCACGGGGTTTTCCGCTCCCTCGTCGCCGGCGAGGATCCGCTCGATGTTGATCACCGACGTGACCGCCTCGCCCGACGGGCGCTCCCGCCGTAGAATAATGCCCGACGGATCCGCCTCGGGGAGCACACCTCCCGCTTGCGCCAGCACTCCCAAGACGCGCTCGCCTGCGCGCACCTCCAACGTGCCAGGCCGGGCGACCAGCCCCATGACCGTCACCTGGACGACGCCCCGGGGCACGTAGACGATGTTGCCTACCTCCACCACCGGGTTTTCCGCCGCCTCGCCTTCAAAGAGCACGTCGCCCGTTCCGATGGGCGCCTCCCTAAAGTCGCGAATATCGCCGCCGTCATAGATCTTTACCCGAGCCAGGTCGGCCTGCGGCGTCGTGCCGCCTGCCCGGGCGATGAGCTCCATGAGCCGCGGCTGCCGGCCCGGTTCGACAGGGTACGCCCCGGGGTTTCGCACCTCACCCAGCACAAAGATCTCGGGGTCGGCTTCGAGCGGCGGCACGTAGACAATGTGCCCCACTGCGACCACAGGGTTGTCCGCGACTTCACCTTCAAAGAGCACGCCCCGGGCCCCGATGGGCGCTTCCCGGAAATCCCGGATATCACCGCCGTCATAGATCCTCACCCGGGCCAGATCCGCAGACGGCGTCGTGCCGCCCGCCCGGGCGATGAGCTCTAGAAGCCTCGGTTCTCTGCCGGGCTCCAACGGGTACGCCCCGGGGTTTCGCACCTCGCCCAACACAAAGATCTCCCGCTCCGCGTCGAGCGGCGGCACGTAGACGATGTTGCCCACCGCCACCGGCGGGTTTTCCGCCGCCTCGCCTTCAAACAGCACGCCTTCGGCGCCGATGGGCGCTTCTTTGTAATCCCTGACGTTGCCCCGCTGGTACACCTTGACCTTGGCCAGATCGGCCATGGGCGTGGTGCCTCCCGCCAGGGCGATGGCCTCCAAGAGATCGACGGTTTGCCCGGCTACAGGGTACACCCCGGGCATTCGCACCTCTCCCAGCACCACGACGGACGGGCCCTTGCCCGGACGCACATTGACGCTCACCACCGGGGTGCGGACGACCGCCGACAGCACCTCGGTCACCCGCTCAGCCACCTCGGCGGCCGTAAGGTTCCACACGTCGAGGACACCGACAAAGGGGTAAGAGATCGTCCCGTCGGGCAAGACGAGGATGTCGAGGGTAAGATCGGGCTGCCCGTAAACGACGATCGTCATCACGTCGCCGGGCTGGATGCGATAGGCCCCGCCGGCTGCCTCCTGGACGGACTGGTTATCCGCAGCGTAAGCCGTCCCGTGCGCCGGAGCCGAAACCGCGATGGCTGCAAACAAAAAAAGCAAGAAACCCAACAGTCGACGTCGCTGCATGCTCACACCCGTCCTCCAACGAGATAAACGCCTATCGTGGAGATGTATCACGTCGAAAAGCACCCGATCGATGGGAAATGGTTTTCTACTCCCTGCCTGCATTTCCTCGTAACCCCATTAACGGGGAGCGCACGGGATTCCCAGGCCTTCCATCCACTGGAGAAAGGCCTGTTCCTGGGCGGAAGAGACCCCGTGTCCCCTATAAGTGACGGTCACGCTCGCCCCATCTTCCTGCCGCTCCACCCAGACAGTAAACCGGCCGGGGCGCTCCTTTGGCGCCGGGCGAAAGCCCAGTACCGCCCGGCGGAGCTCCGGGGCGATCGCTTGCGGCTCCCGCGCCTCCCAGGCCCGGGCCAGCAAAGCGAGCCCTGCGGCCACGTCGCCTTGAATCCGCCACGCGACCCTATTGATACCCGGGACGGCAAAGTCCAGCTCCAGGAGCTCGACCAGCCCTTCTCTTTCCCCGTTCAGGAGGTTTTCGGTCCACGAGGCGATGGCCTCGCTGCCTGCCCGGGGCCGGTACGGCTCAAATTGGAGGGGACCTTTTCCCCACGCCCGGGCCGCGATCACCTCGCCCAGGCGAGCGCCGAGCGCCGCGGCAGGGTAAAGGCGCAGCCGCTCACCGTCTTCGCTCAAGCGGAGGATCAGCCACTGCGCTCGCTGGACGTACCGGACTCCGTCGAGCGTGGCAATCCTCTCGCGGCTTCCCTGCCGCAGGAGGAAGATCATGACCGCGCCGTCGTCGGGGATGACGTCGACACAGCGCAAGGCCTCGTCCCCTGCCTGGCGCAGCACTCCGTCGACCAGCTCCCGGGTCACCGCCTCGCTCGCCGGCGCTCCCGTAAGCCCGAGGGTTTCGTTCAACCGGTACTCGCGAAACCGCACCCGGAGCGCCAGGTCCCAAAGGGGAAACCACGGCAGCGCATCGGGAGCGGCGAGGGCCACCTCCATCACTGCCCGCACCCAGTCGCCCCGCGCGGACAAAAGGCTCGCAAGTTGCGGCCGCTCCCGCGCCACCGCGGTGAGCGCCCGCTCCAGCGCCTCGTGGCGGCGCCGGTGCACCAAGTGCCGGCAGAGCACCGCCTGGCGCACCACGGCGCGACCGTGCTCGTCCATCACCAGCCGGGCCGCTCGCTCCCTCTTGGTTCCCCGGCGAGGGGCTACCCCCGCCCGTTCCTCAAGGAGCGCCATCAGCGCGTCGCTTTGCTTTGCGAGCCACCGGACGAGCGCCTCGTCCTCTTTCATTTCCTGGTCGACGCTGGCGAGATCCACCCCCAGGAGGCCTTCCCAGATCTCGTCTCCGGGAAACTCCCCAAACCTCCCCCCGTTGCTCAACGCCACGACAACCCCCACTGCACAGAGCCAATGTGGATTTCATTATAAGAGGACTTAGTATTAAGCTATACTGGACTTTCCTAAAATGTTTTTCTTCTCCCCCCATGTTTTCCCTTCCGGAGGATCCATTCCGTGTCGATGCTCACAAAATGCGCGGTCCGGGGCAGGCGAGGAGAGGAGAGAGGCGGCGCCAGACAGAACTGAGGCATCGATCGGGGGTGATCGCGTGAAAGTGGCGATTTTTGGCGACATTCACGGCAACGCCCACGCTCTTGAAGCGGTGAGCCGGGACCTTTCTCAAGCCGGCGTAGACCTGAAAATTTGCCTCGGTGACGTCGTCTTCCGGGGACCCGAGCCGGCTCGCACCCTCTCCCTCTTAAGGGAGCTTGAGTGCGACGCGCTCATCGTCGGCAACACGGACCAATGGCTCTTTCAAGGGTTTCCGCCGGGGTTTGCCGCGCCCCGTGAGCGGCGGGCCATGCTCGAGGCGTACCGGTCGTGGGCCTTGGCCCGCCTTAGCGAGAGCGACTTGGAGTTTTTGCGCTCCTTCGCCTTTTCGCACACCTTTACGCTCGGCGCCCACACCGTCCTGGCCGTCCATGCATCGGCCCGCTCGACCGAAGAGTGGTTCGGCTCCTCGTCGTCCGACGACGAGCTCGCCGCGATCTTTGGGCAGGAGACGGCCGACATCTTGGTCTGCGGCCACATCCACACGCCCTACGCCCGGCGCGTCGACGGCCGCTGGGTGATCAACACCGGCAGCGTCGGGCATCCCGCCGACGGCGATCCGCGGGCGAGCTACCTCGTGTTGAAAAGCGAGGGAAAGGAGCTTTCCATCGAGATCCGCCGGGTGGCCTACGACGTGGAAGCGACGGTCCAGGCCGCCGCGGAGGACGGCTTTCCCCATGCCGAGACGTACCAGGAGGCGCTCCGGTCCGGGAGGACGTTTTGAGTCTTCCTGGGGACAAGATCTCCGAGCGGGAGGCGAAACCTTAAGTCGAGCCTAGGCCAAGAGGATCATGACCAGTTTCTTGACCTCGTGGGCCCGGGCCTCCTGGCCCTGCCGGAGCAAGGCTTGAGCGAGGTTGTTGAACATGCGGGCGACGATCTGCCGGGTCGTGCAGGGCGCGAGGTACTCGTCGACCACGGGATAGCCCATCGCCCTGAGGAGCTCTTCGCAATCCTCCCGGCTCAAGATGGCCCCGTCGTTAAAGGGGTCGATCCACAAGGTCTCGTAAGGGCCGTCGTAGCGGACGAGGAAGTGGCCCGGGAAAGCTACACCCGAGATGGGGAGGTTGAGTCGCCTGGCGATCAGCAGGTAGATCACGGAAAGGGTGATGGGAATCCCGACGCGCCGATCGATCACCCGGTTGATGTAGCTGTTTTCCGGATCGTAGTACCGCTGGTGGTCGGCTTGAAAACCTTCGATGGAGAAAAGCCGCTCATTGATGCAGTCGATGATGTCCTCCATGTACATCCCGTCGTGGAGCTCGCGGCTAATGGCCCCGGCGATCCGGTCCAGCTCTTGGGAGTACCAGGTCGCATCGAGATCGGGATAACCGTACCGGGCGACGAGGAAAACCCCCGTTTCCAGGTCCATCTCCCGGTCGTCCAAAGAGGCAAAGCGGGTAAGCTCTTCCTCTAACTGCTGAAAGCGAAGCCGCGCCACAAGGTGCTCGGCGCGCGTCCTGACGAGCGGGTTGGGCGAGTGCAAAGCCTCGTGTAAGTAGGGAAGGGCGGCCTCTCCCGCTTCGAGCAGGCGCTCCTCGATGAGGGCGGCAAACGGCTCCTCCTCATCCAGGAGGCGGACCAACGCTTTCAGT
Organism: bacterium; assembly: GCA_002919195.1. GTDB lineage: Bacteria > Bacillota > Limnochordia > DTU080 > RSA5 > RSA7. The sequence goes on from PKEU01000001.1 coordinate 32,812, forward strand.
TCCGATTGGGTGAGACTCCTCACCGCGAGACACTCCTCGCACCAAAGCTTGTACACGGGCGACGGTCGACGGCGAAACCTTGTGGCTGTTGTGGTTCACCCTTAGCTGGAGGTTTCCTCCTCCCCGCGGTCAAAATGCGCCGGTCGCTCTTAAGATCTCGCCCATTCATCGCATCGTATGTCGCATGCTATGTCACAGGCTACGACCAGGGACTGCCACTTCATTCCTAACCCGGGAGCGACAAAGCTTCGCAAAAGGTTCGCACCACAAAAGGACGAAAAATATAAAGAGGAGTGAGACACATGAAACGGCGGTTTGGCATTTTGAGCGCGGGCGGTGACTGCCCGGGCATCAACGCTGTGATTCGAGCGGCAACCAAGCGCATCATGCGGGAAGGTTGCGAAATGATCGGATTCTTAGGAGGGTATGGCGGCCTTGTGGAAAAAGCTTACCGTGTGCTGGACGAGGCCGCGATCTCCGGCCTGCTCCACCGCGGGGGCACCATGCTGGGCAGCAACAACCGGTACAACCCCATGCGCTACCCCGTCACCATCGACGGCAAGACCGTCATGAAAGACTGCACGGCCGAGGCGATGCAGACCATCCAAGAGCTGGGCATCGAAGGGATCATCGCCATCGGCGGCGACGGCACCTTGGCCGTCACCAAAGACATGGCTGCCCACGGGCTCAAAGCCGTCACCGTTCCTAAGACCATCGACAACGACCTACCCCACACCGACCAGACCTTTGGTTTCGACACTGCAGTACAGACCGCGACCGAGGCGCTCGACAAGCTTCACAGCACAGCCGAGTCCCACCACAGGGTGATGGTGCTGGAGTTGATGGGCCGCTACGCCGGTTGGATCGCCTTGATGAGCGGTGTGGCAGGCGGGGCCGACGTCATCCTCATCCCGGAGATCCCTTGGAACATCGAAGCGGTCGCGCGGAAAATCCTCGACCGCAAGCGAAATGGGAAGCCTTTTAGCATCGTCGTGGTCGCCGAGGGCACCCCTGATCCTCAGGGCAACCCGGTGATCAAGAGGCGCATCGAGGAGAGTCACGAACCGGTCCGGCTCGGCGGCATCGGCCAGCTGGTCGGCGATCTCATCGAAGAGCACACCGGCATCGAGACCAGGGTGACCGTCCTGGGGCACATCCAGCGGGGCGGGTCGCCTTCGCCCTACGACCGGGTGCTGGCGACTATGTTGGGGGTCGCGGCGGCAGAGAGAGCCCTCCGAGGCGAGTGGGGCGTCATGGTCACGCTGAAAGACGCCAAAATTCAAGCCGTTCCCTTCGAAGACATCGCGCCCGGCGCTAAGCTCGTCTCCCCCAACCACGAGCTGGTCTTGGCCGCCCGGGCCTGCGGCATCTGTTTAGGCGACGAGTAGATGGGCTCGATGGGCGACACGTTGAGCCGGCGACCAACAAAAGAGCGCGCGAGATGCCAAAAATCGCGCGCTCTTTCCCCCCTCGGGCGCTCGCTTCCCTTTCGCTTCCGTTAAGGAGTGATCAAAGTGGCTCAGGCCCGCACGACGACCGGTGCCACCGAGGTCCCAAGGGCCCGCAGACACCGGTACTGGCGTTTTCGTTTCCGGTTCCGCCACCTTTTGCTCGCCGCGTTTTTGGTGTGGTACGCCTACCAATGGTACCTTTCGCCGCCGCTGATCTGGGCGTACACCCTCCAAGTGGCGTCGACCGTCCTTTCGACCCTGCTTTATATCAGTATTTCCCTGCTCCACTTCGTCGCTCTTTTTTGGTTTTTGGGCCGGGGACGAACCTACTGGATCGACGCCGGCGAGACGGGCGTCACTTTCGACGACTACAAGGGAAACGACGAAGTCCTCGAGGTGGCAAGGCGCATCGTCACCCTGCTCAAGGGCGTCAAGAAGTTTAAAGAGATGGGAGGGGAAGTCTCTAAAGGGCTCCTCTTGGTCGGGCCCCCGGGCACCGGAAAATCGTATCTCGCCCAGGCCATCGCCCAAGAAGCCGACCTCCCCTTCGCCTACTGCTCCGCGCCTTCTTTTCAAAACATGTTTTTCGGGGTCAGCAACCTGCGGGTGATGATGCTTTACCGCAAAGCCCGCAAGAAAGCGATGGAGCACGGCGCCTGCATCGTCTTTATCGATGAGATCGACGCGATCGGCGTCGCCCGCGGCGGCATGGGCACCTTTTTCGGCGCCGGCATGGGCCTTCTCAACGAACTCCTCTTGCAGCTCGACCCGCCCAAGATGGAGTACCGCCTCTGGGCCAAGATCCTGCGCCGCCTGGGCTTCCGGCCCAAGCCGGGGCCGCAGCCCGTCGTCTTTACCATCGCCGCGACCAACCTGCCCGAGGCTTTGGACAAGGCCCTCACCCGCCCGGGGCGCTTCGACCGCCAGATCACGGTCGATCCCCCCGACAACGAGGGCCGCATCGAGATCATCAAGTACTACCTGAGCAAGGTCAAGCACAGCCCGACTATCAACGTCAAGCAGCTCGCGGCCGAAATGGTGGGCGACACGCCGGCCAAGATCAAGCACATCATCAACGAGGCCGTCATCAAGGCCCACTTCGACGGGCGGGACTTCATCACGTACGAGGATATCTCCTACGCCCGCGACGTGCACGACTGGGGCCTCAAACAGCCCATCCGGGATATGCTGCCCGAGGAGCGCCGCCGCATCGCCTACCACGAGGCGGGGCACACCGTCGCCCAGATGAAGCTCCTGCCCCACTATCGCGTGGTCAAAGCCACGATCATCCGCCACGGCCGGGCCTACGGCTTTGCCGCGGCTCGCCCCGTGGTCGAGCAGCACATCCGCTCGGACAAGGAGATCTTGGCCCACATCCAGGTAAACCTCGCCTCCCGCGCCGCCGAAGAGCTGTTTCTCGGCACCAAGCTGGTCGGCGTCGCGAGCGACCTCGCCAACGCGACGCAGCTTGCCATGCACTATATCGGCACGTGGGGCATGGCGGGCACCCTCTACTCCTACGCTGCTTTCGGCGAAACCCGGCCTGACCGGGAGCTTCGCAACCGGATCAACGAGCTCCTCGCCGAGCAACTCGAATACGTCAAGCAGGTTCTCTTGGAAGAGGAGGAGCTGGTGCACGCCATTGCGAAAGAGCTCTTGGCCCGGGAGGAGCTTTTCGGCGACGACCTCGACGCCTTGGCCAGGAAGTACGGCAGAGGCCCCTTCCCCTACATGGAGCAAAGCGCTGACGTGGCCGGCGCGGCCGAAGTGGCCGCGGCCACCGACCAGTCGCCCGGTTCCGCTTTAGACCAACCCACCGAAGCAGAAGAGGCGCCTGCCGGACTGAAACCGGCCGAGCGGGAAAAAGCGTTGAAGACGGCGGCCGAGCGGGTCCAATAACGGATGCGGCCAGCATACAAAAACTCCCCCGGGGCGTAAAAGAAAAAGACGCGCCCTAGGGGAGTTTCTTAATTTTACGGTGCCTCACTCGCTGATGTAGACGACCTTCTCCACGTAATCCGCCGAAAGCGGCCAAGTGTGCGGGAGGCCGTATTTGACGCAGATGGTCTCCCACCAGCGAGCCTTCTTTTCAGCCAACTCTTTCGCCAGGGTCAACGTGATGTGGGAGAGCCTTGCCGCCTCGTACATGATGGAAATCTCGCGGAAAATCTGAGCCTCTTCGTCCGTCAATGTCGCGACCACGGTCCCCGGAGCCGGCTTGCCTATTTCCACATTGTCGCGGATCTGCATCATTCCCATCGTCCTTCACCTCACTCGTGATTATACCAAAGAAATTTCGCGTCGGAAGTGTGAAGAGCGCGACATCTATGGTACAATTGCCACATGATCCTCGACTATCACATGCATCTCGAACCCGACGAACATCTTACAAAATGCCCGTATCATAAAGAGCAAATCGAAGTTTACGTCCAGGCGGCGCTTTCGCGGGGAACGAGCGAGATCGGCGTCTCCGAGCACTGCAACCGCTTTCGCGAGTTTCGCCCCATGATGGAGCACCTGCGGGAAACGGTCAAGGGGGAGTCCATGCGGGAATGGCTCGAGCACTCCTTCGCGGAAAGCCTGGACGAGTACGTCGACGCCGTGCTCGAGGCCCAACACGCGGGGATGCCGGTGAAGCTCTCCATCGAAGTGGACTACCTCCCCGGCCACGAAGAGGCCATCCGCAAGGTGTTGTCCGCCTATCCCTTTGATTACGTCATCGGCTCCGTGCACTTTCTCGGCCCGTGGGCGATCGACTCTTCGCCCGATGTCGGCTGGCCCGAAGCGGATGTGGACGAAACCTACCGCGAGTACTTCCGGCACTTGGTCATGGCCGCCCGCTCGGGTCTTTTCGACACCCTGGCCCATCCCGATCTCGTCAAAAAGTTTGGCCACAGGCCCTCCTTCCCCCTCGACGAGTTGTACGACGAGATCGCCCGG
>PKEU01000021.1 GCA_002919195.1 bacterium
CCGGAAGTGGCCGAAAAACACCCTGATGCGGAGTTGATTAGCCCCGGTTCACACCGGCTTCAGCAGGTGATCCGTTCTGTCCGCGAGATCGGCAGGGCCACGCGGGCGCATCTTCCCATAGCCCCCTTCATCGAAAGCGGTGTCTGCGCCCCTCATGAGCTTTGCTACCGGCCCTTTCACCTGTTTTGCCTTCGCCTCGATTTTCACGGCGGGGCCTCCTTTAGCGGCCTCTTCCCCGTCGCCGTCGACCTGGTGGACCTCCTTCCCCTGCGCCAGCTCGCGGAGTTGATTCCCCGGCTTGACCTTGCCCCCGGAAGCCCGCCCGAGACGGGGATCCCCGTCGAAACTCCCCGGGCGGATCTCAAGACTTCGTTTGCCATCGCGTACCGCGAGGTGCTTGAGTCGCTAGAACGATCGGATCCCTCGTGGGCGCAGCACGCTCTCCAGGCGATCGACAAAGAGAGGGAGCGCCTTCTCGCCTATTTTGCAGCGGCGGAACGGGACGGCATCGACGTGCAGGAGCAACGCGCGCTGCGCCTGGACGAGCTGGAAAAAATGCGCCCCCGCGTCTTCGTCGAGCCGCGGGGGGTGTGTGAAACGTACCTGCCGGTCCGCGTCCTTGGCGGTTCGGTCCAACACCTCGTGCTAGGCTTCCGGCATGCCAGGCTCTAGGCGCGCACCGATCTTTTCCCTCAGGTAGCGATCCTTCTCTTGCACGTAGTGGGCGGCTCCCCGGGCGATCCGCTCCTTCTCTTCGGCGGTGAGCTCCCGTACCGCTTTGGCCGGCGTTCCCATCGCCAGCCACCCGCCCGGGATCTCCCGACCCTCGGGCACCAGAGCGCCCGCCGCGACTAAGGCGCCGGGGCCGATCCGGGCGCCCGACAAGATGATCGCGCCCATGCCGATGAGCGCGCCGTCGCCCACGGTCGCGCCGTGGACGATGGCGCCGTGCCCGATCGTCACGTCGCGCCCGATGAGGCAGGGAAACCCTCGATCGGTGTGCAGTACGGCGCAGTCTTGGACGTTGGACCGGTCGCCGATTTCGATCGGCTCCAGATCGCCTCGCAACACCGCATTAAACCAAATCCCCACGTCGTCGCCCAGCGTGCAATGACCGATCACCCGCGCCCCGGGCGCGACAAAGACCCGCTGTCCGACCCGGGGGCTTGCGCCGTCCAGTCTAACGAGCATTTTTGCGTCCCTCCCGCAGAGAATGATACCGCGCCAGCTGGCGTCGCAGCCTCAGCTCCAGCCGCTCGGGCAAAGGTTCGCTGGGTGGCCGTTCGACGCGTTCGGCTTCCCCATCTCCGGAAGCGAAAGCGGTGCGCGCTGTCTCCGCCGTCGCACGCTTTGGACGCTTCGGGATGTACGGCTCTTTGCCCAAGAGTTCATGGAGGATGACCAACGCCGCCTCTTTATCGGGCACCACACCCGCGCCTTGGCCGTCGACCTCTCCGTGCCCGTAGGGTGGGATGGGCGAACCGACGCACGAAGGGCAACCGTCGTCGCACTCGCAATTGTGGATCAACTCGCAACAAGCCTCCAGGATCTCCTCGACGAGCTCATACCCTTTGGCAGCGAACCCCACGCCTCCCGGATACCGGTCGTAAAGAAAGAGCGTAGGTACCCCCGTGTTGCTGGAGTCGACGACCGTGCCCACGTCTTGCGGATCGCACATCGCAAAAAGGCCGATCACTTCGCCAAAGACGTTGGAAAGTCCCAACATGCCTTCGGCAGGGCTGCGGCCTGCGCTGCGCACGGCTTGCAGCGCCCTCACAGGCGGCACGAGCCACATGCCGCAAGTCTCGAGCGACACCGGCGGCAGGTGGATCTTGCCAAATCCGATGCTGTCGCGGTCGTAAAAACGGATCTTCTTGTACATGAACGTGATAAAGGTGACCGAAACATCGCCGAAGCCGAGGCGGGAGCCGCGCCAGTCCCGTTCGACCTGAGTCTCGTCGATCCGGACGCGCTGGTCCGAGATGGCTTGGGTGTAGTAGTCAAGGTCCGCCCTGTGAACATAGGCCACCCGCTCTTCCAGGTCGAGGGACGAGACAAAATAGGGCTCGCCCTGGTGCAGGTAGACCGCTTCGGTGTGGAGCTGGGTAAAGGCGGAGATCTCGTCGGTGCTCCCGATCACCTGGTTGGTGCCGGTGGTGGTATCGACGATGGTATACGTGTTGTCCGCGCTGTTTCGCAAGGAGAAATCGTCCGCCGGATACCCCTTCCCAGCCCAAAACCATCGGTCGTGGCGCAGGATGATCTGGCGATCTTCGGCCAGGAGGTCGAGGAGCGCTGGCGCCGACGGGCCAAAGAGCCGCTCCTCCGTCACTTTGAGCGGCAGCTCAAAGATGGCCGCGCGAAGGTGAGCCAGTACGATATGGGCGTTGTCCGGATCGATGATGGCCCGCTCGGGCGACTGCTCAAAGAAGTAGCGGGGATGGTGCATCAAGTACTGGTCGAGCGGCGTGTTGTGGCCGATGAGGATGGCCAGCGCATCCTGCTTGCCCCGGCCGGCCCGGCCCGCCTGTTGCCACGCGCTCGCGATGGAGCCCGGATAACCCACCAAGAGGGCAGCGTCGAGGCCGCCGATGTCGATTCCCAGCTCTAAGGCGTTGGTGCTCGCGATGCCCAAGAGCTCCCCTTCAAACAGCTGGCGCTCAATCTCCCTCCTCTCGACGGGCAGATACCCTCCCCGGTACGCCCGCACGGCCCGAGCGAGGCTTGGGTGACGCCGTTGGAGGTCCTCCCGGACGTAGCGGTAAAGGAGCTCCGCGACGATCCGCGCCCGGGTAAACGCAATGGTCTGCACCCTTTCCGAGATGAGCTCCACCATAATCTCCCGGGCTTCGGCGTTGGCGCTGCGGCGCTCCGCCGTCTCGCCGATCCTCGGCGGGTTCCATAAGACGAAGTGCTTTTTCCCGCGGGGCGAGCCGTCGTCGTCGATAACGGTGCAAGGACGGCCGATAAGCCGCGCCGCGTGCTCCCCCGGGTTGGCAATGGTGGCCGACGACGCGATGACGATCGGCGACGATCCATAGTGGGCGGCAACGCGGAAAAGCCGCCGTAAGACGTTGGCAACGTGCGAGCCGAAGATGCCGCGATACGTGTGCAGCTCGTCCAGTACCACGTACCGGAGGTTGCCAAAAAAACGACCCCAACTGGTATGGCGGGGCAAGATCCCAGAGTGCAGCATGTCGGGATTGGTCAGGATGCAGTTCCCTCGATCCCGCAGCGTCCGGCGGGTGTTTTGAGGTGTGTCGCCGTCGTAGGTGCCGGCGACCAGCGGAATGTCGGGAGCTTCCTCTTTAAAGCGGAGCAGCCCCCTCAGTTGGTCCTGCGCCAAGGCTTTCGTGGGAAACATCAAGAGCGCTGTGCTTTCAGGGTTTTCGAGGAGCCCCTCCAGGATGGGGATGGTGTAGCAGAGCGTCTTTCCCGAGGCCGTGCCGGTGACGACCACCACGTGCTCGCCTCTTCGCACGGCGTCCACGGCATCAGCTTGATGGGTGTAGAGGCTGTCGATGCCGAGCTTCTCGAGGGCCCGGGCGACGACCGGGTGGATGGGCGCCTGAGGCTGCCGGGTGCGTGCGGGCCGGGGCGGCAGGACTTCCACGTGGACGATCTGCCCCTTGTAATCCGCGCTGTTCTTGAGGCGTTCCAGAAACCGCTGCACGTTCATTTTGGCGACGAACTCCCCTCGATTCTCAGAGCATCGGCGGAAACTTTCTCGTACCGAGGGTGAAAGACCTGTCGCCGCGTCTACAAAGGTCCAACGCCGCGCTAATGGACCGCGCCTTCAGCGCAAAAGGTCGAGAGCCTGATGCAAGCCGGGCACACCTCCTCTCGGCATTTGGCGCAGACCCGGAGCTCGCGAGCGCTTTCCAGGCTTAAGGGGCAAGGGCTCGGGCAATCAGGACAGAGCGGCCGCTGGCAGAGATGGCAGGTGGCATCGCTACACGAGCGGCACACCCCGCGGCCGCAATCCCGGCACACGTCGTAACAATCCTGGCAAACCACGCTGGCGCAGTCGCACAGGAAGGCGCCCTCGCTCATCGAGGCAGCGCAGCTTTCGCACTCCCACCCCACTTCGTGCCGGCGCAAGAGGTCGTAAAGGAGCGTGAGCTCCCTCTGGGCCCGCCCGGCCAGCTGGAGCCGCCATTCCAGCCGGGGCACCATGACCAAGGCGGCGTGGGTCAACCGCACTTCGACGCGGGTACGGTACTTCTCTTGCACCTCCTGGATTCTCTGCTCTTTTTCACGTTGGAGCTGAGCCAGGTCTTTCTCGTACTGGGCCTCAAGGAGACGGGATTCTTGTTTGAGCGCGGCCAAGGTTTCCCGATAGCGCCATTCGGTGCTCCACGAACGGGCAAGATCGGCCCGGACGCTGGCAACCGCCATCTTGCGAAACAGCTTGCGGATGGGCTCGACGCGCTCTTGCAAAAGGCCTTGGTAATACTCTTCGATCCGGTGCAGCTCCCGTTGTTTGCGGCGGTTGAGGCCTTCCTCGTACTCGGCCACCCTGGATTTGAGCCGCTTTTCCAGGTGATTTAACGCCTGGCGGTAGAGCCGTTCGAGCCGGTACTGGATTTGGACGGCATCGCCCTCGCGGGCGGGGTGAAACGAGAGGCTCCTCCGCACGTCCACGGGACGGTCGATCGCTTCGGTGACGGGATCGATCCAAACGGAGACGATGCGCTCGAGCTTTTCGTCGGAGAGAAGGGAGACCTTAAAATGAAACAGCACTTGGGTGTGATAGACGAGCCGCCTCGTTTGGCTGCGGACGGTCGCGTTGGCAAATGAAAACTTTGACAAATGCTTTTCGAGGGCCGGCAGCCAACCGTTTGCTCCTTCATCGTCGCCAGGAGCCGCTTTTTGCGGGTGGGGAGCGCCGGTAAACCGCGCATGCAAGAACGATGGCTCAAGGCCTGCGGTCAAAAGGAGGCAAGCCGCCTGTCCCCTGTTCTTCGCGAGCTCGATCATCCGGTCGAGGAGTGGATGGCCTAGGGCGATCAGCTCATCACCAGGCGTCCATCCCTGCTTTTCCACTCCATTGGGGGAAAAGCGAAGGCGCAGCCGGCGTCCCGTGCCGAGCTCCTTGGCCAGCGATTCGTCGAGTTCGGCTTCAAGGCGGTTTTCATCGTTGCACGTGACCGGGACCCCGTGGGCTTTGAGCAAGCGATAGACAAACTCAGCGATCTCGAGGGAGCGATGCATCGAGCCTCCTCCTCGGCGGTTCACGAACCCAAAAGCTCGGCGTTCAATCTCTTGACCCTTTCGTACGCCGCCGAGGCCCGCTCGATCTCTCGGCCGAAGGCTTCGATCCTCGCCTTCATCTCATCGTCGGACTGGCTGGCGAGCGCCGCGTGGGCCAAGCGCTCTTCAAAGCTGGCCTCTACGTTGGCCAAGATGGCGTCGACCTCGCCGATCACTTTCTCAAACATCCCGATCTTTTTCTCCAAGAGGTACAAGACGTAGGCGTCGATGCTCTTTTCGGTCACCAGGTTGATGACCTGCACCTCCCGCTCCTGCCCGAGGCGATGCACCCGCCCAATTCGCTGTTCGATGCGCATAGGGTTCCACGGAAGATCGTAATTGATGACGTGCCGGCAAAATTGGAAGTTGTGCCCTTCTCCACCCGCCTCGGTGGACACCATGATCCCGCCCTCCGAGCGAAACCGCAAGACCGCCTGCTCTCTTTCAGCCGGAGTCATGCCGCCGTGAAAGAGGTGGACAATAAGACCAGCTTCTCGCAAGGTCTTGGCGATCTCGCGCTGGCTGGCGCGAAACTCGGTATAGACGATGGCGGGCTCCTCGAGGGAGCGCGCCTTTTGCAGCAGCAACTCGAGTTTCCCTGGCACAAGCCCTGAGGCGCACGCGTTCAAAGAGGCCAGCGCGTCCGGGTTCACCGCTGGCAGCGTTCCCCGCCGGCACATCGCCTGGAGCGTCGCAAGAGCGATCGCGGGGTGGCTCGAGCACTGGCGCAACACCAGGATGAGAGGAAGCAGGTTCTTCTTGTCGTGAGGCATCGCCCGGTAGGCCGCGCGCAAGAGCGCCAGGGTTTCATCGTAAAAGGCTCGTTCGGGGCGTTCCATGGCCACCGCGACGGAGATGACCTGGCGCCGGGGAAACGGGATGAGGGTTTCCTGGCGCGACGTGCGCACCAACACTTCTTTGAGCGCCTCGCGCAAGCGGTACGTGTTTTTGGGCGAGTGCTTGTCGAGCATGTACGCCCGCTTAAACTGCGTAAACGTCTTGAGCTGGCCGGGTTTCAGCAGGGTGACCAGGTTGTACAACTCTCTCAGGTCGTTTTGAATGGGGGTGGCCGTCAACAGGAGGAGGTACTTCTTTTGGATTCCGTTGACAAACTTCCAGTTGAGGGTGCGGCTGTTTCGGAGCCTGTGGGCTTCGTCGACGATCACCAGGTCCCACGGAGTCCGCTGGATGATCTCGCGGTGGACCGGTCGTTTGGCCGTGTCGATGGACGCGACGATCTTGGCCGCCTCGAAGTCGCGGGGCGTGCGGGCCACCGAGAAATCTAAGTCGAGCTTCTCTTTGAGCTCGGACCGCCACTGGCCGACGAGAGAAGCGGGAACGAGGATGAGCACCCGCTGGACGAGCCCTCTCAGCACGTACTCCTTGAGAATGACCCCTGCTTCGATGGTCTTGCCTAATCCGACCTCGTCCGCGAGGATCGCCCGCCCCCTCATCTCTTGCAACACTTTGCGGACAGCCTGCTCCTGGTGCTGAAACAGCTGGATGTCCAGGGTTTCGAGGGAGAGGAGCCGGTCAAAACCGTCGAGCAGCGAGAGGCGCTCCGCAGCCGTCTTGAGGTCAAACCACTCTTTGGCGTCAAACGCGGCGGTGGCCAGGCGGCTCAGGACTTCCCGGTTTTCAGGATGGTACCAAATCTCCATCGGCGGATGTTCCTCCGCCCTTAGCATCCCCTAGCGCTGGCGCCTTTGTGCAAAAGCGTGGGCGGCTCGCCAGACGTCTCCAGCCCCCATCGTCACGACGATGTCCCCTTCTTGGGCCAAAGCGCACAGGCGGTCGACGACGTCCTCCAGACGGGGAACGTACTCGACCCGGTCGCCCAAGCGCTCTCGGGCCAGCTCCGCAAGGCGCTTTCCCGATACCCCGGGAATCGGTTTCTCGGGGGGCGGCGCATACACTTCGGTCAAGATCAACCGGTCGGCCGCGTCAAACGAGCGGGCAAACTCGTTCATCAACTGGCTCGTCCTGCTGTAGCGGTGGGGTTGGAAGACGGCGATGATTCGCCGGTTCCACCCGTTTTTGGCGGCCTGAAGCGTAGCCCGGATCTCGGTGGGATGGTGGGCGTAGTCGTCGATGATCAAAATGCCGTTCTCTTCGGAGATCACCTCAAAGCGCCGCTTGGCGCCGCGGAACGTGGTCAGCTCCGCCGCGACTTTACCCCGCTCGATACCCAGACAGTCGCAAACGGCGATGCAGGCCAGGGCGTTTTGGACGTTGTGCCTGCCCGGCACGCCCAGCAAATACTCGCCAAAGGGCTCTGCCCCCCGCAGCACGCGAAAGCTCGTCCGAAACCCTTGGGTCTTGATCTCTACGCCGCGAAAGAAGGCGCCGGCCTCAAGACCGTACCAGACGAAACGGCGCCTCGGCCCGTCGAGCCCTTGCACCACCTCGCGGACGGAGGCGTCGTCCGCGCAGACCACGCCCCAACCGCCGGGTTTGAGATTGTCGAGGTGCTGGGCGTAGCTTTTCTTGAGCTCGGCGAAGCTGCCGTTATAGTTCTCCAGGTGATCGGGTTCGATGCTGGTGACGACCGCGATTTGCGGTCTGTAGCGCAGGAACGAGCGGTCGCTCTCGTCGGCCTCCGCGACCAGCAGGCGGCTCGAGCCGTACTTGGCGCCGCCGATGCCAGGCAGCTCGCCGCCGATGAGAAAGGTGGGCCGCTCCCCTGTCCTCTCCAGCACCCAGGCGATCATGGAGGTGACTGTCGTCTTGCCGTGGGCCCCGGCCACCGTGATTCCATCCCGCTGGTTGAGGAGCTCGGCCAGGAGCTCCGAACGGTGGCGGACGGGCAACCCCAGGGCTTTGGCCGCTTGGAATTCGGGGTTATCGGGCGCGATCGCAGAGGAAAGGACCACCTCGGTGGCCCCTCGAAGATGGTCTGGGTGGTGACCCACGTACACCCGGGCTCCAAGCTCGCGCAGCGCCTCGAGCACGGGCCCATCGTGGAGATCCGACCCACTTACCCCGATTCCTTGCGCCAGCAACACCCGGGCGAGGGCGCTCATCCCCGCGCCCCCGATCCCCACAAAGTGAACCCGCCTCTCTTGGGGCATCTTTCGACCTCACTTCCAGAGTAACCCTAACATACAGGGTTCAGCGGCCGCGGCCCGATCACCTGCTGCGCCTTACCCGTCTTCTTTTAGGAGCTCCGCGATCGCCATGGCGAGCCACCGGGCCGAAGCAACCGCTTCTTGGAGCGTGTTGTCGCGGTAGTCGCCCACGTAGACCGTCACGTGGTTGTCGTGGAGGTCGCCGTTGGTCGCCCGGGGCATGACCCTCACTCCCCGGGTGATGCCGGGAGCCACCTCCTCCAGGCGCTCTTTGAGGCGTTCGGCATACCGCATGTTGGCGTCCACGCGGGAGTTGTCGCTGGTTCCGACGATCAAGAGGATCTTGGCCACCTCTTCTCCATCGATTTGGGCCGAAGCGTAGCCTGTGACCCCCTGATCCGGCAGCGCGTCGCGGTGGAGATCGACGACGGCCCTGATGCCGTTGTGCCTGTTGAGCGCTTCCTGCACACTTTGGCGGGCTCGCGCGACCGCTCCGGACCAGTCGGGAAGGTCGTGGACCGTCAGCACGTGGACCGCTCCAACCCCCTGCTCGCGCAAGGCTTCAACCAAGGCCCTTCCCACTGCGACCACATCACCCGCCTCCCCGCGAGCGTGGGGTTCACTGGGCGAGTAGTTTTCGGAGGTATGGGTGTGGTAGATGAGGACCTCCGTCATTTGGGACGGCCGGGGGAGCACGCGGGAACCCTCAGGTTGCATGGGGCCAGGAGACTCTTCCTGCCTTGGCGGGGGCGGACCATCGCCCCGCGAAGGCGAAAAGCCTAGAAACCTCGCTCCGGCGACTGCCACCACCACGAGAGCCACGAGGATATAGATAAGTCCCGGGCCGTCTTTCTTCGGCCGTTTCGAAAGCGCCACGCGCATCTACCCCCTTGTCGACGTCGAGACAAGTATATTCGCGCCGCCAGGGGGAATATGACGGGGCTTGGCCCTCACATCGACTCTTGATGGAGATCCCGTAGCTGTAGCAACACGTCGCCCAAGCGATCGAGCGCCTGGCCATAAGCCGACCAGTCGCCGCGTCCTGCGGCCCTTTGGGCTTCGTCAAAGAAGAAGACCGCCCTCTCGACGAGCGAGCTCAGGTTCGCAAGGTCCTTGTCGGGTTCGAGGTTGTCTTGGTCGACGGGTCGAGGCGCAGCTTCGGGCTGGACCACTTCCCTTGGCGCGGGCCGCTCTTGGACGTCCTCGCCCACCAAAGCCGATAGCGCCTCCCAAAAGGTCGGCCTCATCACCAGGTCGTGGCCGGTGCCGACGATCACCCGCTTGAGCTCGGGGATCTCGCCTTGCTCCGCTTGGAGAAAGAGGGGTTCGACGTAAAGGAGGGTGTCCGCGATGGGAACGATGATCAGGTTGCCCCGGATCACCCGGGATCCCTGTTGGCTCCAGAGCGTGAGCTCTCGGGAAATCTCGGTGTCTTGGTTGACCCTTGCCTCAAATTGGAGCGGGCCAAAGGTGACGTCTTGTTTGCCAAAGCGGTACAGCACTAACTCGCCGTAGGAGTCGCCGTCGTTGCGGGCGGCGAGCCAGGCCACCATGTTCCCTTTGCCAAGGGGTGTAAAGGGGAGCATCAAGATAAACTCTTCCCGTTCCTCCCCGGGTAGCCGGGTGATGACGTAGTAGGGCTCCATTTCTACCTCGCTGCGTTCGTACACTTCCTTGGGGAGCTCCCAAACGTCCTCTTGATTGTAAAACACCTGGGGATTGGTCATGTGGTAACGGGTGAGTACTTGCGCCTGCAGGCGAAAGAGCTCTTCGGGATAGCGCAGGTGCCGCCTCAGGTCTTCCGGCATGGCGCTAATCGGCTTAAAGACTCCCGGATAGATGCGGGAAAGGGCGGCGATCACCGGCTCTTCGTCAACAACGTAAAAGTCGACGCTGCCGTTGTAGGCATCGATCACCGCCTTGACGGAGTTCCTCACGTAATTGCCCCATCCCGGTGTCGGCGCGGCGTAGGGGAACCGGGAAGAGCTGGTGTACGCGTCCGCGATCCAAAAGAGGCGTCCTTCGGAAAGGACGAGGTAAGGGTCGCGGTCAAACCGCAAAAACGGCGCGAGCTTGGTAAGCCGCGTCATGATCGGGCGGTACAACATGATCCGGCTCTCGGGAGTGATGTCGTTGGAAAAGAGGAGCCGCGTCGTCCCAAGCCGAACCGCGAACAGCACACGGCGGAGCCACCCCCCCACCGGCACGCCCCCGCTCCCTTGATAGAAGGTCGTTGCGTTGTCGTCTCCCAGAGGATAATCAAACTCCGGCCGGCGTGTACGGACGATCACGTAATCGGCCTCTTGTTCGCCGTAATAGATCTGCGGCCGGAGCACTCTAAGGTCTTCCAAACCCTGGGGAGGAATATCGGACACCCAAAAGCGCGGCAGCCCCCGCGCATCCACCTCGTTGACCGGGCTGATGACGACGCCGTAGCCGTGCGTGTATTGGAGGTGCAAATTGACCCACGAACGATTTTGAAGGCTCGCGGAGGTGAGCTCCCGGGCAGCGATCATCACTTGCCGGTACTCATCCCCCACCGTGTACCGGTCGACGTCGACCTCGATGAAGTCGTAGTAAGGCCGCAGCTCTTGCAGTTGGGAGTAAGTGGCAAGGAGCGGACGGTAATCCCAGAGGCGGATGTTGGCCAGCGTCTGTGCATGGGCCCGCACGAGCTCCGGGGTGAGCGTCCCCTCAGGGTCGTAATCCCTCTGCTGCAAGTGGGCGAGGCCGTAGGCCAAGCGGGTCATGGCGATGTGGTCGGCGATATAGGGCAGCTCTTTCTCCAGCTCGTTAGGGCCGACGACAAACTCTTGAACGAGGCCGGGAACGATGCCGGTGCCCAAGATGCCGCCGGCGACCAACACGGTGACGGCGCTGGTGATCCAGCGCCTTATGGGCCGGAAGGCGTGAATCACCACCAGTGCGGCGATGAGCGCCGAAAGCCCTGTCATGGCCCACAGCGCCGGGAGCGTCACGTGCACATCGGTGTACCCGGCGCCGTAGAGGATCCCTCGCGTCGAGTAGACAAGGCGGTACGCGGCCAGCCGGCAGCCGGCCGCAAAGAGCAGCGCCGCGAGGGCGATCAAGGCGGCCAGGTGGCGCTTTGCCCTCGTTTCCAAGTCGATAGCCCATCGCTGGAGAGAGACGGAGCCGCTCAGCGCGTAGATCGCGGCCGTTACCAGCGTGGTCAAGAGGGTTAGGACCAGGGCAAAGGGCAGGACAAGCTCGTACAAGGGAAGCTTAAAGAGATAAAAACCGATGTCGGCGCCGTGCAGCGGATCGGCGACGCCAAAGGCGCCGCCGGCCACACCTTGCGCCACTGTCGGCCAGTGGCTGGCAAAATAAGAGCCGCTGATCAAGCCGCCTGCGATGCTGATGAAAACGATGGCCCGGTTAAGCCAAAGCATGCCGCCCCACTGGGGAACTCGTTCCTGGAGATGAAGGAGAGCCTGTCTAAGCCGCCCTCCGGTCAGCCACAGGTTGACGGCAAGAAAGAGGGCGACGAAAAGGCCGCTCACTCCGCCGACGCCAAGGCGCCAGAGGATGGGACGAACCCACAGCGTGCCGTAACCCAGCTGGGAAAACCACAGCCAGTCGGTGATGAGCCTGGCCGAAGCCAACAGCACGACGATGAAAGCCGCGAGAACGCCCAGCACCGTCCAGCGGACGTAGTCAAGCCATCGTGGCACAGGCCTTCATCCCCTCGCAAAGGTTCATCCGCAAAGGTTCGTTAGTGAGGCGGGTTCGTGAGTTCGGCGATCAAGGAGCGCAGCTCGTCCTCGCTGACGTCGTATTTTTCGCCGCAAAAATGACAAACCAGCTCCGCGCCGCCCTGGCTTTCGACGATGGCCTCCAACTCCTCCTTGCCCAAGGCGATCAACCCACGGCTAAACCGTTCCTTCGAGCAGGAGCACTGAAACGCCAACGGGCGTTGATGCACCACCTTGGGCTCCAAACCGTCCAGCAGGTCAAAAAGCAACTCGATCGGTAGGCTCCCCTCGTCGATGGCGCGGCTTAAGGCGGGCATCTCCTGGATACCCCTTTCGAGCCGCTGGATCAATTCTTCGTCTTCGAGCGCTCCCGGCATCAGCTGGATCAACAGGCCGCCGGAGGCACGCACGCTGTTGTCGGCGTCGACCAATACTCCCAGTATGCAGGCGGAGGGCGTCTGTTCGGAGGCGTTGAGGTAGTACGCCAGGTCCTCCGCAATCTCGCCCGAAACGATGGGGACCATGCCCCGGTAGGGCTCTTTTAGGCCCAGGTCTTTCGTGACATAGAGCGTCCCCTTGCCGACCGCTTTGGCCACGTCGAGCTTGCCCGCGCTGTTGAGGGGAAGGTGAACGCGAGGATGGCTCACGTAGCCCCGCACGGCCCCCGCCGCGTCGGCCTCTGCCACGATGCGCCCGAGCGGGCCGTCACCTACGATCTCGACCATCAGCTTTTCTTTGCCTTTCAGGCTGGCGGCGAGCAAGGCCGCGCCGGTCAACGCCCGCCCCAAGGCGGCTGTAGCCGTCGGGTACAAGCCGTGGCGCCAGCGGGCCTCCTCGACCACCGAGGTGGTCCGAGCCGCCAGCGCACGGATCCGGCCTTCGGCCGCCGTCACGTGATAGAGCGTCTCTTCCCCCGATCGCTTCTTTTCAGCCATTTCAATCCGCCTCGTCGTTGCGAAACTCCCGGGTGATGACGCCGGTGCCGGCCCGGCCGAGAGGGACGTCGTTGAGCGTGAGAAAGACGACCTCAGGCCTGCCAAAGCGGACCCGCAACACCTCGTCAGCGACCCATGTGACGATTGTACCCGGTTGCAGCACACCCGTAAAGATGCGTTGTCCGTCGGCAAAGACGTCCACCCAGCATTCGTCCACCGCCTCGGCCCTCAACACCACCTGGGTCGGCGCCTCCACCTGCTCTTCGGGCGGAGTCAAGCCCACCTCGTCCACTGGCTCGAAGGGTTCGTCGCTCTCGGGCAAGGCTGCGCTGGCTTCGCTTTCATCGGTCGTTTCCGGCGCGGGTAAAGCCGGTTCGCCCTGAACTCGATCGCCTGTGAGCGACGGCGTCTCTTGGGGAGGAGCTTGCAGGGAAGGCGCCTCTTCGGGGCTGGGTATCCCTGGAGACTCCGGCAGTTCTTCCCCATCCAACCTCGGGCTCTCCGGCAGTTTTGGATGGAGGAAGAACGCTTCTTCCTCCCCTGTCGTCGCTTCGGACAAAACGCTCGCGTCGTCGGGTACGTTCACTCCCTCGCGGGCTGGAGCTTCCTCCAGAATGGCCGTGCCGTCCTCCCGAATCGCGGGCTCGTCGCTGAGAGCGAACACTTCTTCCGGCACGGCCCCTCCCGTTTCAGGGAGCGCGCTTTCCACGGGTTGGATGCCGGTGGCGCCGCCCTCTTGGGGGCTCAAATCTCCTAGGCGCCTCCCGGTCACGAGGTAGACGGCTCCGGCGATGACGGCCGCAGCGATAAGAACCGCCAGGATCCAGGAAAAGACGCGGCGTTGCCTTGCCCTCCGCTGCCTGCGCCGCTCCCGGTAGCGGGCGACCGACAGTCCCGGCGCCGAGCCGACGTTGGCCGGGGCGGTGTCTTGCAACGCGTGACGCAAGCGGTACTGCTCAATGACGTACTCGGGGTCGAGCCCGACTGCTTTGGCGTAGTGCCGCAGAAAGGCGCGGGCGTACACTGGGCCGGGAAGTTTATCAAAGTCGCCGGCTTCGATGGCCTCTAAGTGCCGCCGGCTGATTTTGGTCTCCCGGCTGATCTCGTCGAGCGAGATCCCCTTCTCTTCTCGCACGGCTTTTAGTTCCCGGCCCAGTTCCTCCATCATCTGACACCCACTTTCCCGTAGGCTCCGCCTTAGCCAGCGTCAATTCGTGTTGTTGAAAAGTTCGTCCAGGTCGTCGATGGTGCGCAGCACTTCCCGGGGTTTGCTGCCTTGGTAGGGCCCCACGATCCCCTGAAGCTCCATCATGTCGATCAAACGGGCCGCGCGGGCGTAGCCGATCCGGAAACGCCGCTGCAGCATGGAGATGGAGGCGTTGCCCGTCTCGACCACTAGGCGTACTGCGTCCTCAAACAACTCGTCGTCGCCTTCGTCCGTCACGCCGCCGCCTCTTGCGACGTCCGTGACGTTTTCGGCGTAGACCGGCTCTCCTTGTTGTTTCCAGAAGTTGACGATCGCTTGCACCTCTTTGTCGGAGATCCAAGCGCCTTGGGCCCTGATCGGCTTGTTGGCGCCGATGGGATAGTAGAGCATGTCCCCTTTCCCAAGGAGACGCTCAGCCCCCACCATGTCGAGGATGGTCCGGGAGTCGACGCCCGACGAGACAGCAAACGCGATACGGGAGGGCACGTTGGCCTTGATCAGCCCCGTGATCACGTCGACCGACGGCCGCTGCGTGGCGATGACGAGGTGAATCCCCGCCGCTCGCGCCATCTGCGCCAGCCGGCAGATATTGTCCTCCACTTCGTTTTGCGCGACGAGCATCAAGTCGGCGAGCTCGTCGATGATGACGACCAGGTACGGCATGGCCTCATCTTCGATCGCGCCGGCCTCGACCCCGCGGTTGTACCCGTCGATGTTGCGCACGCGGGCTTCGGAAAACTTCTTGTACCGGGCTTCCATCTCTTTCACGGCCCACCGGAGGGCGTTGGAGGCCAGCTTCGGATCGGTGACGACGGGCGTGATAAGGTGTGGAATCCCGTCGTAGACGGCAAGTTCCACCCGTTTGGGGTCGATCATCATCAGCTTCACTTCGTGCGGCTGGGCCCGGTAGAGAAGGCTGCAGATCAACGTGTTGATGCAGACGCTCTTGCCGCTGCCGGTGGCGCCCGCGATTAAGACGTGCAGCAACTTGGTAAGATCCGCGATCACCGGATTGCCCGCGACGTCTTTTCCAAGGCCGATGGCCAGTTTGGATCCGGCCTTTTGAAACTCGGCGGATTCGATCACCTCGCGAAAGTAGACGATGCTCGGCTCCTTATTGGGCACTTCGATGCCGACCACCGACTTGCCCGGCACCGGCGCTTCGATGCGAACGTCTGCGGCGGCGAGGTTGAGCGCCACGTCGTCCGCGAGGTTGACGATCTTGCTCACTTTGACGCCCGGAGCGGGCTGCAGCTCGTAACGGGTGACCACCGGACCGCGGCTGACGTGGACCACCTTGGCTTGCACGCCAAAGGTGGCCAGCGTCTCTTCGAGGAGACGCCCCTGGTCGTGGGTCTCTTGCGTCCGTTTGTTGCGGCTTTCGCGAGGACGCTCGAGCAGCGCGGGATCGGGCAGGACGTAGGCAGGAGGCGCCTCGGTTCTCTCGGGGTTTGTGGCCATGGCCGCGGGCTCGGACCGCCGGCTCTTAGCGTGGGACGCGGCGGAGTTTCCGCCGGCGGCGCCGGCCCCTTTCGTTGAGGGATCGGAGCCCTCGCCGTTGCGGCCGGCTGCCGGTAAAGCCCCTTCTCGGCGGGGCCGCGTGAAGCGGCTCTCTTCTGCCGGCTCCTGAAGGACTGCAGCGGACTCGGCACGCGGGTCCAAGGACGCGGCCTCCAACGCCTGCGGCTCCCTTTCCTTATCGAGGTGCGCATCTTCGGATGGGCTGCGCCGTCTTCCCCGCCCGCTGAAGAGGTTACCCCAAAACGACGCAGCTGGTCCGCCGGCCGAAGCCGCACCGGCGACGCTCTCTGCGTCCGTCCTTTGGGACCAGGAGGACGAAGCCTGAAGCTCACGGGACGAAGGAGAGGCCGGTTCGGAGGCGCGTGCAGCCGCTCGCTCGACGGCGCGCGCCGCCCGCTGCACCCTGACCCGCCTTTGCTGATCATGGATCATGGCGACGAGTTCTTTCACTTCGCGCACAAGCCCGGCGCCAAATTCGTACAGGCCGCCGGCGCCGGCACGAAAAGCGCGCGCGATGGCCCCTACGATGGCAGAAACCACATGTGATACCGGCGTTTCCAAGTAGAGGGTGATGCCGACCAAAAACGCTGCGACCAGCACGACTGCCGAGCCCCAGGGGCCAAAGGCGACGAGGAGAGCGCTACCCAAAGAGGCGCCGACGTATCCGCCGCCCCGCATCTCCTCTCCGACGCGCTGCACCCAATAGGGGCTAAGCGGGCCTTCGATCTCCGTCACGATCAAATGGTATCCCGTCAGCGCAGCCGCATACATGATGAGGAGCGCCGTGATCCGGCGCCCCCGACCTTGCCGCACCCTCTGCCGTAGGATCGCGACTCCCGCCGCGAAGAGAAAGACAGCCGGCACCTCGGCTCCCAGGCCAAAAATGCGCCGCAGCCAGTTGGATAGCTGGAGCCCGACGGTGCCTGTCGCGTTGGTGTGCAAGCTCAAAAGAATCAAAAGGGAGATCGCCATCAACAAGATCGCGGCGATCTCACGGTGACGCCCGTGGGGTTGAGGCTCCGAATAAACCGGTTGGGACAAGGTCACCACCTCACCGATACATTCAACCCTGCCCAACCACATCCTGCCTTTTTTCGAGCTTCGCTCAAGGGACTAGAAGAGCGCTGCGATCTCCCTCGCGCTCAAAGGAGGCCGACGACGGCTGCAAAGCGACCGGTGTTGCCGCGCTCTGCCCGGTGGCTGAAAAAAAGATCCGTCCGGCAAGCCGTACAAATAGGAGAGACTTCGATGGCGCTTTCCGGCACCCCGGCCGCGACGAGAAGGGCCGTGTTGGCTCCCGCCAGATCCAAGGCGGGCCGGCCCGAGCGGGTCCGCCCCACCGCTTGCGGGCCGATCTCGTCGCGAAACCGCTGGTAAAGCTCCTCGCTCACCGCGTAACAGCACGGCTTGATGCATGGCCCGAGGGCGACCTTGATCCTTTCGGGCGCGACGCCACACGCCCTCAAGGAGACGATCAATTGGCGAGCGACTCCAGCGATGGTACCTCGCCAGCCCGCGTGGGCGACGCCGGCCGCCCGCCCCCCTTCCTCGGCAGCCATGATGGGCAGGCAGTCGGCAAAGAACGCCATGAGAGCCAGCCCCCGCTGGGTCGTCACCAATCCGTCGGTTGCGGGGAAGGCGTGGACTCCCTTTTCCGCGGCATCGCGCCTTGTGACCTGCCGGACCACGGTTCCGTGGACTTGCTCCCCCCAAACCGCCGCGTCCAGGTTAAAGCCGAGCCTTGCGAGGAACCTCCGGCGGTTTTCGATCACGTCTTCCACCCGGTCGCCCGTCTGCAGGCTGAGGTTGAGGGTTGCAAAGGGCGGGCGGCTCACGCCGCCAAGGCGCGTCGAGACGCCGTGGACGACGCCTGGGATGCTCGCCAGCAGAGCGCTCTGCCATACCTGCATCTTCATCGTCTCCCAAAACGAGCTTGCGCCTGTCCGCGCCGCTGGCGGGCCGGCGTCTTAGGGGGCCGTGCGGCGGGAAGTACCAGGCTCAGGTTTTTGTGCCGGCAGATCGACCAAGATCACGTCGATGCCGATGCGGACCACCCGGTCCCAAGGGATTTCGATATCCGGCCGGCGGCCGAAGCCAAACAGGCCGCCTTCGCCCGGGAGGATGATCGCGAGGATCTCGCCGGTCTCGACGTCGAGATCGAGGTCGTACACGTGTCCGAGGCGGCGGCCATCGCCGATGTTGACCACGTCCAAAAGACGCAAGTCCGACGTCTTTACCAGCATCGCTCGACCTCCCTCCCCGTGGTTTCAGTATACACGCTCCAAAAAAGAAAAAGCTCCGGCGGATTGCCGGAGCTTTGGAAAAGCCGGCCCGGGGTGAGCCTTGCGGGCACTCAATCTGGGCTTATCCTCTTGATCGCATCGAGGGAGGCGTCGACCAGCTCTCTCACCCGCCCTGCTGCGGCCGACTGGCTGAGGCTCTCCCACAGGCGCACCCGCCACTCGACCTCGACCGGCTGGGTGAGCTGGGACGCTCCGTCGCGGTCCTCATTGAGGCTGTCAGGGTGGCTTCCGACGTTTTGTATGGGGGCGGCGCCTGCCGGCTCTTCGAGGGAGCCGTGCGCATGGGCTATTCCTCGAGACAGAGTCTCGTGATTTCCGCTCTCTTCGACGAAGCACAAGGGCGGGAAGAGAACACACCACCAATTTTTGCCTGCCCCGTCGCCGATGATGATCCGCACGGCCCGGTACTGCCCGGCAGGCAGGACGAGCTCGCCCCAACTCTTTTGCGGGAACGAGAAATCACCGACTTCGACCCGCACCTCATGCTCCTGGCCCAAATCGGCTAAAGCGGCTTTCGCAGCGCGGATCAAGACGTCTTCTCTTTCTCTTATCCAACGCTCCAGCTCCCTCTGGCTGCTGGGCTCTTGCCATCCGGCAAGCTCGCGCAAGACCGCGTCCCGCACGTTTAACTTGGCCATTTGGTCATGAGGAGCGTCGGAATGCGCCACGACGTGAAGCCGCAAGAGATTGTGCTGGGCGTGGGCCACATCCGCGCCGCGGGCTGCGATCCGTCCCTCGGCCAACGCGCCGATAAGAAATGCCCCGAGCGCCACAGCCAGTGCCAGGCCGAGGCTCATCCACGTAGAGTAAACGACTCGTTTGGGGTACACCGCACGACTCCCCTCTCGCCGAAGGGCGGGTTACTGCTGCACCGCCATGTGGCGCTGCAGATTTTTGAGGGCCGCCTTTTCCAACCGGGAGACTTGTGCCTGGGAGATCCCGATCTCCTCTGCGACCTCCATCTGCGTCCGCCCATCAAAAAAGCGCATCGTCAGGATTAGCTTTTCCCGTTCACTAAGTTTCGACATGCCCTCGCGGATGGAGATTCCGTCCATCCAAGTGGCTTCTTCACTCTCTTCGTCGCTGATCTGATCCATGACGTAGATCGGATCCCCGCCGTCGTGATAAATTGGTTCAAACAGGGAGATCGGATCTTGGATCGAGTCGAGGGCAAAGACCACCTCTTCTCTTGGCACCCCCAGCTCTTCGGCGATCTGTCCGATGCTGGGTTCAGCCGAGTACTTATTGACCAGCATGTCTCGCACTTGCAGCGCTTTGTAAGCGATATCCCTGAGGGAACGGCTGACGCGGATGGGATTGTTATCCCTCAAGTACCGGCGGATTTCACCGATGATCATGGGCACGGCGTAGGTGGAAAAGCGGACGTTTTGGTTGAGGTCAAAATTGTCGATGGCCTTCATCAGGCCGATGCAGCCCACCTGGAATAGGTCGTCGACGTGCTCGCCCCGGTTGTTAAACCGTTGAATGACGCTAAGGACGAGGCGCAGATTCCCTTGCACCAGCTCGGCCCGGGCCTCTTCGCTTCCTTCCCGCATCTTTTTCAGCAGCTGGCGCATCTTTTCGTTGGAGAGCACCGGGAGCTGGGACGTGTTGACGCCGCAGATTTCAACCTTGTTCACACCACGCCACTCCCTCAAGGTTTCTCTTGTACCCAACAGTATGGCCGCGGTAAATCCGGCTTATTCCGCAGCCTTTGAGGGAACCCAACACTGAGGGAAGGAATCGTCACGAGCCGCGGGTAGTATGATGAACGGATCGGGTGCTCCATCTTGTGGAAAAGATTCCCAACTTTCTGGCCTTTGTGAGGTGTCCGGCGTGCCCCCGGCGGTGACGGTCGTTTACGTGGACACACTTCTCTTGCTCGGTGTCTTGAGTTTCATGATGGACTACCTGTTGCTGTGGGCCACGGCAAAGGTGGCCAAGGCGCCGCATCGGCCCGGACGCCTTGCAGCCGGGGCGGCCATCGGCACCGCGTACTTCCTGGTCTATTACCTCTCAGAGCGCGGCGTCGTGCCGTATTACGGCTGGGTCAAAATCTGGCCCGCGGTCTTGGCCACTTCGGTGGCAATGCTCGTCACTGCCTTTTATCCCCTGTTGTGGCCCGCGCTCTTACGGGTGGTGGGTTACTTTTACTTCATCGCGGTGAGTTCGGGAGGTGCTGGCCTCGCAGCTGGGTATGCATTGGGATGGGGAATCGCCGGGCAGCTGGCCGTGGCGATTGGGGCGATCATGATCGTCGCCGAGCTGGGTTGGGGGGTCGTCCAGCGCAGCATCTGGCAAAAGCTCTACAACATAACCTTAGAGATCGACCTGTTTGGTCACAAGGTGAGGACCGAAGCGCTGGCAGATACGGGCAACCTTCTCAAGGATCCCCTCGACGGCACTCCCGTGGTGGTGGTCGAGCACAGTGTGGTCGCGCACCTGTTGCCCGAGCATCTCCGGCCCGTGCTGATCCAGATGGAGTCGGGCGATTTGAGCGGGGTCAGCCGCCTCCTTACCTCCGAGCGCTGGTCCTCTCGGTTTAGGGTGATCCCGTTCACTTCTTTGGGAAAGGAGAAAGGCCTGATGGTGGGATTTCGTCCCGACCGCGTCGCCGCCATCATTGACGGAGAGCCCATCCCCCTGGAAAGCGCCATCATCGGCCTTTACCCCAAGGCCCTCGACCCCGAAGGCGTGTACCACGCTCTGATTCACCCGGGCCTCCTTCAACAAGCCGTTCCGGGAGCGCTCGCCCCCGAGTGGGCTCAATCCACTACACCCGAAAAAGGAGAGACTTCCCATGCGACCACATCTTCGTAAGGCAAGGCTTGGATTGCATTTGGCGCTGATCCGTCTCCTTTGGCGGGCCGGATGGCCTAAGGCCGTCCATTACGTGGGCAGCAGCGAAGTATTGCCACCTCCTTTGACGCGGGAAGAGGAGATCCACCTCTTAGACCGGCTGGAAGCAGGCGACAACGGGGTAAAGGGCATTCTCATCGAACGAAACCTGCGCCTTGTGGTCTATATCGCCAGGAAGTTTGAAAACACGGGGGTCCACATCGAAGACTTGGTCTCGATCGGCACGATCGGCCTGATCAAAGCGGTCAACACCTTTGATCCGGCGAAGAAGATCAAGTTGGCCACCTACGCGTCCCGGTGCATCGAAAACGAGATCCTCATGTACCTGCGGCGCAACAACAAGACCAAGGCGGAGGTCTCGTTTGACGAGCCGCTCAACACCGATTGGGACGGCAACGAGCTCCTCCTTTCCGACGTGCTGGGCGTGGAGAGCGACGTGATCAAGCACATCGAAGAAGAAGTGGAACGGGCGCTCCTCCAAGGGGCCCTGGAGCGGCTTTCCGGGCGGGAAAAACGCATCATGGAACTCCGCTTTGGCTTAGCCGACGGCCGGGAAAAGACGCAGAAAGAAGTGGCGGACGCGATGGGAATCTCCCAGTCGTACATTTCGCGCCTGGAAAAGCGAATCCTCAAAAAGCTCAAGCGAGAAATCCACCGGATGCAATAAAAAGCCGGCGCTCCTTACGAGCGCCGGCGCAAAAAGGCGGGAATCTCCAAATCGTCAGTGGCAAAGGGTTTGATGTCCAGGCGGCTCCTCGGGCCCGTCGATTGGCTCAAAGAGCCCGGGCTCCCTCCGTTGTCCGAAAAGCCGGTCGCAATCACCGTGACGCGGATCTCGTCCTGCAGCGTTTCGTCGATCACCGCGCCGAAAATGATCACGGCCTCCGGATCGGCCGCTTCGGCAATGATCTCGGCGGCCTCGTTGACCTCAAAGAGGCCCAGGTTGCTGCTGCCCGTGATGTTGAGCAGGATGCCCCTCGCGCCCTCGATGGAAGCTTCGAGCAGCGGGCTGGAGACCGCTTGTTTTGCGGCTTTGACGGCCCGGTCTTCGCCGGTGGCCCGTCCGATCCCCATCAGGGCCGAGCCGGCGCTGGTCATGATGGTGCGAACGTCCGCGAAATCGAGGTTGATGAGGCCGGGCACCGTGATCAAGTCCGAAATCCCTTGCACACCCTGCCGCAAGACGTCGTCGGCGATCCTAAAGGCCTCGAGCATCGACGTCCGCTTGTCCACTACTTGCAGCAGGCGATCGTTGGGGATGACGATCAAGGTATCGACCTTTTCCCTCAGCTCCGCGATACCCCGCTCAGCTTGGGCCAGCCGTTTCCTTCCTTCAAAAGAGAAAGGTTTGGTGACCACCGCCACGGTCAACGCAGAAAGCTCCTTGGCGATCTCGGCGACCACGGGCGCGCCGCCGGTGCCGGTGCCGCCCCCCATACCTGCGGTGACAAAAACCATATCGGCCCCTTCAAGCAGGGCGCGGATCTCCTCCCGGCTCTCCTCGGCCGCACGCTGGCCGATCTCCGGGTTGGAGCCTGCGCCAAGGCCTCGCGTGAGCTTGGCGCCAAGCTGCAGTTTGTGGCTGGCGTTGGATGACTGGAGGGCCTGTGCGTCGGTATTCATGGAGACGAATTGGACGCCTTGTAGGTCAGCTTCGATCATGCGATTGACCGCGTTGCATCCCGCACCGCCCACTCCGATCACTTTGATATTGGCGAATTGCCCATTGTCGGCGTCCAACTCGAACATGGGCTCGTCCTCCTCATCAAGAAAAAGCGCTTCGGAATTATAAGGTCGCTTATACGTCGTTAGTTTCCACGGCCCCCAGATGATTCCTCCCCCTGCCTTATCGTTTATCCCTAAAAACCGGGCTTTTCGGATGCCTCAGGTCGATGTGGGCTACGGCCAGACGGCGGGCTTGAATTTGATCCAAGAGCCCCTCCAACACACGGGCTTTTTCGCCCATCTCTCCGTCGCTCCCCAGGGAGATCGAGATGCCGTCCCGGGTGTAGGCGACAATCCCCTCGCCGGTTACATGCACTTCGGAGAGGTTGGCCAGCCCTTTTAAGCTAAGTCCCCGGGCGAAAGCCAAAGCCAGGTGAAGGCGGGGATGCTCCACGGGCGCTCCAACTTGTGGCTCAACCTGCTCGTTGAGCGTGATGAGCGGCAGAGGCAAGGTGACGGTGGGACTTTCAAACAGGGCGATGGCTTCGCCGTCGATGGCCCACACTTCGCCTCCCGCAGAAAGATAAGCGACGGGTTGCCGTTCGTCGACGACGACCCGGAGCGTCGCCGGCAAGCGGCGGCTGACGCTGGCGCTGGCCACTAAAGGATGGTCGAGGAGCGCTCGTTCGATGGCCGTGGTGTCGAGATCGAAAAGGTTTTGACCGAGGGAAAGGCCTGTCCACGCCAAGACGTCGCCTTCCGTCAGCCGTTGGCCGCCGACGACGTCGATCCTCTGCAGTTGAAACAGCGGGCTTTGAAAGGCGGCGTACAAGGCTAAGACCGCGACGAAGAGCCCCAACGCCGCCGAGTATCCCTTTCCCGAGAACGTTTGGGCCACGGGGACGCTCCCTTTCCCACCGGTCGTATCATCCTCCATTATAGCACGCCCCGCGGCCCGAAAAATGGTGCCGGCGTCACCGTTTACCAGATGTCAAGGAACGATCGCCTCGCTGGGCACCCGGCGCACGATCCTGGCTCCTACAGAGGCCAGCTTTCCCGCCAGGTCCTCATAACCCCGGTCTAAATGCTGCAAACCTTCGATCACCGTCTCTCCTTCGGCGGCGAGCCCAGCCACTACCAGCGCCGCAGCGGCTCTGAGATCCGAGGCTTCCACCCGGGCCCCCGTCAGCTCGCAAGGCCCGCGCACCACCGCAACGCGCCCGTCCACCGTGATGTCGGCTCCCATGCGCCTGAGTTCGTCGACATGTTTGAAGCGGCTGGAGTAGACCGTCTCGGTCACAATGCTCGTGCCCTCCGCCGTGGTCAACATGGCGAGGATCTGCGGCTGCATGTCGGTGGGAAAGCCAGGATAAGGCTGCGAGCGTATTTGTAAGGGCTTAAGCTTCCCTTTTCTCCAGATCCGCATCGTTTCGTCGCGCACTTCGATCGCGGCGCCCGCTTCAGCGAGTTTCGCGACGACCAGCTCCATGTGCTCGACGATGACCGGTCTCAGCGTCAGGTCTCCGCCGCTCACGGCGGCACAGACGGCGAGCGTTCCCGCTTCAATGCGGTCGGGAATCACCGTATAGTCGACGCCTCGCAAGGGCCCGCCCACGCCGACGATGCGAATGGTGTCCGTGCCGGCGCCGCGGATCCTTCCCCCCATGCAGTTGATGAAGTTTTGCACTTCGATGATCTCTGGTTCCCGGGCCGCGTTGCGGATCACGGTTTCGCCTTCCGCGACGGCAGCGGCCATCATGATGTTTTCCGTCGCGCCCACGCTCGGCAGGTCGAAGTGAATCTCGCTGCCAACCAGTTTGGCAGCCCGGCCGTGGATAAAGCCGTGGCGCTCTTCGATGGTCGCGCCCAGCGCTCTCAGTCCTGCAAGGTGGAGGTCAACCGGCCGCGCGCCGATCGCGCAACCTCCGGGTTGGGCGATCTTCACCTCGCCTAACCGGCCGAGGAGCGGGCCCATCACCTGCACCGAGGCGCGCATCTCCCGCACAGGCTCCAGCGGGGCTTCGGGATGGAGGTCCCGGGCTTCGATGTACAAGACGTCTCCGTCCAAGGAGCACCGGGCGCCAAGCCCCTCCAGCACCTCGATCATGTTAAAGACGTCTCCGATCCGGGGAACGTTGCGGACGACGCAGGGCTCCTTGGTAAGGAGAGATGCGGCCATCAGTTTGAGGACGGCATTTTTCGCGCCGCTGACCCGCACCTCCCCCTTAAGGGGCGTGCCGCCCTCGACGGTCAGCGTTGGCAGCGTCCCATTGCCTCCCGCGTGGCGTTTGATCCGAAAGGGGGAAAATGTGCTGGAACCTAGTGTCACTCTCCATCCCACCCCACGAGCTCCACTTCGAGCTCCAAGTCGATGCCAAAACGGTCTCGGACCGTGCTCCGGACGAGGTCGATCAGCGCTTTCACATCCCGTGCCGTGGCGTCGCCCCGGTTGACGATGAAGTTTCCGTGGATCTCGGAAATTTGAGCCCCTCCGATCCGAGTCCCTTTCAAGTTGGCGGCTTCGACCAACCGTCCCGCGTAGTCGCCAGGGGGATTTTTAAAGACGCTGCCGGAGCTGGGCAGTCCCAGCGGTTGGGTGCTGCGCCGCCGGGCGGCGTACTCTCGCATCCGCCGGGTGATGGCCTCGACGCCTTCGGGACGCAGCTGAAACTCGGCGCCGACGACCACGTGGCCCGTCTCGCGGATAAGGCCGCTCCTGCGGTACGAGTACTGCATCTCTTCAACGGAACAGGCAAGCCGTGTGCCATCGCGGGAGACCAGATGAGCCCGGAGGAGCACATCGCGAATTTCGCCCCCATGGGCGCCGGCGTTCATGGCCACGGCGCCTCCGACCGTTCCAGGGATGCCTCCCCCCCATTCGAGGCCGGCCAGGCCCCGGTCGGCAGCCATTTTTGCCACCTTGGGCAAAGCCGCTCCAGCTTGCGCGCGGACGACGTTTCCCGAGAAGGTCACTTCTCCCAGCCAGTGCCCCAGCCGCAAGACGACCCCCCGTACCCCTTCGTCGCTGATCAGGAGGTTGCTGCCGCTGCCCATCACGTACACCGGCGTCTGATGCTCCCAGGCGGCCTTCAGGGTCTTGACGACGTCCTCTTCGGTGGCCGGTTGAACCAAGATATCGGCTGGCCCGCCGATCCGGTAGGAGGTGTAGCGTCTGAGCGGCTCGTTAAACCGCACCTCGCCTTGGATCTCTGAGAGCAGCCTGGCTTTGAGGCTTTCCACCGTCATGCCTCCTGCGACCCAGGGGCGCTAATACGGTATGCCCGCCCCATGTGAAGTGTTCCCTGCGCAAAATCCCTGCTCGCGACGGGAAAGTGCTCGTCCGGCGCCTTGCTAGGTTCGACCTTGGCGCAAGGCCACGACTCCTTCGATGAGGGCCACGATCTCCCACACTGCGTCGGGTTTCCCGAGTTTGCGAGAAGCCTCGGCCATGGCCGCCAGCCGCTCGTCGTCGGCTAGCAGCGAGGCGATCTCGTCGTAAAGCCTCGCCGCGTTCAACTCCCGGTCGAGGATGACCCGGGCCGCGCCCGCCGCCTCGAGCACGCGCGCGTTCTTTTCCTGGTGATTTTCCGCGGCGTAGGGATAGGGGATCAAGATCGCGGGAAGCCCCCGGGCAGTAATCTCTGCGATGGAGAGGGCGCCCGCTCGCCCCACGACTAGGTCACTGGCGGCCAGAGCCGCCGGCATGTCGTAGAGGTAGGGCACGGCCATGAGGTTTCCAAACCTCTCGCCCTGCCCGTCGAGAAAGGGACGGCCCTTCCCCGCCTGGGCCCGCACGCCGCTCACAAAGTCCTTGAAACCCGCGGCGCCGGTGGCGATCAGAAACTGGGCATCGAGGGTGGTGAGCTTGGGAAAGGCTTCCAAGACCGCATGGTTGATCGAGCGGGCGCCTTGGCTGGCGCCGGTGATGAGGACGAGTCTTTTCGTTGGATCCACCCCGAGGCGGGCCGCACCTCGCTGCCGCGTCATGGCGACGATCTCCGGCCGAATGGGGTTGCCCGTCACTACCAGCTTGTCCCCGCGGCCAAAGCTCAAAGCGGCTGCCTCATAGCCCACGGCCACCTTATCGGCAAAGCGCGCGAGGATGCGATTGGTGAGGCCTGGCAAGGCGTTTTGCTCCTGGATGACGGTCGGCACTCCCGACAAGGCCGCAGCCAGCACGACGGGTCCCGCTACATACCCTCCGGTGCCGACGCACACGTCAGGCGAAAGGCGCCTCACCAGGGCGAGCGCTTCAGCAACCCCTTTTGCCGCGACAAAAAACGAACGGACCAGCCGCCACGAAAGCCGCCGGGGGAAATAGTCGACTGAGATCGTTTCGAGCCGAAAGCCTTCCCGGGGGATGATCTGTTTTTCCAAACCCTTGTCGGTGCCGGCGAAAATCACTTCCGCTCCCTTTTCCAGGAGCGCCTTGCCGATGGTGAGCGCGGGATAAATGTGCCCGCCGGTCCCTCCGCCAGCGATCAAGACCCTCACGCCCGGCCGCCTCCTACTGCCTTGGAGATATTGAGGAGGACGCCCACGGCGGAAAGGCTGACGACGAGGGACGTGCTCCCAAAGCTCACGAAAGGCAGGGTGATTCCCGTCACCGGCAAGGAACCGGTCGCGACCCCGATATTGAGCATCGCCTGGAAGACCAGCATCGACGTCAAGCCTACGGCCAGCATCGATCCGTAAAGGTCGGGGGCCAAGAGCGCGGTGCGAAAACCTCGCCACGCCAAGATGAAAAAGAGCGTCACCACCGCCGCCGTGCCGACAAAGCCCAGCTCCTCGCCGATGACGGAAAAAATAAAGTCGGTGTGTTGCTCGGGAAGGTACGCGAACTTCTGCCTCCCGGCGCCAAGACCCAGTCCGAAGAGGCCTCCCGAGCCGATGGCAAGGAGCGACTGGATGATGTTCCAGCCCGAATCCAAGGGGTCTTCCCATGGATTGAGAAAGGACGTGATCCTCCGCAGCCGGTAGGGCCGGCTCAAGACCAGCGCCACCAAGACGGGCACGCCCGAGAGGCCGATGCCGGCCAGGTGGCCAAGGTTGGCTCCCCCGGCAAAGAGCATGATCAGCACGGTGCCGGCGATAGCCACCGCGGTGCCAAAGTCGGGCTGCAACATGATCAGGCCAAAGATGGCTGCCAGCACCAAAAGGGGCGGGATCAGCCCCGACCAAAACCGGCGCATGCCATCCTTTTTGTACGCGATAAAGGCCGCGGTGAAGTTGACCATCGCCAGCTTCACCACCTCTGCCGGCTGGAACCGGATAAGCCCGAGATTGAGCCATGCCCGCGATCCGCCCGCCTCCGCGCCCACGAGGAGCACGAGGATGAGGAGAAAGAACGAGAGCGCAAGGCCCGGCAGCGCCAAAGGACGTAAGAGGCGGTAGTCGACGCGCTGCAACAGAAAAAGGAGGCTGAGCGCGAGGACCGCCCCGATGAGCTGGCGCTTGATGTAGTAATAGGGATCTTGAAAACGCTGCATCCCCGTGGAGTAGCTGGCGCTAAAGACCGCTACCAGCCCCAGCACGACCAGGCCCAGCGCCGCGATGAAAATAACCAGATCCGGCCGTTGCGTCCGGGGCGGCATCTCCAGCCTCCTTTCGTTTTCTTGTCCCATCTTTATGCCAGACGGGCCCCGGCAAGTCCTCTCCGCCACTACACCAGCGAGAGGAGGCCGATGGCGCCAAAGAGCGCGGCGATAAGCCAAAAGCGGATGACGATCTTCGTCTCGGCCCATCCGGAAAGCTCAAAGTGGTGATGGATCGGAGTCATTTTGAAGATCCGCTTCCCCTTGGTGAGCCTAAAATAAGGCACCTGGATCATGACGGATAAAATCTCGATAAGGAAGACGGCGACCACGATGGGAAGGACAAGCTCGGTGCGGGTAACAACCGCTAGGCTGCCGATAGCCCCGCCGAGGGCAAGGCTGCCGGTATCGCCCATAAACACTTGGGCCGGATGGGCGTTAAACCACGAAAAACCGAGGGACGCGCCGGCCAGCGCCGCTGCGAAGACCGCGCTGTCGAGGTCGCCCATGCGCATGGCGATCACGGTGTAGACGATGCAAGCGATGGCTGACGTGCCGGCTGCGAGGCCGTCAAGGCCGTCGGTGAAGTTCGCGGCATTGGCCGTACCGACGATCGCTCCTACCGCCAAGAGGAGGAAAGCGAGGGGATGCAACCTCCATACGTCGCCGGTAAAGGGGACGAGGACTTCGGAGCCCAACGTGTTGAGGGCGTAGGCGGCCACAAAGAGAGCGACGATCACTTGCGCGAGCAGTTTGGTCCGGGCCCGAAGCCCCAGCGACCTTTTGCGGACGACGATGATCAAATCGTCGATGAGGCCGATGACGCAAAACCCCAGCGTCGCGAGGATGAGGCAGGTAGCCGTGGGACTTTGCGGCGTAGCAAAGACGAGTGTCGAGACGACGGCCCCTGCGACGATCATCACCCCTCCCATCGTCGGGGTGCCTGACTTGGCCTGATGGCTTGCCGGGCCTGCGGCTCGCACCTGCTGCCCTGCTTTCAGCCGGGCGAGCAGCGAGATCGTCGCGGGACCCATCAGCAACGCGATGAAAAAGCTCAAGAGACTGGCGTAAATTGGGGCGTTCACCGGCTTTCTTCCGCCTCGCTTTCGTCGACTGGCCCAAATCGTTCCTTGAGGGCCATCGAGACTTGTTCGAGGCGAAAGCCCCGGGAGCCTTTCACCAAGATCACATCTTCCGCGCGCGACCACTGCGCTACGGCGGCCGCCGCTTGGGAGGCGTCGGAGAAATGAACCATCCGTTCGGGCGTGAGGCCTGCCGCGAGGGCGCCATCGAGGATCCACCGGGCTTCGGAGCCAACCGCAACCAAGCAGTCCACCCCCACGCGGGCAGCCAGCTCGCCCACTTCTTTGTGAGCCTCTTCGGCGAGGTGTCCCAGCTCCAACATGCCCCCCAGCACGGCCACGCGCCGCTTTGCTTTGACGTCACTGAGGGACAGCAGCGCTGAGCGCACCGAGGCGGGGCTCGCGTTATAGGCGTCGTCGATCAGGATCACCCCTTCGCCCAACCGGTAGAGGCTCATGCGCATTTCGGTGCGCACATCGATCAAGCCCTGTTGCACGGCCCGCGCGTCGAGGCCCAGGCAGCGAGCGACTGCGGCGGCTGCCAGCGCGTTTATCACCTGATGGCGGCCTGGAAGCTTGAGGATGATGGGCACCCGCTCTCCGTCCCACCTGAGGATAAACCGGCTGCCCTCAAGCCCACGATGCTCCACCCGTTCGCCACGGACCACCGCGTCGGCGCCGAGGCCAAAGGTCACCACTTGGGCCCGGGTGCGCGCCGCCATCTTGAGGACGTAGGGGTCATCCGCGTTGAGCACGGCGTACCCGTCTTGATCGAGGGCTTCGACGAGCTCCCCTTTTGCCCCCGCGACGCCTTCCAGCGAGCCGAGAAACTCCACGTGGACCGGCCCCACATTGGTGACGACGCCGATGGTCGGAACGGCGATGCGCGCGAGCTGGGCGATTTCGCCCCGTTTGCGCATGCCCATTTCGACGACGGCGGCGCGGTGCCGGCTCTCGATGCGAAGGAGCGTCAGGGGGACGCCGATCTCGTTGTTATAGTTTTTCTCGGTTGCGATCACCGGGCCCATCGCCGAGAGGATCTCCGCTACCATCTCTTTGGTAGTCGTCTTGCCGTTGCTCCCCGTGATGGCGACCACCGGCAACGTAAAGAGCTGGCGGTACCCAGAGGCGATACGCCAGAGCGCATCCAGTGTGTCGTCGACCAAGATCAGCCCCACGTCTTGGGAAACGGCGACGCCGCGGTCCTTGGAGGCAACGATGCACGCGGCGCCTTTCATCACCGCTTCATCGATAAACTGGTGCCCGTCAAACCGCTGGCCGGCCAAGGGGACAAAACAAGCGCCGGGCGCAAGGGTCCGGCTGTCGGTGGAGATGCTGGTCACGAAAGGATGGGCTCCCGGTTGCGCGAGGCTTCCACCTGTCCACGAGAGGAGCTGGTCGACGGTGACGGGCTCCATATTACAACCGCTCCTCCAAGGCGCGGCGCGCTTCTTCCCGATCGTCGAAGTGAATCCGCTCGCCCTTGATTTCCTGGTACGTCTCGTGTCCCTTGCCCGCAATCAACACGAGGTCACCCGCGTCGGCGATCGAAATCGCGTGCCGGATGGCCTCCCGGCGGTCGACGATGATCTCAAAGGGGGTGCGGCCGTGCCGCTCAACGCCCTTGGCGATTTCCCGGCAGATGGCTTCGGGTTCCTCGCTGCGGGGGTTGTCGGAAGTGATGACGACATAGTCGGCCAGCTCCGCGGCGATCTCTCCCATGATCGGCCTCTTGGTCGGGTCGCGATCGCCTCCCGCTCCAAAGACGCAGATCACGCGTTCTTTGACGAGGCTCCGGGCGGTCTTTAAGACATTTTCGAGGCTGTCCGGCGTGTGGGCGTAGTCGACGATGACGGCAAACTCTTGCCCCAAGTCGACCGGTTCAAAGCGCCCGGGAACCACAGTCTCGCGGATCCCAAGAGCCGCCTCCTCCAGGTCGATACCCTCGCCCAGCGCCACCCCTAGGGCGGCGAGCGAGTTGTACACGTTAAATCGCCCGGTGAGCCGCAGCCGCACCTCAACCGTTTGATCACGACTTCTCGCGATGTAACGGACGCCTCCGGGCGTCACCTCGACGTCCGACGCCCAAAGGTCTCTTTCCGGGCTAAAGCCGTAGGTGATCACCGGCACCTGGCTGGCTTTGATGAAGTGTTCGGCGTGGGGATCGTCACCGTTGACGACGGCGCACTTTAGCCGCTTCAGCGGGCTGTTGCCAGGCGCGAGCCCTCGGAAAAGCTTGAGCTTGGCCTCCAAGTAATCGTCAAAGGTTCGATGAAAGTCGAAATGGTCTTGGGTGAGGTTGGTAAAGACGCCGATGTCAAACTCGACTCCCGCCGTGCGTTGGAGCACCAAGCCGTGAGACGAGACTTCCATCACCGCGGCCTGACAGCCGTTGTCGACCATTTGCCGCAAGAGGCGCTGGATGTCGACGGCTTCGGGCGTGGTCCGGGTCGCCGGCGCGTCGCCTCGTCCCGCCGACTGCACCACGGTGCCGATCAGGCCGCACCGCCGGCCCGCGTGGGCGAGGAGCGAGCGGATAAAATACGTCGTGGTCGTCTTTCCATTGGTGCCCGTCACGCCGACAACCCGGAGCTGGCCGCTGGGGTAGCCGTAAAACGAAGCGGCCAGCGGGCCCATCGCTCTCCTTGAGTCGTCGACGACGATCTGGGACACGGCCAGCGGCAGCGGGCGCTCGACGAGAAGGGCTACCGCCCCCTTGGCCACAGCTTGCCCCGCGAAGTCATGGCCGTCATACACAAAACCCCGGATGCAAATAAAGAGATCTCCAGGACGTACGGCGCGCGAATCGTAGGCTAGCCCGCTCACCTCTGTGCGGGAGGAGTGGATGACGCGAGCGCTCGGCAGGCCCTCAATCAACTGCGACAGCAACACGGCCATGTAGTGATCCCCTCTTGACCAGTCTTGCCCGCTCCTTGCCCCTTCAATCTTGCCTTGCGCTTTGCGGCGGCGCAAACCTTACGGTGACGACATCGCCTTCGTGCAAGATCGTTCCAGGTTGGGGGGACTGCTCGACGGCAAAGCCTGTTCCTTCGATCTGAATGCGAAGCCCGGCCCGGGCCAGCGTCATGGCGGCGTCTTTCATGCTCCGGCCCAGGACGTCGGGAACTTCGACGTGCACGTCGTGGGCATGAGCCTCTTCGTAAAACGTGAGGATGACCCGGGTCCCCGGCGCCACCCGAGCGCCCGGCGGAGGCGTCTGGTCCACGATGAAGCCGTGGGAAAGCTCCGCCTGAGGTGTCAGCCCATGGGCCAAGAGGATCTCCTCGGCGTCGTG
The DNA here is from genome assembly GCA_002919195.1 of bacterium. Lineage (GTDB taxonomy): Bacteria > Bacillota > Limnochordia > DTU080 > RSA5 > RSA7. Next base: position 32,436 of record PKEU01000021.1, read on the forward strand.
CACGTCGAGGTTGATCACGTTGGGCACCCGCACCAGGCCGTCGTCGACGCGATCTTGAGCGTCTCTCCTGGGAACACCCATGTACTCCAAGACTTCGCTCACGATCCGGCCAAAGACCGGCGCGGCCCAAAGCCCTCCGTACGAAGGCTCCTGCCCCACCCGATAGAGCATCACGATGCCGGCAAAAACCGGGTCGTCATAAGGGGCGAAGGCGAGAAACGACGCCATGTTGGATTTCGGACCTTGCAGATAACCTCCTTGCGGCGAGGCGATCTGCGCGGTGCCCGTCTTCCCGGCGACGTCGTATCCGGGCACCTCGGCCTGCCGCCCCGAGCCGTTTTGCACCACCGATCGGAGGATGCCGCGGAGCTCCTCCGCGGTCTTGGGAGAGACGGCCCGGCGCACCACCTCAGGCGCCTGCCGGTGAACCACGGTCCCGTCGGGCGCCCGGATCTCTTTGACGACATAGGGCTTTAACAGCTCGCCGCCGTTGGCGATGGCCGAGGCCGCCATGACCATCTGGAGGGCGGTCGCTCCGATCCCTTGGCCAAAGCCCACGTTGGCCCAGCGAAGAATGCGGTCGTTGGGCTTGGGGATCGCCCCCGGGCTTTCCCCCGGAAACTCGATGCCGCTCCGGGAGCCAAACCCAAACGCCGTGAGGAACTTGTGAAAGGTGGGGCCCGTCATCTGGTCGGCGAGCATGGCGAAGACGGGGTTGCACGAGTTTTGCATCGCCTCGACAAAAGTCTGGCGGCCGTGTCCGCCTGCCCTCCAGCAGCTCACCCGCCCGCCGCCGATGTGGAGCGTCACCGGGTCGACGTAGACGCTGTCGAGCGTTGCCACTCCCGTTTCCAGCGCGGCAGCGGCTGTCACCATCTTAAAGGTAGAGCCGGGCTCGAAGTAGTCCGTAAACGCTTTATTTCGCCATGTATCGGCAGGATACGATGCATACTCGTTGGGATCAAAGGTGGGATACTGGGCGACGGCCAGGATTTCGCCCGTCTTGGGGTTGACCCCGAGGAAAAGGCCCCAGTCGGCGTTGGCCTCGAGGACGCCCTTTTCGATCTCGCGCTCGGCGATGTGCTGGATCACTTTGTCGATCGTCAACACAAGGTCAAATCCGTCGGTCGGCTCAATCCGCCTTTCGATGCCCGCGGGGATAGTCCGGCCCGTCGCGTCCCGTTCTTGGACGATCATGCCGTTTTGCCCCTTAAGGTACTCGTCAAACTGCCGTTCCAACCCCTCGAGACCTTGGTTGTCGATGCCCGCAAATCCGATGAGCTGCGCCGCGAGGGTGCCGTTGGGGTAAAAGCGGAGGGGGCGCTCTTGAATACCGATCCCCGGGAGGTCCAATCGCCGGACGGCATCGGCCTCCTCGGGCGTGAGGCGAAGTTTCAGCCACTCGACGGCTCGCGGGCGCTTCAGGCGGTTTTCGATCTCTTCCACTGGGCGCTTGAGAATGGGAGCGAGTTTTTGCGCTGCCTCTTCAGGATTCTCCACCTCGACGGGGATCGCGTACGCTGCTTCGAAACTCATGCTGGCCGCGAGGATGTTCATGTTGCGGTCGTAGATCACGCCTCGCTGCGCCAAGAGAGGGACAGGCCGGAGCCGCTGCTCGAGGGCCAGCGACGCGAGGCGGTCTGCTTGGACGATCTGTAAATACGAAAGGCGCAAGATCAACAAGGCTGAAAAGAGCGCGGCCATGAGGAAGACGAGCGCGATCCGCCTGCGGATCAACATGGACGAGAATCGCTGCAAGGGCAACGAGCCTCCCTAAGTGCTGCTATCTGGCGCGCGGAAGGGCGGCTCTCATTTCGGAACGCACCCGCTCAAACCAGAGGGAAAACGCTGCGAAGAGGCCGGGCCGTTCCGTGCCGGTCGCGGCCGGTTCCGCGGTCGTTTGAGGGTTCGCCGGATTTAAAACGAGCCAGGTGGTCTGGGCCGGATCCACCATGCCCAGGCGGTTTCGGGCCTGTTCTTCGACCCTCTTGAGCGACCGGGCTCGCTCGACTTCGACGAGGAGGTGGTTGTTGACTCTCTTCGCTTCGGCGAGGCGGAGGTTTTCCAAGTGAAGTTCGTAGGTCAGCGCGGTGATCCGGGCTCGTTGTGCGACATGTCCCATTGCCGCTCCCAGGATGACCAAGGCGACAAGAAAGATCGTCACCGAAGGATCCAGTCGCCGGCGCGGGGTAGGGTTGGGTCTTTTCCTCGTCTCGGGGGCGTTTTGGGCTTGAATCACCTCGACCTTGGCATGCGCTAGTGACATCCTATTCAGACCCCTCTTCCTCAAGAACTCGCTCCGCTGCCCGCAGCTTGGCACTGCGTGCTCTGGGGTTGGCCCTCACTTCCGCCTCGTCGGGAAGCACGGGCCGCCGGGTAAGGATCTTGATCCGTGGTTTTTTCCCACACTGGCAAACTGCCAGCTCGGGCGGACAAGTACACCCCCGGGACTCCTCCTGAAAAAAACGCTTGACGATCCGGTCCTCCAACGAGTGGAAACTGATGACGACCAGCCGCCCACCCCGCCGCAAACGGCGTGTCCCCGCTTCCAGCCCCTCCTTGAGGGCGCCGAGTTCATCGTTGACGGCGATGCGCAGGGCCTGGAATGTCCTCCGGGCCGGGTGGGGACCCGTCCGCCGCGCTCTTGCGGGAATGGCCGCTTTCACGATCGCCACCAACTGCTCTGAAGTGGTGATCGGACGGACCGCCCGCTCTTGGTCGATAAATCGGGCGATCCGATCAGCAAAGCGCTCTTCCCCGTACTCCCGGAGAATCCGGGCGATCTCCTCCACCGGCAGCGTCGCCAAGAGCTCGGCAGCGGTCTTTGGCGCATCGGGTCCCATGCGCATGTCCAGAGGAGCATCGCTTTGGTAGCGAAAGCCCCGCTCTGCTCGATCCAGTTGGTGGGACGAGACGCCAAGATCGAGCAAAATGCCGTCGACGAGGTCGACGTTTCGTTCATCGAGGACCCGGTCCAACTCCCGGAAGTTGGCTTGGACCGCCACAAAACGCTCGCCAAAGGGAGCCAGCCGTCGGGAGGCCGCCTCAACCGCTTGAGGGTCCCGGTCGATACCGATCAGCCTGACCGCGGGCGCCGAGGCCAAGATCGCCTGGGCGTGGCCACCGCCGCCCAGCGTGCAATCGAGGTAAACGCCTCCCGCCCTCGGTGCCAAAAACCGGATCACTTCGGACAAGAGAACCGGCTTGTGGTCAAACTCCACGCATCAATCGTCCCATCTAGATGCCCAGATCGACGATCTTTTCGGCGATGGCCTCAAAAGAGGCTTCCGCCTGTTGGGCGTACTCTGTCCACACCTCTTTTGCCCACAGCTCGACGCGAGTGGAGACACCGATCACGACGACCTCTTTCTCCAGCTTCGCGTACTGACGGAGCCCGGCCGGAATCATGATCCTCCCCTGCCTGTCGAACTCCACGTCGGTCGCCCCGGAAAAGAAAAACCGCGTGAAGGCGCGGGCGTCTCGCTGCGTCAGCGGGAGTCGCTTGAGCTTCTCCTCCACGTTTTTCCACTCGGACTCGGGATACAGAAAAAGGCACTGGTCGAGGCCGCGGGTGATCACGCACCGCTCCCCTAAATTGTCCCGAAACTTCGCAGGCACGATGATCCTGCCTTTCTCATCGAGCGTGTGCAGGTACTCACCCATAAACACTGGCCAAATCCCTCGCCCGGCAGATCTCCCCACAACCCCCCACTTCCTACCATCTTGCCCCCTGTATTCTCTCCCACAGGGGCAACTCCTGCCCCCACACAAAAAAACGCGGCCCACTTTTCTTGCGTGGATCCGCTAAGTAGCTGAAGAGTGTGATTTAACCGACAATAAAAGGGAAAGGCGGAAACGTGGGGCCAGCCGGCGACTTGACCGGCGCTCGATCGCGTTTCAGAACAGACGGGACCCGGCGTGGAGCGCCCAGCGACAAAGGGATTTCCTCAAGGCTGGCGCACCCGCGCGGCTCGGTCCGACACGCGACGCAACCTGCGAGGTCTTGCTTAACTTCTGTCCGGGACCAGCCTGAGCTCGGCTAAGGTAATCAATTTTAGGTTAATTCGGTAAACTCGGCCGAACCACCCTGTCAGGCTGTGATTGGAAAAGGCGCGGCAGCACGCTTCACGACGGTCGTCCTCAGCTTCGGATCGCGCCGAGGAGGTCTTTATAGGTGTCGACGTCCATTCCGATGGCGATCCTGCGGCTTTTGATGTCCGAACCGTTCTTGCGAGCGCACTCGACACACCGCTTGGTCTCAGGCAAAGCCTGCAAACGCTCCTTGGGGATCGGGCGCCCGCAGAGTTCGCACCGGCGT
>PKEU01000025.1 GCA_002919195.1 bacterium
CTCCACGTCGTTTGGGCAAAAGCTCATCGTCGAATGCGAGCGCCAAGGGCTGCTGGACGCTCACCTCAAGGCGATCATCCAGGTGTACCGGAGGAAGCGGGATCTGATGATCTCTGCACTCAAAGCCTACTTTCCCGAGGAAGTTCGCTGGACTTATCCCGAAGGCGGGTTTTTCGTCTGGGTGACGCTGCCCCAATGGATGGACGCGAAGGCGATGCTTCCTCGGGTGATTTCCGAAATCAAGGTGGCCTATGTCAGCGGAGCGGCGTTTTTCACGGACGGCACAGGCAAAAATACGATCCGCTTGGCATACAGTCAAGCGACGGATGAGGACATCGTGGAAGGCGTGAAAAGGCTCGGAGGCTTTTTGCGGCGGGAGATTGCCCGCGGGTTGAAAGAGACCGTCGAGCCCCGGCGGAGCCCGATGGCTGCGCTCGCCCATGAAAGCAGGAGTTGACCGTCGTGGAGCGAAGCAATGATCACGGATCGCGCCTTCAGCGCAGCTGGGCGGGATCGACCGCACTCCAGTGAGGGCTAACGAAATGAGCCGTACGGTGAGAGCTCTCGTCTTGTACTCAAAAGTCGGAGGGCTTGAGGGCCTGGCGGCCGAGGTGGCCGAGGGCCTCAAAGAGGCCAACTTCCAGGTCGAACTGAGAGAGGCCGAGGAGCACGGAGCACCCATTCCTGCTGGGCAATTTGACGTCGTCTGCGTCGGAAGCCCTGTGCTGGGGTTTTGGGGCGGCCAGATCGCGCCTGATCTCGACGCTGCTCTAAGGAGAATCACCCGGCTCGAAGGGAAACAGACGGCGGCTTTTGTGAAGCCTAAGGCGCTGGGCACGACCAAGTCGCTCCGCAACCTGATGGGCCTTTTGGAAAAGCAGGGCGCATTGGTGCAGGATTTTGCCGCACTGCGCGGGGCTGCGGAAGCGCGGGCGTTTGGCCGCCGGCTGCAAAACCTGGTACGAAATAGCCCTTGACAACTTCCTACCGGCTGGTTATCCTATAACCAATATTTTTGCATACTGGAAACGTGATGACGAAGAGTAGTAGACAGGCAGCCCGGGCGGAGAGAGCCGGCGGTGGGTGCGAGCCGGTGCCAGTGTTGGCTCCTGTCGAACTCGCTTCGGAACTGCTCGCTGAAAGGATCATCCGAGTAGGTGGAGCCGGGGCCCGTCAGGGCGAGCGTGCCCGTTATCGCACGGACTTGAAGTTGGGGTCCTTTTTGTGCCTTTCTTCAAGTCGCTGAGGCCGTCGTCGCGAGATGGCGGCAAATGTCGGGTGGTACCGCGAAGGTTGATCCTCTCGTCCCAGGCACTCTGCTTTGCGATGCCTGGTCAGAGAGGATTTTTTGTTACTGTTTTGTCTCAAGGGGCATGATCGCTTTTGCGATTGGAATAGAAGTCGCAAAAGGTGTTGGGAGGGATCGACATGTCGGCCGTGGATCTAGTCCGACGGGAAGAGAGCGTCAAGGCAAAGAGGGGGCAGCGGATGAAGGCGACCGATGCCTTTGTCGAATGCCTCTTGGCCGAGGGCGTCGAGGTGATTTTCGGCTACCCTGGCGGCGCTGTCCTTCCCATCTACGACTCGCTTTACGAAGGCAAGATCCGCCATATCTTGGTCCGGCACGAGCAAGGAGCCGCCCATATGGCCGACGGGTACGCTCGTGTGACGGGCAAACCGGGAGTATGCCTTGCCACCTCCGGCCCGGGCGCGACCAACCTGGTGACAGGGCTCGCCAGCGCGTGGATGGACTCGATTCCCGTCGTCGCCTTTACGGGTAACGTGGCCCGGAGCGCGATCGGGACGGACGCGTTTCAAGAGGCGGACATCACCGGCATCACCTTGCCGATTACGAAACACAACTTCCTGGTGCGCAACGCCCAGGATCTCCCCCGCATTATAAAGGAAGCTTTTCACATCGCCTCCACGGGCAGGCCTGGTCCGGTCTTGGTAGACCTGCCAAAAGACGTCTCGGTGGAGGAGATCATCTTCGACTATCCCGAAACCGTGGATCTGCCCGGCTACAAGCCGACCATTAAGGGGCACATCAAGCAGATCCTCGAAGCGGCCAGGGCGATTGCCGCGGCCAAGCGGCCGGTCCTTTACATCGGCGGTGGCGTCATTTCCAGCGGCGCCCACGAAGAGGTGCTCGCCCTCGCCGAAAAGGCCAACATCCCGACCACCTTTACCCTCATGGGGATCGGTGGTTTTCCTGGAGACCACCCCCTCTCGCTCGGGATGCTGGGGATGCACGGAACGGTATACGCCAACTACGCCGTCCACGAGGCGGACCTTCTCATTGCGGTGGGCGCCCGCTTTGACGACCGGGTCACGGGTGACCTCAAACGCTTTGCGCCCCACGCCAAGGTGATCCATATCGACATCGACCCGGCGGAGATCGGCAAAAACCGCCACGCCGATATTCCCATCGTCGGCGATTGCAAGGCCGTCCTCAGCGTGCTCGTCGAAAAGGTGAGGGAAAAGCGGGAGGATGAGTGGCTGGCCAAGATCGCCGAGTGGAAGCGCGAGTACCCCCTCACGTATGAAGAAAAGCCCGGGGTGATCAGCCCACAGCGGGTGATCCAAGAGATCTACGAGGTGACGGAGGGTAACGCCATTTGCACTGCCGACGTCGGCCAGCACCAGATGTGGCTCGCCCAGTATTACATCTTTCGCGAGCCCCGGCGTCACCTCTCGTCGGGTGGGCTCGGCGCGATGGGCTATGGCTTTCCCGCGGCCATTGGGGCGGCTGTGGGCCGGCCCGACCTTCCGGTATGGTCCATCACGGGCGACGGCGGCTTTCAAATGACGTCGCAAGAGCTGGCCACTGTCCGCAAATACAACATTCCGGTCAAGATCGCCATCATCAACAACTCGTACTTGGGGATGGTGCGCCAGTGGCAAGAGCTGCTTTACAATCGCCGCTACTCGGCCTCGGATCTCCATGACAATCCCGACTTTGTCAAGCTGGCTGAGGCCTACGGGATTCCGGGGATGCGCGTCAGCCGGCCCGAAGAGCTCCGGCCGGCGCTGGAGCAGGCCGCGGCGACGGAAGGCCCGGTCCTTCTCGACATCCACGTGGATCCAGAGGCCAACGTCTTCCCGATGATTCCGGCTGGAATGTCGGTGGCTGAAATGATTGGAAAGAAGGGGCGGTTGGGGACGTGAAGCACACCCTTTCGATCCTGGTGCAAAATCAGGCGGGGGTCCTTTCCCGGGTTGCGGCGCTCTTTACCCGGCGGGGTTACAACATCGAGAGCATCGCGGTCGGCACCACGGAAGACCCGCGCATCTCGCGCATGACCATTGTCGTCGAAGGCGACCGGCGCGAGGTCGAGCAGATCACCAAAAACGTCCACAAGCTGATCGAAGTGCTCAAAGTGAGCGACCTCACCTACGATGACATGGTCGCCCGCGAGTTGGCGTTGATCAAGGTGACGGCCGACTCTCACAACCGTTCGGAGATCATGCAGATCGTCGACATCTTCCGCGCCAAGATCGTCGACGTGAGCGAACGTTCGGTCATCGTGGAAGTGACGGGCGACGAGGGCAAAGTCGACGCGATGATCCGGATGCTGCGCCCCCATGGCATCAAGGAGTTGGCGCGCACCGGCAAGATCGCGATGGTCCGGGGCAGCAAGCCCGAGCCATCCCTGCGCCATATCACGTCCGCGTGAAGGCGCGCCTTTTAGGATAAGGCGCGCTGGACGTCGAGACCTTTCGCTTTGCGGAGCATGAGGGGCCCCTTCGAGCGATCGAAGGGGTTGCCTCTTGGCGGTCGGCACGCAGTGCGACTTTCTTGGCTCGATCACATTGACAGAAAGGGACGAGGTGACATGGCAAAGATCTACTACGACAGCGACGCCGATTTGGGGTATTTGCGGGGCAAAAAGGTGGCGGTGATCGGCTACGGCAGCCAGGGCCACGCACACGCGCAAAACTTGAGGGATTCGGGAATCGACGTCATCGTGGCCAATCGTCCCGGGAGCGCGAACTACCGCCTGGCTAAGTCCCACGGCTTCGAACCCGTCTCGGCCCGGGACGCCGCGGCGGCCGCGGACGTGATCGTCATGCTGGTGCCCGATCACGTGCAGCCGGCGGTGTACCAGGAGATGGCGCCCGAACTCACCGAAGGGAAAGCCCTGGTCTTTTCCCATGGCTTTAACATTCACTACCACCAGATCGTGCCGCCGACTGGGATCGACGTCTTGATGGTAGCTCCCAAGAGCCCGGGGCACCTCGTGCGCCGCATGTACGTGGAGGGCGCCGGTGTGCCGGCCTTGCTCGCCGTGCACCAGGATGCGACCGGCCGGGCGAAAGATTTGGGCCTTGCTTACGCCAAGGGGATCGGCTGCACCCGGGCGGGCGTCATCGAGACCACCTTTAAAGAAGAGACGGAGACCGACCTCTTTGGCGAGCAGGTGGTCTTGTGCGGCGGTGTTTCGGAGTTGATCCGCGCCGGATTTGACACGCTGGTGGAGGCGGGCTACAGCCCCGAGGCGGCCTACTTTGAGTGCCTCCACGAGCTCAAGCTCATCGTCGACCTCATCTACGAAGGCGGCATCAGCTACATGCGCTACTCCATCTCGGACACCGCCGAGTGGGGCGACCTGACCGTCGGCAAGCGGATTATCACCGAGGAGACCCGCAAGGAGATGAAGCGGGTGCTGGCCGACATCCAGTCGGGCAAGTTTGCGCAGGAGTGGATCCTGGAAAACCAGGCCAATCGTCCCCGCTTCTTGGCGTTGAGAGAAAAGGAGAAGAACCACCTGATCGAACAGGTCGGTCGGGAGCTTCGCGCGATGATGCCCTGGATTCAAAAGCCGGCCTCGGAAGAGCAAGTTTGAGAAAGCCGTGCGCCGGGCGGCTTAAAGCCGCCCGGCTCGGGATTTCGAGGAGGCAGTCCCCTTGTTTGCAGGCGACAAGTTGTTGCGGGTGCCGGGGCCGACGCCGGTCCCGGATCGAGTGGCCCGCGCTGCCGCCCGCCCGATGCTCTGGCACCGGAGCCCAGAATTTGTCGAGCTGTTCCGGCGGGTGGAGGCGGGTTTAAAAAGGCTTTTCGAAACCGAAAGCGACGTTTTGATGATCGCCGGGTCGGGAACGGCCGCCATGGAGTCGGCCGTCGCCAATTTGCTCAGCCCCGGCGAAGAGGCAGTCGTCTTAAACGGCGGCAAGTTTGGCGAGCGCTGGCTTGAGCTGGTCCAGGCGTTTGGCGCCCGGCCGTGCGAGGTGAAATACCCCTACGGCCAGGGAGCGGATCCCGAAGCCCTGGATGCAGCGCTTTCCCGGCATCCCGGCGCCAAAGTGGTCTTCGCGACGCACAACGAATCGTCCACCGCCGTCCTCAACGATATCGAGGCGCTGGCGAAGGTGGCTCGGGCCCACGGGGCCCTGATCGTGGTCGATGCCGTCAGCAGCCTGGGCGGGGCGCCCCTCCCCATGGACGCGTGGGGCATTGACGTCGTGGTGACGGGCTCGCAAAAGTGTTTGATGCTGCCGCCGGGCTTGAGTTTTGTGGGCGTGGGCCCCAGGGCGTGGGAGAAGGCGGCGGAAAGCAAGGGCCACCGCTATTACTTCGATTGGAAGCAGTATCAACGGGCGGCGAAAAACGCAGAGTCGCCTTACACGTCGGCGGTTTCGTTGATGTTTGCCCTCGACGAGAGTTTGGCGATGCTCCAAGAAGAGGGCGCCGAAGCCCGGTTTGACCGGCATCGCTTGATGCGCGACATGGTGCGGGCCGGGTTGAAAGAGCTGGGGTTTACGCTCTTTGTCGAGGAGCGCTGGGCGTCGCCGACGTTGACCGCAGCCTGTGGAGGCGGGGTCGATCCCGAAGAGCTGCGCAAAGCGGTGCGCCAAAAGACCGGGGTCACCTTTGCCGGCGGGCAAGGCGAGCTCAAAGGCCGGATTTTCCGCATCGGCCACATGGGAGCGGCGACGCCGCTGGACATGGTGACGACGCTGGCCGCGATCGAGATCGGACTGGCTGAGCTTGGCGTCGACGTCACCTTCGGCAAGGGTGTGGGTCGAGCTTTGGAGGTTTGGAAGTCGTGGCGCTAAGGGTCCTGGTGAGTGACACCATCGCTCCCGAAGGGATGGCTTACCTAGAAGCCGCGGAAGGCATCGAAGTGACCGACGGGACGGGCTGGAGCCGTGACGAGCTGCTCCAGCGGATCGGCGACTACCATGGCCTGATCGTCCGCAGCGCAACCCGGGTCGACCGGGAATTGATCGACGCCGCCCACAGTTTGCGGGTCGTCGGCAGAGCGGGCGTCGGTGTCGACAACGTGGACCTGGTGGCGGCGACCCGCAAAGGGATCTTGGTCATTAACTCTCCGGAGGGAAACACCCTCTCAACGGCGGAGCACACGCTCGCGATGATGTTGGCCGTGGCCCGCAAGATCCCCCAGGCCCATGCCTCGCTGACCCGCGAGGGGAAATGGGAGCGAAACCGTTTTGTCGGTGTCCAGCTCTTTGGTAAGACCCTGGGAGTGATCGGCCTGGGACGGATCGGCGCCGAGGTGGCCGAGCGCGCGTTGGCGCTGGGGATGAAAGTGATGGCCTACGATCCCCTCCTCAACGAGGAGCGGGCGAAAAGGCTCGGAGTCATCTTGGCGACCATCGAAGAGATCTGCAGGCAGGCCGATTTCATCACCGTGCACACACCCCTGACCCGGGAGACGGAGGGGCTCCTCGGCGAGCGGGAGTTCAACATGATGAAGCAGGGCGTCTACATCATCAACTGCGCTCGCGGCGGCATCGTCGACGAAGACGCCCTGTATCACGCGATCGTAAGCGGCAAGGTCGCGGGCGCGGCTTTGGACGTCTTTAAGAACGAACCGCCCACCGGTCACCCGCTGCTTTCTTTGGAGCAAGTGGTCGTGACGCCGCACTTGGGAGCGTCGACCCACGAAGCTCAGGTGAGCGTGGCGGTGGACGTGGTGCGGTCGGTGGTGCGGGCGCTGGCCGGCGAACCGGTGAAATATGCGGTCAACGCCCCGGCGCTCCGGGCCGAAGGCGTCGATGGCCTCGCGCCCTACCTGAAGCTTGCCGAACGCGTCGGTCACTTTTTCACTTCGGTGTTTGGCGGCCACTTCGAGCGGTTTGAGGTGATCTACCGGGGTGAGGCGGCCCGCTTTGACGAGGAAGCGTTGACCACCGCCTTGCTCAAAGGGATGTTGGAGCACATGCTCCACGGAGGCGTCAACTACGTCAATGCCCGGTACCTCGCCGAGGAGCGGCAGATGCGGATCTCGGTCACCAAGGAGGGGGCGGGCGAGCCGCATCCCAACTCGATCACGCTGCGAGGGCGCCTTGGCGAAAGGGTGCGCCAGGCGACGGGGATCGTCGTCGACGGCAAGCGTTCGGTCATCGTCGACATCGACGGGTACGCGGTCAACGTCGCGACGGAAGGTAGGATCCTCGTCGCCTACAACGTGGACCGGCCGGGCATCATCGGCCGGGTGGGAACGTTGCTTGGCGAGTACGGGATCAACATCGCCTACATGCAAGTCGGTAGAAAAGAAGTGGGTTCTTACGCCGTCATGGTCTTAGGGATTGACAACCCCTTGGACGACGAGGTCCTGGCCCGCCTGCGGGCACTCAACGATCTGAGGGATGTGCGCCTGGTCGAGTGGCCGGCGATCACGTGAGAAGGAGGCGCGAATGATGAACCGCATTCGCATCTTCGACACCACCCTGAGGGACGGGGAGCAGTCGCCGGGCGTTAACCTCAACGCTCAAGAAAAACTGGAGATCGCCCGGCACTTGGCACTGCTTGGCGTCGACGTCATCGAAGCGGGCTTTCCCATCGCCTCGCCTGGCGATTTTGAGGCCGTCCGCCTCATCGCAAAGGAGATCAAGGGCCCGACCATCGCCGCCTTAGCGCGAGCCGTCGAGCAGGATATCGTCCGGGCGGCCGAAGCGGTGGAGCAGGCGGAAAAGCCTCGCATCCACACATTTATCGCGACCTCGCCCATCCACATGAAGTACAAGCTTCGCAAGGAACCGGACGAAGTGCTCGAGATGGCCATCAATGCCTGCCGGACGGCCAAGAAGTACGTGGACGACGTGGAGTTTTCCGCGGAGGATGCCACCCGCAGCGACTGGGACTTCTTGTGCCGGGTCTTCCAGGCGGCCATCGAAGCGGGCGCGACGACCATCAATGTCCCCGACACCGTGGGCTACACCACGCCCGACGAATTTGCCCGGCTAATCAAGTACCTTCAGGAGAACACCCCGGGGATTGAAAAGGCGGTGATCAGCGTCCACTGCCACGACGACCTGGGCCTTGCGGTGGCCAACTCGCTGGCTGCAGTGGTCGCCGGAGCGACGCAAGTGGAGTGCACGATCAACGGCCTTGGCGAGCGCGCGGGCAACGCCTCCCTGGAGGAGATCGTGATGGCGCTCCGGGTGCGCAACGACCACTTCAAAGCCGATACCGGCATCGTCACGGAGCACATTTACCGGACGAGCAGGCTCGTCAGCGCTCTGACGGGCATCGCGGTGCAGCCCAATAAGGCCATCGTGGGCGAAAACGCCTTTGCCCACGAGTCGGGGATCCATCAAGACGGCGTCCTTAAAGAGCGAAGCACCTATGAGATCATGACGCCCCAGTCCATCGGCGTGCCCCAAAGCCGTTTGGTGCTCGGGAAGCACTCGGGCAGGCACGCTTTTCGGGAGCGGCTGCGGGAGCTGGGGTACAACCTGGACGCCTCCGAGATCGAAAAGGCGTACCAGCGGTTTATCGAACTTGCTGACCGCAAGAAGCACGTCACCGACCGCGACATCCAAGCGATCGTCGAAGAGGAAATCGTGCAGGTGCCCGAGTTGTTCAACCTGGAGTACCTGCATGTGACGACGGGCACCACGGCGATCAGCACCGCGACGGTCCGCATCGCGAAAGGCGACGAAATAAAGGAGGAGGCGGCCACCGGCGACGGCCCCGTCGACGCGGTCTACCGGGCGATCGACCGGGTGACGCAGATCGCGACGGACTTGGAAAGCTATTCTTTGCAAGGCGTAACGTCGGGAAAGGACGCCTTGGGCGAGGTAGTGGTCCGGATTCGCGACAACGGCAATCAATACATCGGCCGCGGCACGAGCACGGATGTGATCGAAGCCAGCGCTCGAGCTTATTTGCAGGCGATCAATCGCTTGGTCTACGACCGGCAGGTTAAAGCACAAGCGCAAGCGAATCCCGAAGGAGTAGCCACGAAAGGGTCGTCGACCTAGCCGGCCGCTCTAGCTGCCTGGAGCGCCTCAACAGTAGGGGGAAGGAAGTGAAGGATTGAGCAGGCGGACCGAACAGGCAAAACAGATCTGGCTGTACGATACGACGCTGCGCGACGGCACCCAGGGAGAGGGCATCTCTTTCTCCGCTGAGGACAAGGTCAACGTGGCCGTGCGCCTCGACCGCTTTGGGATCGACTATATCGAGGGAGGCTGGCCTGGTTCCAATCCCAAGGACGTCGAGTTTTTCCAGCGGATCAAGGACGTCGAGCTCATCCACGCCCAGATTGCGGCTTTTGGCAGCACGCGGCGGGCGCACATCGCGGTAGAAGACGACGAAAACCTCAAAGCCCTGCTGCGTTCTGGGGCCCGGGTAGCCACGATTTTCGGCAAGTCGTGGAACTTCCATGTGACCAACGCCCTGCGCACCACGCTCGATGAAAACCTGCGGATGATCGAAGAGAGTGTCGCTTACCTCAAAGAGCAGGGGCTGGAAGTGATCTACGATGCCGAGCACTTTTTCGACGGCTACTACGCGGACAAGGCGTACGCCCTCGAGACGCTCAAGGCAGCCGTCCGGGGAGGGGCCTCGGTGGTGGTCCTTTGCGACACCAACGGGGGAAGGCTTCCCCACGAGGTCGCGGAGGCTGTCCGCCACGTCCGGGCGGAGGTCGATGTGCCGATCGGCATCCACACGCACAACGATTCGGGCTTGGCGGTGGCCAACGCGCTGGCGGCCGTCAAGGAAGGAGCCGTGCACGTGCAGGGGACCATCAACGGCTACGGGGAGCGGTCGGGCAACTGCGACCTGATCCAGGTGATTCCCAACCTGCAGCTCAAGATGGGCCTTGTGTGCGTGCCGGAAGAACGCATGCGCGAGCTCACGGAGCTTTCCCTGTATGTCAGCGAGATGGCCAACATGCGTCCCGACCCCCGGCAGCCCTTTGTGGGCCGGAGCGTCTTCGCCCACAAGGGAGGGGCTCATGTCTCGGCCATCCTCCGGCACCCCGAAACCTACGAGCACATCCCGCCGGAGAGCGTGGGCAACCAGCGGCGCGTGTTGGTGTCGGAGCTTTCGGGCGCGAGCAACGTGATTTACAAGGCGCGCGATTACGGCATCGAGCTCAGCAAAGACTCGCCCGCGCTCCGCAAAGTGGTCAACACCATCAAAGAGCTCGAACACCAGGGATACCATTTTGAAGGCGCCGAGGCCAGCTTTGAGCTGATCCTCAAAAAAGCGCTGGGGCTTTATCAGCCCTACTTCGAGCTGGTGGGTTTGAGGCTTACGGTCGACAAGCGCGATCCCCTCGACGAACCCGTCGCCGAGGCGACGATCAAAGTGAAAGTGGGAGAACACATCCTTCACACCGCCGCGGACGGGAACGGTCCGGTCAACGCCCTCGACTCGGCGCTCCGTAAAGCCTTGGAGACTGTCTATCCCCAGATTCGCCGGATCAAGCTCGTCGACTACAAGGTGCGGGTGCTCAACGAAAGAGCCGGTACGGCCGCCAAGGTGCGGGTGCTCATCAGGTCCAGCGACGACGGTAAGAGCTGGGGGACGGTCGGTGTCTCCACCAACATCATCGAGGCGAGCTGGAGGGCCTTGGTCGACAGCATCGAGTACGGTTTGATGCGCGCCAACGCTGCTGCCGAGCCCATCAAAGTCAGCCGGCCGGTATGATTTTGACCGGTAGAGGTGGAGCCCCTCGTGCCAGCGATTACCCCCATCGACGCCCTTGACATCTTATTGGTCGCGTATTTTCTCTTCCGCTTGATGATGCTCATCCGCGGGACAAGGGCGACCGCGATCATCAAGGGGCTGGCAGTTCTCTTTGTCGCGAACCTGGCAAGCGGCTGGCTTGGACTCAGGACAGTGAACTGGATCCTTGAGCAGGGGACGACCGTGATCTTGGTCGCCCTGCCTGTCGTCTTTTTTCCAGAGCTGCGTCGCGCCCTGGAGCACCTGGGGCGGGGGCAGCTTTTTTCTCGCCTAGCGGGGATGGGGCCGGAGGAGGTAGGGCAAGTCGTCGATCCGGTCGTTCGCTCAGCCCGGCTCCTTTCGGAGAGCCGGACAGGCGCCCTTATCGTCATCGAACGAGAAGTGGGCCTGGAAGAGTACGTCGAAAGCGGCGTGCGCATGGACGCAGCCATCACCACCGAGCTCCTGCTCAACATCTTTACGCCCAATACACCGCTCCACGACGGAGCGGTCATCATACGCGGCCAGCGGGTGGCCGCAGCCGGTTGCTTCCTTCCCCTGACGGACAATCCTTACATCAGCTCCAAGATGGGCACTCGCCACAGGGCGGGGCTTGGCGTCTCCGAACAGTCGGATGCCCTGGTGGTGATCGTCTCCGAGGAGACGGGGACGATCTCGTTTGCCAAGGGCGGGCGCCTGGAGAGAAATCTTGATGAAGATTCCCTCCGGATGCGGCTTACACGGGAGCTTTCGGGCGGTCGGACGGGCAACTTCGTCCGCTGGGGGGGACTGGGTTGATGGTTCGCCGCAGGCGTTGGAGGCGCCCTGAGATCGACCACCTCTCTTTGAGGATCCTCGCGCTGTTTCTGGCGATCGTCCTCTGGTTTTTGGCGACCGATCGCCCCCAGACGCGGCTTGGACTTGAGCAGCGGACGATCAACGTGGAGACCGAGGTCGTGGGCGTCGGCGACGATCTTGTGGTCACCCACGCGCCCCAAGACGTCTCGCTCACTCTCGAAGGTTCGCGCCTCATGCTCTCGTTTCAGGCGGCCGATATCCGGGCGTACGTCGATGCGACGGGGCTGGCCGCCGGCCGCCATCGCCTGCCGGTCAAGGTCGATGTACCGTCGAGTTTGAACGCGCGTTCCATCAGCCCAGCGGAGGTCGATTTCGTCCTCGAAGAGCGAGCGACCAAGCGGGTGCCGGTGAGAGCGGCGGTAGTGGGTGTTCCCGACGGGTCTGTGGTGCGCATCGTCGACGTAGAGCCCGACGAGATGGCAGTTTATGGGGTGGGGTCCGCTGTAGCCCGTACGGCCTTTGTCCTCGCCCAAGTCAACCCGGCCGCGCCGGAAAGAGAGGCAAGAGTCGTGCCAGTCGACGAAGATGGAGTAACGATTGCCGGTGTCGCGACGGAATATGATTGGGTGGATGTGACTTTTCGGATCGAGCGGCAGCCATCCGGCGAGGAAAGGGAACCCGGTCCGCCGGATGAGTCCAACTGAGCGCCGGAAGAGGTGACGTGACGGTGACGCGTTTATTTGGAACGGATGGCGTGCGCGGGGTCGCCAACGCTGACCTTACGCCTGAACTGAGCTTTGCGCTGGGTCGCGCGGCGGGCTCGCTCATGAGGGAAAGAGTGGGGCCGGGCAAGCGGCCCAGGATGTTGATCGGGCGCGACACCCGCGCCTCGGGGCCGATGCTCCAAGCGGCCTTGGCGGCGGGACTCAACTCGGTGGGCGTCGACTGTGATCTGGCCGAGGTCCTGTCAACGCCCGGGGTGGCTTATCTTGCCCGGGTGATGCAGTACGACGGCGCGGCAGTCATTTCAGCTTCCCACAACCCCGTGGAAGATAATGGAATCAAGTTTTTCACCTCGGGCGGGTATAAGCTGAACGATGCCGACGAGGATGCCATCGAAGCGGTGACCCGGGCCCTCTTGCGGGGAGAAGACTCGTTGGCACGGCCCGTGGGGCCCGAGGTGGGCACCCAGCGCGACGCTCGTCACCTGGTGGATGCATACATCGACTTTTTGTGCGAGGCCTTTCCTCTCAGCCTTTCGGGTATGGAGATCGTGGTCGATTGTGCCAACGGCGCGGTATCCAAGATCGCGCCCGCGGTGCTCGAGAGGCTAGGGGCCCGCGTCAAGGTTTTGCACGCTGAGCCCGACGGCAGCAACATCAATGTCGCGTGCGGCTCGACTCATCCCAGCGTTATCTGCCAGGCAGTCAAAGAAAGCGGGGCCGCCGTCGGTTTCACATTTGACGGCGATGCGGACCGCGTGTTGGCTGCCGACGAAGAGGGGCGGCTGGTTGACGGCGATCACATCATGGCCATCCTCGCCTCCGACATGATGGAGCGGGGAAGACTGAAACAGAGCAAGATCGCCGTCACCACCTACAGCAACCTGGGGTTAAAAACGGCCCTGGAAGCGCTGGGCGCCGGGGTGGTGGAAACCAAGGCGGGCGACCGGTACGTCCTCGAAGCGATGCTCGATCAGGGCCTGGTCCTAGGCGGTGAACAGTCGGGCCACATCATCCTGCTGGAGCATAACACCACTGGCGATGGCCTTTTGACCTGCCTTGCCCTTTTGGATGTGATGACCCGCAAGGCTCAACCCTTGTCAGCTTTGGCCCGGGTGATGCAGGCTTTTCCCCAGATCCTCGTCAACGTCAGGGTGGCCGACAAAGGGGCGCTGGCCGGCAACGCGGCGGTCCAACAGGCGATCCAGGAGGCCTCCGATATGATCGGCCCCCGGGGCAGGATCTTCGTCCGGCCGTCGGGAACGGAACCGGTCATCCGGGTCATGGGCGAAGGGCAAGACGAAAAGGTGGTTCAACAGGCGGTCGACAGGGTGGTTCAGTCGATCCGGGCGGAGTTGGGCGATGGGTGAGTTTTGGCACAAGCCTTTTGGCGTGGTGACGGGCGCCGAAATGGCTGCCCTCGACCGCGAGGCGATCGATGAGTACCGCTTGCCGCAAGCGGCCTTGATGGAGCGGGCCGGCTGTGAAGTGGCGCAAGCGGTGGCCCGCTTTGTCGGTGGCTCTACGGCCGGTATCCGGGTCCACGTGATTTGCGGCTCCGGAAACAACGGTGGCGACGGACTGGTCGCAGCGCGCGCTTTGGCAAACCTGGGCGCCCGCGTGCGGGTTTTCCTCACGGCTTCTCCTGACAAGTTTCGAGGCGACGCGTTGTCCTTTTACACGACGGTCGTCAAGATGGGCCTCCCCGTCGCAACCGTCGGCGAAGGGGACGTGCGCCGCTTTTCCCTGGGATTGCGCACGGCGGATGTGGTGGTCGACGCGATCACGGGGACCGGGGTGTCAGGTCCCCTCAGGCCCTTCGTCGCGAAGCTGGTCTCAGCGATCAACGAATCGGGCCGGCCTGTGGTGGCGGTCGATATTGCCACGGGCGTCCAGGCCGACTCGGGAAAGGTGGATCCCGTGGCGGTGAACGCCACGGAGACGGTGACCTTTGGCCTTCCCAAAATCGGTCATCTCTTTTTCCCGGGACGAGCCCACACTGGGAGGCTGCACGTCGTCGACATCGGTTTTCCTCGCCCCTTGCTGGACAAGGCTTCCCGGCGCATCTTGACATGCGCCGAGTGGGCGAGGAAAGTGTTGCGTCCGCGCCCTCCGGACGGCCACAAAGGCACCTTTGGCCGGGTCGTCGTCATCGCCGGTTCGAGGGGCATGGCGGGCGCGGCGGTCTTGGCGATGCGCGGGGCTTTGCGCTCGGGCGCCGGGCTCGTCACGTGGATGGGGCCCCAAAGTCTTTTGCCGGTCGTCCAAAGCCACGTGCCTGAGGCGACTGCGAGGGCCCTTCCCGAAAGCGCGGATGGCACCTTGGCTTCCTCCGGCGTCGACGAGGCCGTCTCAAGCCTGCGTCCAGGAGACGTCGTCGCGCTGGGCCCGGGGCTTGGCCAAGGTGAAGTGGACCGCTTTGTCCTCGGGTTTTTGGAGCGCTCCCCCGTTCCTGTGGTCGCCGACGCGGACGCGCTCAACATCCTCGCCCGCTACCCCGAGGCGAGCGAGAGCCTTAAAGGGCAGCGCCCTCTCGTGATCACGCCTCATCCCAAAGAGGCGGCAAGGCTCTTGGGTATCGACGCGCTCCAAGTGGCACAAGCCCCCCTCGAAGCTGCGGCGCGGCTTGTGGAGCGGCTGCGGTGCACCGCCGTGCTCAAGGGCGCTCCGGCCGTGATCCAGGGGGAGTCGGGTCATGTGTTTATCAACGGAACGGGCGATGTGAGCCTTGCGACGGGTGGCACGGGGGACGTGCTCACAGGCGTCATCGCCTCGTTGCTGGCTCAAGGTTATCCTGCGGAGACGGCGGCCGCATTGGGAGCTTACGTCCACGGGCGAGCGGGAGAGCTGGCCGGCGAGCAATGGAGCCGGCACGGCGCGACCGCGATCGACGTCGCCTCGGCGCTAAGCCAAGCATGGCGTGAGCTCGAGAGGAGATGAAACCTCTTTGGAGGAAAACCATCACCGCTTTCGCCCGACTTGGGTCGAGGTGAGCCTGGCCTCGATCGCTCACAACACGCGCGCGTTTGCCGCAGTGGCCCGTGCCAAAGGCGTTGGCCTGATCGCGGTGGTCAAGGCGGATGGGTACGGTCACGGCGCCTTGGAGACGGCGAAAACGGCCTTGGCCCATGGGGCCCAGGTCCTGGCGGTCGCCCTGCCGGAGGAAGGCGCCGTTTTGCGCGAACACGGCATCGAGGCGCCGATACTGGTGATGGGCGCCTACGTGCCTGGGACGGTCCAGGCCTACCAGCAATACTCCCTCATGGCGACCATCAGCGACTTTGACCAGCTAAAGGCCGCGGCCGCCGAAGCCCGGAGCGGGCGGCTCGCGGTGCATCTCAAAGTGGACACGGGGATGGGCCGTTTGGGTGTCCTGCCCCAGCACGCGTTGGCGCTGGCCCAAAAGGCGAAGGAAACAGGGAATCTCGAGGTCGTCGGCGTCTACTCTCACTTGGCCACGGCCGACGAGGTGGACGACTCCTTTGCCTGCCATCAGATCGCCGTCTTTGAGGACATTCTCTCCGATCTGGAGAAGCATCACGTACTTCCGCCGATGCGCCATATCCTCAATACCGCGGGCTTGCTCCGCTTTGACGCCGGGCGGACGACGATGGCCCGGGTGGGCCTCGGCCTCTACGGCCTCTATCCGGCGCCGCACCTAAAAGGCCTGATTGAGCTCCGGCCAGCGCTCACGTGGAAAAGCCGGGTCGCCACCGTCAAGCGGGTGCCGGCGGGGACGGGCGTGAGCTACGGTCAGGTGTACCATACGCCCAAGGAGACGACTTTGGCGACGATACCCGTCGGTTATGCCGATGGATTTCGCCGGGGCTTGAGCGGACGCGCGCACGTGCTGATCGGAGGAAAGAAGCGGCCCGTGCTGGGGCGGATCTGCATGGACCAGACCATCGTGGATGTGGGCGACGACGCGGTGGCGCCCGGCGATGAAGTGGTCCTCATCGGCCAGCAGGGTAACGAGAGGATCGACGCCGACGATTGGGCCCGCTGGCTCGACACCATCAACTACGAGATCATCTGCGGCGTCTCGGCGCGGGTGCCGCGGGTGTATCGATAAGGGTTTCTCTGGGAGGCTTTGGCGATGGAGATGCAGCTCGTTCGGGAGAGGCTTGTGCTCTGGCTCAGGGAGAAGGTTTCGGAGGCAGGCGCTCGCGGCCTTGTCGTGGGACTGAGCGGCGGCATCGATTCGGCGGTGGTCGCGGCTTTGGCCAGGGAGGCCTTTCCCCAAGACAGCCTTGCGGTGTGGATGCCGTGCCAGAGCTCAGATGCGGATGCCCGCGACGCCGAGAAGGTCGCAAGGACCGTAGGAATCCCCCTCATCACGGTCACGTTGGACCGGGTGTGGGAAGAGCTGGTCGACCGGCTCAACGACGCTTTGGCTTCCCTAGAAACCGGGGCCGATGAGGACCCAGGAGCTTTGCGCATGGCGGCGATCAATGTCAAGCCCCGCTTGCGGATGACATCGCTCCATTACATTGCCCGGGCGAAGGGTTACCTGGTCGCGGGAGCGACCAACCGGAGCGAGCTCACCGTCGGTTACTTCACGAAGTTTGGCGACTCCGGCGTCGACCTCATGCCGCTCGGGGGGTTGGTAAAAACCCAGGTGTGGGAGCTGGCCCGGGAGCTGGGAATCCCCGAGGAGATCATTCGCAAAGCGCCGTCGGCTGGGCTTTGGGAAGGACAGACCGACGAACAAGAGCTGGGGATGACCTACGCCGAGCTGGATCGCTACCTCTTGTCCGGGGAGGGGAGCGCCGAGCTCAAGGCGCGCGTTGCAAGGCTCGAGGCGCAAAGCGACCACAAGAGGCGGATGCCGCCCATCTTTGAGGTCTGAGGCATACGGAGCGTTCAGGCGAGGGATGCTATCGGCGCCACCACCACCGGGAGGCGGTCGCTGGTGCACATCCTCGTCTTGACGCCCGAGTATCCCCCCAACGTCGTCGGCGGCTTGGGCCAGCACGTGGCGGAGCTCACCCGCGCCCTGGCCGCAGCCGGAGTTGATGTCACCGTCTTCACCGCGCTGCGCCCGCACGAAGGCGGCGAAGAGTTGGAAAACGCCCCAAGGCTTACGATCCACAGAGTGCGGGACGCGGCGCCTTCTCCTTTGAGTTTTTGCGAAGAAGTGGTCCAAAGGAACCTCGCGCTCCTCGAGGCCGTCCTCCGTTGGGTGGCCCGGGGCCACCGTTTCGATCTAGTCCACGCCCACGATTGGCTGACAGCTCCCGCGGCGCGGGCCGTCAAGCACGCCCTCCACATTCCCCTGATCGCTACCATCCACGCGACCGAGTTTGGCCGGCACGGCGGTCTCTTTAACGACTTGCAACGCCACATCAGCGATATCGAGTGGTGGTTGGCCTACGAGGCCTGGCGGGTCATTTGCTGCAGCCGTGCGATGCACGCCGAGCTCCAAACGGTCTTTCAAGTGCCAGCGGATAAGATTGACGTCATCCCCAACGGGGTCGCCCTCAAGCCAGATCACGCGCGTCAAGAGATCCAAGACGCCCGCCGCAGGTACGCAGAGGACCACGAACGCCTCGTCTTTTTTGTCGGCCGGCTGGTTTGGGAAAAGGGCGTCGACCTTCTCCTCAAGGCGTTGCCCTACGTCCTCGCGTCGCACCCTAACACGGTACTGCTCATTGCCGGAAAAGGTCCCGAGCGGGAAGCCTTGGCTGCCCTGGCCGCCGAGTTAGGCGTCGCCCCCCGGGTGCGGTTTGCCGGGTATATCAGCGACCGCGAGCGGAATACACTCTACCAGGCAGCGGACGTGGCCGTCTTTCCCAGCCGGTACGAACCCTTTGGCATCGTGGCGCTGGAAGCGATGGCCCTGGGGGCACCGCTCATCGTGTCAGGCACCGGGGGCCTGGCCGAAGTCGTGACTCACCGCGAGACCGGGCTTCTCTTTCATCCAGGCGATCCCAGGTCGCTGGCGGAGCAAATCATCGCGGCGCTCAACGCTCCGTCCCTGTGCCGCGCCATGGCGCGCCGCGCCCTGCAAGCAGTCAAGGACCGCTACAGCTGGGAACACGTCGCTCAACAGACTCTCGCCGTCTACCGCCGTGTCCTCCAGGCCGCGAAGCAAGATCCCGAGGAGCCCCGCGACACCAAGACCCCGCTGGCCTCGTTGCGGCGCGCCTGAAACGTTTCCGGCCCGTCCCGCCGATTACGATCCAGGGAGTGGAAGAACTCTTGAAGGCAGTGATCATGGCTGGAGGGAAGGGGACCCGCCTTGCGCCGCTCACGGCGGGCCGTCCCAAGCCGATGGTGCCCGTCCTCAACCGGCCAGTGGTCGAGCACCTCATCCGCCTCTTGGCTCGGCACGGAATTTGCGAGATCATGCTCACCACGCACTACCTGCCTCAACAGATCCAAGACGCGCTGGGGACGGGAGCGGAACTCGGAGTGGATCTATCCTACGTGGTGGAAGAGGCGCCTTTGGGAACGGCAGGCAGCGTTAAGCAACTCCAAGGCCAGCTGAAAGAGACCTTCCTCGTCCTGAGCGGCGACGCGCTGACGGACCTTCCGCTCTCCGCCGCGATCGAGGCCCACCGCCGGAGCGGGGCCCTGGCCACGCTGGTCGTCACCGAAGTCGACGATCCCTGCCGCTACGGCATCGTCGACCACCAAGGGGATGGTCGGATTGTCCGGTTCTTAGAAAAACCCCGGCCCGACCAGGTCTTTAGCCGCACGGTTAATACCGGGATCTACGTGATGGAGCCTGAGGCTCTCGATCCATGCCCGCCCGATGAAGCCTTTGACTTCAGCCGCGACCTTTTCCCCCGGCTGCTCCAGCGGAAAGCCCCGCTCTATGCCGTTAAAGCCGACGGCTATTGGTCTGATATCGGCGACTGCGGTCAGTATATCCGTTCGCAGCTCGACGCCCTCGAGCAGAAGGTGCGCCTTGAGACCCTGCCCTCCACCTCCCGGCCCGGGGTGTGGATCGAACCGGGCGCCCGGGTTCATGCCAAGGCCCAGCTGGTGCCCCCGGTGATGATCGGAAACGGGGCCACGGTGGAAGCGCGGGCGCGCGTGGGTCCAGGCGCCGTGTTGGGCCCGGGATGCCTCGTGGAAAGGGGGGCCGTGGTGGAGGGCGCCGTGATCTGGGAGGAAAGCCGGATCGGGAGCGACACGACGGTGGTGGGCGCGGCCCTCGGGCGGAGGGTCGAGCTGGGTCCCCGCTCCCGTGTGGGGGAGGGGGCGATTGTCGGCGATCACGTCCGGCTAAAGGCTGGGAGCGTCGTTGAAGCTGGGAGGCGGGTGCCGGCAGCCCCTGCGCTCTCGCCCCGGCTAGTGGGGAGAGCAGGGGCCGACCGGTAACTGCGATAATCGACCCAGGGCAAGAGGTTGTCCCGGGACTCGAGGGCGGCGAGGAAGTTGGCGTCCACCGATCGAAGCTCCAGTTGATCCGCCAAGAGAAAGAACCGGTGAAGGTGTTCTTTGGTGCGGCGGACGGCGTACTCGACGACGGTATTGGTCTTCATGATAAAAGCCCAATCGGAGCTTTGCGCGAGCATCAGCTCCCTTGCCGCCTGGTTGAGCGCCCGCTCTTCGATGGGCGTCGGACGCTCAAAGGCTTCGGCAAGCTCTTGCATGCGGCGGGACGCTTCGTGGAGGTGCCTGTAGATCCAGTCATTGGATCCGTTCAACCACACTTCAAAGTACCCCATGTATCCCCAGGTGGACGTGGCGACCTCGGCGACCTGGTGGGTGGGGTGCTCCTCCAGATACTTCTTGGGTGTGGTAAGGCGAAACTCGTGCTGGTTTCGGTGGACGTGGCGGATGACTTCGTCCAAAAACCACGGGCCTTCGAACCACCAGTGCCCGAAAAGCTCGGCGTCGTACGGCGCGACGACGACCGGCTTTCGGTCCATGTGTTGCGCCAAGTAGCGGATCTGGTGAATCCGGTTGAAGACGAAGTTGCGCGCGTGTTCCCGGGCCCGCTCTTGAGCGAGGTCTGGGTCGTAGAACTCTTTGTGATGGGTTCGCCCGGTGATGCGGTGGTACTTGAAGCCGGTGTCGGTGCGCACGCCCCACGGCAAGTAAGGAGAAAGCTCCTCCCACGGAAGATCGTACCCGATATCCCGGTAAAACTCCCGGTAGACGGGATCGCCGGGATATCCTTCGGTCGCGCTCCACACTTGCTTCGAGGTCTCGACGTCTCGGCCAAAGACGGCGAGGCCTCGTGGCGTGTAGACCGGCGAATAGACCGCATAAAGAGGCCGTGGCCTCGCGTGCAAGACGCCATGGGTGTCGACGATGGTGTAGCGGATCCCTTCCTTCACCAAAAGGTGATCTAGGTTTGGCGAGTAGCCGCACTCGGGGAGCCAAAAGCCGCAAGGCGTTTCACGAAAGACTTGGCGATGATGCTCGACGCCGGCTCGGATCTGGGCTGCCGCAGCCGAGATGTGCGGCTCGGTGAGGGGAAGAAGAGCGTGGGTGGCCGCCGAGGCGATGAGCTCAAGGCCATGCGCCCGAAAGCGCGAAAAGGCGTTTAAGAGATCAGCGCGATACCTTTGGAGAAAGGCTTTCCGGGCATGGAGGAAACGATCCCGGTACATGCGGGCCAGTCGATGGACGTGGGGCTGATGTTGCGTCCGGCGCATCTCCCGGTGGGCCAAGGCGATGCTCCGTTCCAGGTGTTCGACGTAGCGCCTTTGGAGCAGGGGATCAGCCAGCATCGAGGCCAGCGGCGGGGTGATCGACATGGTGAGGTGAAAGGGAATGCCGTCTTCCACCCAGCCCTCCATGAGGTCGAGCAGCGGCAGGTAAGTGTCGGTGATGGCTTCGAAAAGCCACAGTTCCTCCAGGTGATGCCGGTTTTCAGGGTGGCGGACAAAGGGCAGATGGGCATGGAGGATGAGCGCAAGGTACCCCTTCTCTTCGCCGTGGGGACGGCTCATGGGCTTTCCTCCTTCGGGTCGTTTTGCAAGGGCCCGGTTAGCCAACCGGCGTCCACGGGCGGCGCTCGACGGCGATCAGCGAGCTCTCCCAGCCCTTCCCGGTGCCCTCGTCTTCGAGGCGGATCGCGAGCACCAGGTCATCCCCCGCAAGCTGCGCCTCAATAGTAAAAGTGCCGTCGGGAGCCACCGGCACCAGCTTTCCCTGGGCGATGATCCGGCTCCCGGGCGACGCCTTTCCCCGCACGATCAACTGGGCGCTGAGCTCCGCCAGCAAAGGCGGGCGCCCGCCATCCTGCATAGGGGAACTACCGGCGCCTACAGTCAGCCATCGGGCTCGACCTGCTTTTTCAAACCCGGGCGAGAAGGGACCGCCGGGCACGGTGTGAAGCCAGTCAGAGAGCAGGCCTTGGCCGAGCCAAGGAGCCGCGCTTTCTTCCGAGGGGCCTTCGGGAGGCGTCAGGACCACATTGCTTTCGATCAGCGTCTCCCCTGCGCTGTTTTCCAAGCGGGCTACGTAACGGCGGCCCCCATGGGGCACCCGCAAATGGTACCTACCGACGTCTGAAACAGGATAACGCTCTCCCAGCGGGCGCCACGGCTCGTGAGGGGCCGCGGCTTCATATACGGCGAGCCAAAGGGTGTCCGGAGCGGGCGACAGCTCGGGAGTGAGCTCCCAGTAGGCAAAAAGGGAGAGGGGATCTTTGACCATCAATGTGAGGCAGGGCCGGCCGTACCTCTCGGGAAGCTCGGGGACCTTGTCGGCGCCCGGACGTGCCGGCAAAAGGCGCGCTGCGTCCTGTTGGTCGTTGAGCGGCTGGGACGGATCACCGCTTGGGTGTCGCACGTGGATTACTCCTTTGACTGGCAAGTCGCGCTGCTGTGGTCCAGGGGACAGGGGTAGGTTGTCCTGCGCTGGGAGAGGATATTCCCGGGAGGCGCCCGCCGTGGCGCTTGAAGGATGCTCAATGACGGAGGTAGGAGCGTTGCCTCGTGCGCTCGTTCTCGGGAATGGACGGTTGTTGGTCAACTTTGACGACAAACTCAACATGCGGGACCTTTATTACCCCCGGGTGGGGATGAACAACCACATCCTCGGACACAGAAACAGCTTGGGCGTTTGGGTCGACGGCGAGTTTGATTGGATCGACTCGCCGAGCTGGCAGCGGCGGATCGGCTACGAAGACGACACCTTGATCGGGCATGCGACCGCTCACAATGAACGGCTCGGCATCGAGCTGGTCATCCGGGACGCGGTGCACTACCGGGAAGACCTCTATCTCAAGGTGATTCGCGTCGCCAATCTCCGGCCCCACCACCGGGAAGTGCGGCTTTTCTTCACGCACGACTTCTGCATTGACGAGTCGGATATCGGCGACACCACCTACTACGATCCCGGCGCCGACGCCATCATCCATTACAAGCGGGACAAGTGGTTTTTGATGAGCGGTCTCGCCCAAGATCGAGGCATTTTTCAATACGCCAACGGGACCAAGCGGTTTGCGGGCGCCGAAGGGACATGGAGGGATGCCGAAGACGGTTGGCTGGAGGGAAACCCCATCGCCCAAGGCTCGGTTGATTCGTGCATCAGTTTTCAACTCGAGGTGGGGCCCCTGGGCGAGCGGGAGCTGGAGTACTGGATCGCTGCGGGGCGGGGCTTGGAGGATGTAAGGGCGCTTCACCGGCAGGTGCGTCGCAGCGGCGCCGGGTGGTTGCTCGAGGGCACGAAGGTGTATTGGCGTTCCTGGCTCGCCAAGAAGAGGTGGGACTTCAAAGACCTCAGCCCGCAGGCAGCAGAGCTGTTCAAGCGGAGCCTGCTGGTGATCCGCACACAGATCGATCGCGGCGGGGCGATCGTCGCCGCCAACGACTCCGACATCCTCCACTTCAATCGCGATCACTACAGCTATGTTTGGCCCAGAGACGGCGCCTTGGTCTCCTACGCGCTGGACCGAGCGGGCTATTCTGAGCTCACCCGGGAGTTTTACCACTTTTGCCGGAGGGGCATCTCCCAAGGGGGATACCTTCTCCACAAATACCACCCTGACGGATCAGTCGGTTCGAGCTGGCATCCTTGGCTTTCGGAGGACGGCCCCCAGCTTCCGATCCAAGAGGACGAGACCGCATTGGTCGTCTTTGCCCTCTGGCACTTTTACGAGCGCGAGCGCGACCTCGATTTCGTCCACTCGTTGTACGGCTCTCTCGTTAAGCCCGCCGCGGACTTTATGGTGAGCTACCGGGACCGGAAGACGGGGCTCCCTTTGGAAAGCTACGATCTTTGGGAGGAAAGGCGGGGCGTCTTTACCTTTACGGCCAGCGCCGTGTGGGCCGGGCTCAAGGCGGCGGCCCGCTTTGCCCGGCTCTTTGGCGAAACGGGCGATCAGGCCAAGTACGAGAGAGCGGCGCGGGAAGTGCGAGACGGGATTCTCCAGCACCTTTGGGTGGAGGACCTGCAGCGGTTCGCCCGGGGCCTGGCGTTTGTCGACGGCAAGATCGTCCTCGACACGACCTTGGAGAGCAGCCTCTACGGCCTTCATGCCTTCGGCGTCCTACCCGCGGATGACCCGCGCGTCAAGAGCACCATCTCGCAGATCGAAGAAGGGCTGACCGTCAAGACTTCGGTGGGCGGCGTCGCAAGATACGAGCGGGATTACTACTTCGCCTGGCGCCACCATGCCGACGTCCCGGGAAACCCCTGGTTTATCTGCACCCTGTGGCTTGCGGATTGGTACATCGCGATCGCGCGGACCAAGGCTGATCTCAAGCGCCCGAAGGAGATCATCGAGTGGTGCGCCAAGCGGGCGTTGCCATCCGGCCTCATGCCGGAGCAGCTTCATCCCGTCACCGGGGAGCCGCTCTCGGTCGCCCCCTTGACCTGGTCGCACAGCACGTACATCTTGACGGTCCTCAAGTACTTGCAGGCCATGCGCGAGATCGAAGAGCGGGCTCGGATCGCGGAAGCGTGGCATGCTCGCTCGTAGGGAGGCTGGAGCGGGGCGGCATGCAGATCGCGGGTTACACCATCGTGGCTGACTATCACACGCACACCCGTCACAGCCACGGGCGGGGCAGCGTCGTGGATAACGTGGAGGCGGCGCACCGCCGGGGGCTTCACGCGGTCGCAATCACGGATCACGGCCCAGCCAGCCTGTTTCACATCGGTGTGCCATCGTTATCCGCCTTTGACGTGATTCGCCAAGAGGTAAACGCAGCGCGGAAAATGTATCCTGGTATTGAGGTGCTCCTCGGCGCCGAGGCCAACGTGATCTCCGAAGACGGCCAATTGGACATCCCGTTAGAGCTGCAGGAGAAGCTGGACATCGTCCTCGTGGGGCTCCACCCATGGGTCCGTTGGAGGCCGGCGCTAAAAGGGGCTTCGCTGGTTGTGGGAAACTTCGTGGGCGCGTGGGCGGGCTGGGGCCGAAGGCACGTCCGCGAGCGAAACACCTCCGCCATCGTCAACGCGGTCTTATACAACCGGGTGCACGCCGTCACCCATCCCGGCTACCGCTTACCCATCGACACCCGGGCCCTCGCGAGGGCATGCGCGTTGACGGGCTGCGCGATGGAGATCAACGCCGGGCACGATCACACCAGTGTCGAATATCTTCAGGTTGCCCGGAGAGAGGGAGCGCGCTTTCTCCTGAGCAGCGACGCCCACACGCCGGGCCGGGTGGGCGAGGTGAGCAAAGCAGCTCTTCTTGCCCGAGCGGCAGGGCTGACGCGGCGGGAGATTGTCAACGTTCGCTGACTTGGGACGCCGGCGCGAGGGGATCAACCTCCAGCGCCGAAGTGAAGCTCAAAGGTTGTGAGAAGCCGTGAACTCCACCCAGCTGGTGATCATCACGGGGCTTTCGGGGGCAGGCAAGACCGAAGCGATCCGCTGCTTTGAGGATCTGGGCTACTTTTGCGTCGATAACCTCCCCCCGGCGTTGATCCCCAAGTTTGCTGAGCTTTGCTCCCACTCCGAGGGAAAGGCGAGCAGGGCGGCGTTGGTCTCCGACGTTCGCGGGGGCAGGTTTTTCGACAGCATGCAAGATGCCCTGCTCGAGCTGGAAAGGCAAGGATACAGTTACGAGATCCTTTTTCTCGAGGCCTCCGACGCGACGCTGGTCCGCCGGTTCAAAGAAACCCGGCGCCGCCATCCTCTCGCTCCCGACGGCGACCTGGTGGGCGCGATCGGCGAGGAGCGCCGGCGCCTCGAAGAGATCCGGGGCCGGGCCCACCGGATCATCGATACGTCCAACATGACGCCCCGAGAGCTGCGCCGGTTGATCGAGGGGGCGTACGCGGACGCGTCCGGCGCGTCGCTTGGGGTGACAATCGTCAGCTTCGGTTTCAAATACGGCCTTCCGCTCGATGCGGACATGCTCTTTGACGTCCGCTTCCTTCCCAATCCGCATTATGTCGATAAACTCCGCCACCTGACGGGGATGGATAGCGCCGTCGCGGAATACGTCTTTCGGTGGCCGGTGACGCAGCGTTATACAGAGAAGCTCTTTGACATGATCGGATTTCTTATGCCGCAGTTTGTGGCCGAAGGGAAGTCTCACCTCGTCATTGCGATCGGGTGTACCGGGGGCCAGCACCGGTCGGTGGCCATCGGCGAGAAACTCGGCGAGTATTTGCGCGAGCTGGGTTACCGGGTACGGGTGCACCACCGGGATATCCACCGCGTTGCCGACGAAAGCCCATCTCAAGCGATGACCTAAAGGAGTTTCGGAAAGCCTCGAGGAGGAGCGCGCGTTGCTGTCCAAGGTGAAGTGGTTTTACCCCGGCATGGGGGTGAAGCGCTGGTTGCTCCTGGTCGGCTTGGGTGTGATCGCCGTCGCCGTCGGGTGCAGCATCGCCTTTGGCGTCGAGATCTTTGCTGCGCTGCAGCAAGGAGTGATCCGCCCCCTCGCTCGAGCCTTTGGCACCCTGCCTCAAATCGCTTCGATGATCATGGGCCTTGTCGTCTCCCTTTTGGGGGTGGCGCTGGTCGTCGTCGGCATCCGGCAGACCATTCGCTCCGTCGCCGCCATCTTTTTGCGGGAAAACGTCGACCGCTTGCCCGACATCGTCTTTGAACAGCGCCAGCTCAAGCGGGGGCCCCGGATGGTGGTGTTGGGAGGAGGCACGGGGCTTTCCACTTTGCTCCGGGGATTGAAAGATTACACCAGCAACATCACCGCGGTCGTCACGATGGCCGACGACGGGGGAAGCTCGGGTAGGCTTCGCAACGAGCTGGGCATCCCGCCGCCCGGCGACATCCGCAACACCTTGGTCGCTTTGGCCGATACCGAGCCCTTGATGGAGCGCCTTTTTCAGTACCGCTTTACCGACGGAGAAGGGCTCAAAGGGCATAGCTTTGGCAATCTGTTTATCGCCGCGATGTGCGAAGTGACAGGCGATTTTGAAGCGGCGGTGAAGGAGTCCAGCAAAGTGCTGGCGGTGCGGGGCAAGGTCTTGCCGAGCACGTTGCAAGAGGTGGTGCTCAAGGCCGAGTTTGTCGACGGCTCCGAGGTGGTGGGCGAAAGCCACATCCCCTCCCGAGGGAAAAAGATCAAACGGGTGATGCTGGATCCGCCGGACGCGGCGGCCTTGCCCGAGGCGGTGCAAGCCATCCGGGAAGCCCACGCCATCGTCTTGGGCCCTGGAAGCCTCTTTACCAGCATCATGCCCAATCTGCTCGTCCGGGAGATCGCCGATGCGATCAAAGCCTCAAGCGCTCCCAAAGTGTACATCTGCAACGTGATGACGCAGCCGGGCGAGACAGACGGCTTTAAGGCCTCCGACCATGTCAAAGCGATCATCGATCACGCAGGTGCCGGTCTGATTGACTTTGTCGTCGTCAACCAGGCGCAGGTTCCGCCGCAGATCCTCGAGCGGTACCGTAAAGAAGGGGCACACCCTGTCAGCGCCGACAGGGAGGCGCTGGAGGCCCTGGGCTTGACCGTGGTGGACGGCGACCTCATCGACCGTTCTGATTTGGCCAGGCACGATCCGGCCAAGCTCGCTGCGGTGGTGATGGAGATCCTCAGCCGCGCACACCCGCTCTCTGCGGCCGGTGTGAGAAGCGCCAACGGCCAGGGCCGAGTCGCGAGGTGAGCGCCGTGACCTTTTCCAGCGAAGTGAAAGCCGAGCTTTCCCGGGTGATGCCCCAAAAGAGCTGTTGTGCCGCTGCTGAGCTCGCGGCGGTCTTTCGCTCGGAAGGGATCGTCTTTTCGCAAGAGGAAAAGTCCGGGAGGATCGCAGTCGCTTTGGGCCATCCGGCTGTGGCTCGCAAAGTGTACCGGCTGCTGCGTGCCGCCGGGTGCCGCGTGACGCTCGCGATCGGCAAAGGCCGGCGGAGGCCACCAACCCGGGCCTTTCATGTGAACGTGACGGGCGGCACGGATCTCCTCTGGGAGAAGATCCGCGACGTCGTTCCCGGCGGGGTAGGCATTCCCGAGCAAGTTTGCTGCCAGCGAGCAAGTTTGAGAGGATTTTTTATCTCCCGGGGCTCCCTGGCATCCCCGGAAAAGGAGTATCACCTGGAAATCACCTTGGACCAGAAGGGCTCTGCCGAGTGGCTTTTGGCGTGTCTTGAGGCCCTGGGCCTCGAGGGGCGCCTCAGCCGGCGAAAGCGCGCGTACGTGGTGTACCTGAAAGAGAGCGAGCAGATCGTCGAGGCGCTCAAGTTGATGGGGGCCTCCGCCGCCACCTTCGCTGTGGAAAACATCCGGATCGTCAAGGGGATGCGCAACCGGGTCAACCGGTTGGTCAACAGCGAGACGGCCAACGTGGACAAGACGGTCAACGCGGCGATCGCGCAGCTCGATGCGATCCGGCTGCTCCAAGAACGGGTGGGCCTTGACGCGCTGCCCGAGCACCTTGCGGTTTTAGCGCGGTTGCGTTTGCAGCACCCGTACGCCTCCTTGCGGGAGCTGGGTGAGATGATGCATCCCAAGGTGACCAAGTCGGGCGTCAACTACAGGATGAATCGCTTGCTCGAGTACGCGCGCAAACTTGTGGAGGCTGACGAGCAGGGACCCGGCTCGGCAAGAAGGAATATCCTGCCTACGAGGTGAAATCCTTAGGGAACACCACAGGGTGGATTTCTTTTTTGGTCCTGGAGGGACGAAGATCGATATAGCCGGGACATTATCCATCCCGTGGCCTGCCTAGGGGGAATCATGAAGCAACTCCAGGTCCTGCGAAAGATCGCTCCCGAGATCGGGGAGCTGGTCGAACGACGCCATACTGTCCTGCAAAACGTGCTTTTCGTCCAGCCCATCGGCCGGCGGGCCCTGGCCGCCAAGCTGGGCTGGCCGGAGCGGATGGTGCGGAAGGAGATCGATTTCCTGCGGGAGTCGGGCCTTTTGATCTGCGACGCATCGGGGATGGAGGTCTCTCCCGCGGGTGTTGTCATCCTGGAAGAGCTAAAAGAAATCATCCGCGAGTTTCACGGCCTCACCGACCTTGAGCGGGAGCTGGCCCAGCGCTTGGGTCTCAAAAGGGTTTTGGTGGTGCCGGGCGATTCCGACGCTGATGAGACGGTCAAAAAGGAGATTGCGCGGGCGACGGCGGAGTTTCTTCATTCGGAACTGAGATCGGGCGACATCTTGGCGGTGACCGGCGGCACCACCCTGGCCGAGGTGGCCCGGAGCCTCCCTACCGCGCAAGGGGAAAAGGACATCACCGTCGTGCCGGCGCGAGGTGGGCTCGGCGAAAACGTGGAGCTGCAGGCCAACACCGTGGCTGCCGCGATCGCCCAGCGGTTGGGAGCGACGTACCGCCTGCTCCATGTTCCGGACGACCTCGGCGAAGAGGCGATGAGCACCATCGCCATGGAGCCTAAAATCAAAGAGTTGATCGATTTGATCCGTTCCGCCCGCATCGTCTTGCACGGCATCGGCACCGCGGAAGAGATGGCAAGACGCCGGGGGCTCCCCCAGGAGTACGTAGAAATCCTGGCCCGGGAACACGCTGTGGGAGAGGCCTTTGGTTACTACTTCAACCGCGACGGAAGGATAGTCTTTGCTACCAGCAGCGTCGGCATGCGTCTCGAAGACTTGGCCGACGTGGAGTTGGTCGTCGCCGTGGGGGGCGGCAAGTCCAAGGCCGAGGCTGCGCTGGCGGTCCTTTCCACTGGCCACCAAGACATTTACATCACCGACGAAGGCGCTGCCCGCGAGATGCTCCAGCGTCTCGATAAGCGTGCCGGGCGCGGCACGCGTTAATACAGAAACCTCAAGGAGGAATCAACGATGGCAATCCGAGTGGGAATTAATGGTTTTGGCCGCATTGGCCGCAACGTGTTTCGCGCCGCGTTTTCCCAGGGAGACATCGAGTTTGTCGCGATCAACGACTTGACGGACGCGAGGACCTTGGCCCACCTGCTCAAGTACGACTCGGTGCACGGCAGGTTCCCGCTTTCTGTCGAGGCTAAGGACGATGCGATCATCGTCGACGGGAAAGAGATCAAGGTGCTGGCCGAGCGCGAACCGGGCAATCTGCCCTGGGGCGACCTGGGCGTCGATTATGTCGTGGAGTCGACCGGGTTTTTCACCGACGGCACCAAGGCGGCGGCCCACCTGGAGGCGGGCGCGAAAAAAGTGATCATCAGCGCCCCTGCGAAAAACGAAGACCTCACCGTCGTCATGGGCGTCAACCACGAGCAGTACGATCCCGAAAAGCACCACATCATCTCTAACGCCAGCTGCACCACCAACTGCCTGGCTCCGGTCGCCAAGGTGATCGATGAGGAGTTTGGCATCGTGCGCGGCCTCATGACCACGGTGCACGCGTACACCAACGATCAAAGGATCCTCGACCTGCCCCACAAGGATCTCCGCCGGGCCCGGGCTGCAGCCGTCAATATCATTCCCACCACCACGGGCGCGGCCGTCGCGGTGGGGTTGGTTTTGCCTCACCTCAAAGGCAAGCTGGACGGCTTTGCGATGCGGGTGCCGGTATCCGATGTTTCCATCGTCGACTTCGTCGCCCAGCTCAAGAAGTCGACGACCGCCGAGGAGATCAACGCCGCGCTCAAGAGGGCGTCGGAGGGGAGCCTCAAGGGGATCTTGGGCTACACCCAAGAGCCGCTCGTCTCGCAAGACTTCGTCGGCGATCCTCACTCGTCCATCGTGGATGCCTCGATGACCACCGTGATCGATGGCGATTTCGCCAAAGTGGTCGCCTGGTACGACAACGAGTGGGGGTATTCGTGCCGGGTGGGCGACCTCATCCGCTACATGGCCAGCCGGAGCTAACTGTCGCGGCACGTTCATTGCATGAGGGGGTGCGGGCGCAATGTCGACACAGCGCTCACCAGTCAGGACGAAGAAGACTGTCAAAGAGATCGACGTGAAAGGGAAGCGGGTGCTTGTCCGGGTCGATTTCAACGTGCCGATGGAAGACGGCAAGATCACGGACGAGACGCGCATCGTCGCCTCTCTGCCGACGTTGGAGTACCTGAAAGAGCAAGGCGCCCGTGTGATCTTAATGTCCCACCTGGGAAGGCCCAAAGGGCGGCCCGATCCGGCGCTGCGTCTCGACCCGGTCGCGACGCGCCTCGGTGAGCTTATGGGCCTCCCAGTGCGTAAAGTCGACGACTGCATCGGGGAAGAGGTGGAGGAGGCCGTCCGGGCCCTGGGCCCTGGCGAGTTCCTCCTCCTGGAAAACCTCCGTTTTCACCCTGAAGAGGAGGCCAACGACCCTGAATTTGCCCGGGCGCTGGCCCGCTTGGGAGATGTCTACGTCAACGACGCTTTTGGCGCCGCGCACCGGGCTCACGCCAGCACCGAAGGCGTCGCCCACTACTTGCCCGCCGTCGCGGGCCTGCTGCTGGCGCGGGAGCTGGAGGTCCTGGGCAAGGCGTTGGAGTCTCCCGACCGGCCCTTTGTCGCCATCTTAGGCGGCGCTAAAGTGGGCGATAAGATCGGGGTGATCGAAAACCTCGTTTCCAAGGTGGACGTGTTGGTGATCGGGGGTGGCATGGCGTACACCTTCCTGAAAGCCAAGGGCTTGGAGATCGGCAAATCCCTGCTCGACGAAAGCCGGATCGATTACGCCAAAGAGCTCTTGGCCCGGGCCGAAAAAGGCGAGATCCGCCTAGTGCTGCCCGAAGACGTGGTCGTCGCCGACTCCTTTGCTCCCGACGCCAACAGCCAGGTCGTGCCGGTCGATGCGATCCCTGCTGACTGGGAAGGGATGGACATCGGCCCGCGAACAAGGGAAGCCATCGCCCAAGTGGTAAAAAGTGCCAAGACCATTCTTTGGAATGGTCCCATGGGCGTCTTCGAGTTCGCCGCCTTCTCCCACGGCACCAGGGCCGTTGCCCAGGCTGTTGCCGACTCGGGCGCGTTCAGCATCGTCGGCGGGGGTGACTCCGCCGCCGCGGTGCAACAAGCGGGCTTGGCGGACAAGATCAGCCATGTCTCGACAGGCGGAGGCGCCAGCCTCGAATTTTTGGAGGGCAAAGAGCTTCCTGGCGTCGCCGCGCTCATGGATGCCGGCGAGGCGTGAGCGCCACAAGGGAAGGGGCTTATTCCATGCGGAAACCGATCATTGCAGGAAACTGGAAGATGAACAAGACGGCAAGTGAAGCCGTCCGGCTCGCGAAACAGATCAAAGTGCTCGTCGCTGATGAGGTCAAAGGGATCGAAGTGGTCCTTTGTCCGCCTTTTACCGCCCTGTATCCTGTCGCAGAAGTGATCAAGGGTTCGGGCATCCAATTGGGAGCCCAGGACGTCTTTTGGGAAGACGAGGGCGCTTACACCGGCGAGATCTCGCCCGTGATGCTCAAGGATCTGGGATGCCACTACGTGATCGTAGGGCACTCGGAGCGCCGGGAGTACTTCCACGAGACCGACGAGGACGTGCGGCGCAAAGTGGACGCGGCGCTCGCGAAAGGGATCGGCGTCATCGCCTGCGTGGGCGAAACCTTAAAGGAACGCCAGGAGGGCAAGACCGAAGCTGTGGTCTCCCGCGAGGTGCGAGCCATCGTCGACGGGCTCGAGCTCGCGGATCCGGCCCATCTCGTCATCGCGTACGAGCCCATCTGGGCCATCGGCACTGGCGAGACGGCGACCAGCCAAGAGGCCAACCGCGTGGCGGCCTTGATTCGCGAGGAGATCGCCGCCGCGTTGGGGGCGGACGTCGCTCGCGAGATCCGGATCCAGTACGGGGGCAGCGTCAAGCCGGAAAACATCAGCGCCTTCATGCAAGAGGAAGAGATTGACGGCGCCCTCGTCGGCGGGGCGAGCCTGGACGCGTCGACGTTTGCCCAGATCGTGAAGTTTTAGCGGGAAGCTAAGGAGGCAGCCTGCCTTGACCTATCCATCCATGGCCGTATTGGTCATCATGGACGGCCTGGCCCTAAACCCTTCGACCCACGGCAATGCCGTCGCGCATGCCAAGACCCCCGTCCTCGACCGCCTGATGTCCACCTATCCCATGAGCCGCCTGGCGGCTAGCGGGAGGGACGTGGGGCTGATGGACGGGCAGATGGGCGACTCCAATGTCGGCCACCTCAACATCGGCGCGGGGCGCATCGTCAAACAGTACGTGCTCCGCATCCTCGACGCCATCGACGATGGTTCCTTCTTTGAAAATCCCGCCTTGGTCCAAGCGGTCGACGGGGTGCGGGAGCGGGGCACCGCTTTGCACATCCTGGGAATCGTCTCTCCTGGAGGTGTGCACGGGCACACCCGCATCGTCGAAGCCGTGGCCCAACTGGCCAAGAAGCGGGGCGTCGAGCGCGTGTGGGTGCACGCCTTTACCGACGGGCGGGACGTGCCGCCCACGTCGGGGCACCAGTATATCGCGGGCCTCGAGGCGACCCTGAACGAGCAGGGTCTGGGACAGATCGCCTCGGTGAGCGGCCGCTATTTCGCGATGGACCGCGACCGCCGCTGGGACCGGACCCAAAAGGCGTACGAGGCGGTGGCGCTGGGCCGGGGTCTCGAGGCCACCAGTGCCTCTTTGGCGGTGCGGCAAGCGTATGACCGGGGCGAGACGGACGAGTTTATCACGCCGACCGTGATCGTCGGCGATGACGGGGCGCCTCTGGCCCAGATCCAACCGGGCGACGGCGTCATCTTCGCCAACTTCCGCGCCGACCGCGCCCGGCAGCTGACCCGGGCCCTGATCGAACCGGGGTTTGATGAATTTCCGCGGGCCCAGGGGCACATCCCGGTTCATTTCACGAGCATGACGCGCTACGACGCCACCTACGACGTCCCCTTTGCTTTTTACCCCCAAGACATGTCCAACATCCTGGGGGAAGTGATCGCGGCGCAAGGGTGGAAGCAGCTCCGCATCGCGGAGACCGAAAAATACGCCCACGTTACGTACTTCTTCAACGGCGGCAGGGAAGAGCCGTTCCCCGGCGAGGTGCAGCGCCTCATCCCGTCGCCCAAGGTGGCGACGTACGACTTGAAGCCCGAGATGAGCGCGTACGAAGTGACGGATGAAGCCGTCCGCGGGATTCGCTCGGGCGAGTACCGGTTGGTCGTCATCAACTACGCCAACTGCGATATGGTCGGCCACACCGGCGTCTTTGAGGCGGCGGTGAAAGCCGTAGAGACCGTCGACACCTGCGTCGGGCAAGTCATCCAAGCCGTCCAGGAGATGAAGGGGGCGGCTTTGGTCACGGCGGATCACGGCAACGCCGATCAGATGATCGACTATGAAACCGGCGGGCCCCACACTTTTCACACGATGTATCCCGTCCCCTGCATCTTGGTCTCCGAGCTTGAGGGGGTCCGGCTCAGGGATGGGCGGTTGGCGGATCTTGCGCCGACGGTGCTCGATCTCCTCGGGGTGGCCCCGCCACCGGAGATGGACGGGAAAAGCCTGATCGTGCGATCGTAAAGATGGAGGCGACAGCGATGTTGATTGAACACGTATTTGGTCGCGAAGTCCTCGACTCCCGGGGCAACCCGACGGTCGAGGTCGAAGTGATCCTCGAGGACGGCTCGATGGGAAGGGCCATCGTCCCCTCGGGCGCGTCGACGGGCGCCTTTGAGGCTGTCGAGCTTCGCGACGGTGACGAAAAGCGCTACTTGGGGAAAGGCGTCCTCAAAGCCGTGGAAAACGTCAATGAAGTCATCGCACCTGAGCTCCACGGTGTCGACGCCTTTGATCAGCCCGGAGTGGACAAGCTGCTGATCGAACTGGACGGGACCGAAAACAAGGGGAAACTAGGTGCGAACGCCATTTTGGGCGTGTCGCTGGCGACGGCAAAGGCTGCCGCCAACGCGCTGGGACTGCCGCTCTACCAGTATATCGGGGGCGTCAACGCCAAGACGCTTCCTGTCCCGATGATGAACATTTTGAACGGCGGCAAGCACGCCGACAACAACGTGGATATCCAGGAGTTTATGATCATGCCCGTCGGGGCCCCCACCTTTCAGGAGGCCCTGCGGATGGGCGCGGAGGTGTTCCACCACCTCAAAAAGGTGCTCAACGCGAAGGGGAAATCGACCGGCGTGGGTGACGAGGGCGGCTTTGCGCCGGATCTCGGCTCCAACCGGGAAGCCTTGGACGTGATCATGGAGGCGATTACGGCCGCCGGATACCGTCCCGGAGAGGATGTTCGCCTCGCTCTAGACGTCGCTTCCACCGAGCTGTTTCGCGATGGTCGCTACCATTTCCCGGGCGAAGGGGTGACCCGTACCGCCGAGGAGATGATCGAGTTTTACCGGGAGCTCATCTCGGAGTATCCCATCGCCTCCATCGAAGACCCGCTGAGCGAGGACGAGTGGGACGATTGGAAGGCTCTCACGCAAGCCATCGGCGATCGGGTGCAGCTGGTGGGAGACGACTTGTTTGTCACCAACACCAAGCGCTTGGCACGAGGAATCGAAGAGGGAGTCGCGAATAGTATTCTCATTAAAGTCAATCAAATCGGCACGTTGACCGAGACGCTCGATGCTATCGAGCTGGCGAAAAAGGCAGGTTACACGGCCGTGATCTCGCACCGCTCGGGCGAGACCGAAGATGTGACGATTGCCGATATCGCCGTCGCGACCAACGCGGGCCAGATCAAGACGGGAGCGCCTTCGCGCACCGACCGGGTCGCGAAATACAACCAGCTCCTCCGCATCGAGTCGGAACTGGCTGACGTGGCCATCTACCCGGGCCACAAGGCCTTCTACAACCTGCGCTAGGGATAGAGGCCATGGAAGAAAGTGACGCCCGGCGGGGACGTTCGTCCATTGTACCCCGCCGGGGCCTATGTTAGGATGAGCGTAGCTACGAGGCCTTTGAAATCTGCCTGGTAAAGGAGGTGGCGCCCATGCGGACGGTGCTGCTCATCCTCCAGTTTCTCGTGTCGCTCTCCTTGATTGTGGTCGTCTTATTGCAACGAAGTAAAGGAGAGGGCCTCGGCTCCATCGGGGGTGGAGCGCAGATCTTCTTCGATAAGGCCCGGGGGATTGACCGGGTGATGGAGCGGGCCACCACAGTATTTGCGGTCCTCTTTATGGTGCTTTCCATCGCGCTCACATACATCACATGAGAGAGAAAAGACCCCAAGCAGATTTGCTGGGGTCTTTCCTTGTTTCAACGGATCGCAAAGAGTGATCCGGCTAGAGCAATGAACCTACTCACACAGGGAGGCCCTCCAGATGGATCTGACAACGTCGTCTGCATTATGGTCGATGGCGGTAGGAGGAGTCGCGCTGCTCTTTGCTCTTTACCTTTTCCTGCAAGTCAGGCGGGCTGACCAGGGAACGCCCAAGATGGTCGAGCTCAGCGAGGCGATTCACGAAGGGGCCATGGCGTTTCTGCGGCAAGAGTATCGCACTCTGGTCGTCTTTGTCATCGCCCTTGCCGTCGTCATCTGGTTGGTGGGCGTCTTGACGTCCCCGGAAACCATGCAGCCGCAGACGGCTATCGCTTTCGTCTGTGGAGCGCTCTCCTCCGCGTTGGCGGGCTTTATTGGCATGAAGGCAGCCACGAGCGCCAATGTCCGCACAGCCAACGCTGCCCGGGAGGGTGGGGGAAAGGCTCTGTCCATGGCGTTTTCCGGCGGCGCGGTCATGGGGATGACCGTCGTCGGCCTGGGCGTTGTGGGCGTGGGCCTGATGGTCCTCCTGTTCGCCGATGCTGCGGACGCAAACAGCTTTAACATCATCACCGGGTTTGGCCTGGGCGCAAGCTCCATCGCCCTTTTTGCCCGTGTCGGCGGCGGCATCTACACCAAGGCGGCGGACGTGGGCGCCGACTTGGTCGGCAAAGTCGAAGCGGGCATCCCCGAAGATGACCCGCGCAACCCTGCGGTGATCGCCGACAACGTGGGCGATAACGTCGGCGACGTCGCTGGGATGGGCGCGGACTTGTTTGAATCCTATGTTGGCTCCATCATCGCGGCCATGGCCGTCGGCGCCAG